>NZ_JBFRCF010000023.1:0-113154 GCF_040965655.1 Paraburkholderia sp. EG286B | reverse complement strand
CCTGCACAGCAGCATTGGCTACCGTTCGCCGCTTGAATTCGAAAACCTCAACGTTAAAAGGCAAACCGTATCGCCTTGCGGGTTGCCCACCGGCGGGCAGCGTCATGGTCGTGAGAGGCGACCCGCCCCCCGCCCGTGGACAACCCGCGACTCAACACTCAGCGGAGGTTAGATCGCATCAAATCGCTGGCTGCAAATCCGTCCGTCGAACCGGGTCAGCCTCACAGATAGCAGTACTTCGCCAGTGAGCCCCCGCCCAGCCCGATCATGCAGATGTGCCTGGGAGCGGGCTGCAGCAGCAGGAACCCCATCATCGTGCGCGTATAGACGAGCGTGAGCCTGTCCGGCGCACGAAGCGACATGCAGCTCTGGGTGGCAAAGTGATCGAAGTGCAGGGACACGGCGTGCTGCGTTTCCAGCACGAAGGGTCGCCTGTCATTCAGTGGCGTCGAGAGGAACTCGACGAATGCGTCACAGGATGTCTGGTCGCCGTCCATTCTCGATATAACCTGTAGTCGGGCAAGTGCGTAAAAAACCGCGGCGCTTCGCGAGCGGGTGCAGGCCGCCCGGTCAGGCCTTCTTCAGGAAGCAGGCCTTGAGCATGAAGCTGCCGGTATCGGTCCTGCAGTCGATCTCGTGATCGCCGCCGACGATCCGGATATTTTTCACCCTGGTGCCCATCTTCAGCATGATCGAGGAGCCCTTGACGCGCAGGTCCTTGATCAGCACGACCGAGTCACCGTCTGAGAGCACGGCTCCGTTTGCGTCCCGGACCACACTCCTTTCCGATTCGCCCACGGTTTCCACACCCCCGTTCTCTGACCATTCATGGCCACAGTCCGCGCACACATACAGCGCTGCGTCCGGGTACGTGTTCTCCATTGAGCATTGCGGGCATGCGGGGGCGGCGTTCATTGCGGATTTCATTAAAAACAGTTTCGGGTCAGTCAGGAAGAAGACGGGTGTTCGCCGGAGGCGATCATCTGCTCGCACACAGTGTATTATAATGTAAGGCACATGAAATTGTTGCTGTATTATAATGATGATCGCCGCCCTTCCGCGAACTTGCGGGCGGATTCGCTGAGGATGTCGTCATGTTGGATCTGGATGGAGCGCTGCTGCTGCCTGACCGGCGCATGGTTCGCGTGCAGGAAATCGCGGGAAGCCGGGGTCTGATCCTGGTGGGGGTCGGGCGCGGTGGCGAACGCGGGTTCCAGATGATCCACCGCTTCCATGACGTAGGCGAGCAGCTCGCGGCGGTCGGTATTCACCTGGCCTTCGTCTATCCGCGGGAATCGGCCCGGCACGTGCTGGACGCGATCTCAGTCGCCAGTGCGAGGTTCCGGCACCATCCGCGGCTCCTTCTGGACGTGGACCGCCGGTGTTTTGCGCAGGCCGTGTGGCCCCGATCGCTTGAAGCGGTTCACCTGAACCTCGAAATGACACGCCTTGCCGGCGTCAGCATCGACCTGCAGGACACAACGTGGGAAGGCGAACTCAGGGCGTTTCTCGCGGACTGTCAGGTCGATAATTCGCACTGAATCCAGGGACCTGTCCCGAGATTTTGGAAAAGAACATGGCAACCGTTGTGGATGTTGAAGCCGGTTCCGGGTGGAACCGGAATGGGGCGCACGCTGCCCGGGATGTATTCGTCAATGTGGCGCGCCGTTTCGAAAGCGACATCCTGCTGGTCGCGAATGGACGCCGCGGTAACGCGAAGGATGGCATGGCAATCGACGCACTACGGGTGCGCGGCGGGACCGCTGCCCAGGTGCTGGTCGCGGGCCCGGACGAAGAGGCGGCACTTCACGCGCTTTTACCGCTGCTACAGCAGGGGTGAACCGCATGCCCCGGTTCAACTGGCCACTCCCGAATTTCCGTGCCCGTGGCCCAGGCGCTGCTCCGGATATCCCGGTTGTTGTGCAATCCGAACATCTCATCTCGCTGTACTTTGACGGCCGTGGCATGCAAAGCACCATGCTGCGCGCGGCGCCGGATGCGCTTGTATTGGGATATTCGCGCACGATGATGGGATTCCTGTTGCTGCAGCCCGCTCCCAGACACATCTGCATGATCGGGCTGGGTGGAGGATCACTGACCAAGTACTGCTATCGGCATCTGCCGGATGCACGCATCACGGTAGTCGAGATCAATCCGGAGGTGATTGCGCTGCGCGAGCGCTTCTGCATCCCACCCGACGACGAGCGGCTGTCGGTCGTTTGTGCGGACGCCGCGCAGTATCTGTCGACAACCACGCACACCTTCGATGCGCTGCTGCTCGACGGTTTCAATGCGCACGGCGTGCCCCCCGAGCTATCTGACGGAGCCTTCTACGAAGCCTGCCATTCGCGGTTGAACGACGACGGCGTGCTGGCCGCCAACCTGCAGGCAGAGGATCCACGGCTTGGGGACAATCTCACCCGGATTCGCGAGACGTTCGGTTCATCGGTCGCGCTCGCCCCGGCCAAAGACAGCGCCGGAAACATCATTGCCTTCGCGTGGAAGAACGGTGTCCCGTTACCTTCACTCGAGGCGCTGATGAAGGAGGCGGATCAACACGCCGGGCAACATGGCGCTGACCTCGTTGAAACAGCCGTACGCATCGAGATGGGTGCGCGCTACGACTGGACGCGACAGGAGGCGTCGATTTTCCTCTGATGGCGTAGCGCCTCGCAATCCGCAACGACTAGCCGTTAATTCCTTGGAGAAGCAATGATCGACAACGACTCACCAAATGAGCAAACCCTATCCGCGTCCGCAATCTGGGCGCTGGAGCGCCTCGCTGAAGTTCGCTATGGGAGAGACGCCCCGGCGCTCGGTTGGTCGGTCACCCGGGAGTTGATCAGCGCGGGCTTCGTTAGCTACCCATCTGGTGCGCGCTCCAGTATTGCGATTACGGCTGCCGGACGGGCGTTCCTGAAAAGCCGGAAGTAGGTCATCCACTCTGATTTCTCGGAGGCCACTGTTCGGCCTGAGCGGACGTTGAACGAACGACGCTCAGTGGTCGCTCAACGTTCCAGACCAGCCATTGGTCACACAGCCTGATCGAACGGCAACTGCCCTCCTGGTCAGTGGGTGAAACCGACCCACGCCGGACCTTTCATTCGCCCGGTAGCAGTCATTGGATTGGCACGTTGCTGACGAGCGATAATGAGCATGAGCCGCAGTGACCGGGGGGTGTCATGCAATTCGAGACTGCTGAGAGGACGATGTGGGGTCTCGTGGAAACATATACAGGCCGAGTTGGCTACCAGCGCGGCATGAAGTCCGAAGGGCTCTCGGCTGAGCCGCCGGTCATCGACTGCTCGGGGTGGACAAGGTTGCTCCTCACTAAGGCGATGCAAGCAGAGAACGAGGCCGCGGGTCGCGAGGTGTTTGGTTCTGGCGACGTGAAAGCCCTTCAAGCGTGGTCGGATCGAATCATTCAGGAGATCGAGACTCGAACGGGATTTGTCCTCGGAGGGGACAATATTACGGCAAAAAGTCTTCCGCGCTGCGCCACCATTGGGCTGAAAATGGGAGAGCCTTCGTGGGCGAACAACCATCCTCGTCCTCGCGGAATCACCCACATTGTCCAGATTGTGCGCCGCCCTGAGGATAGCGTGCCGTTTGTTTCGGAGTCGTTCTGCGGTGCAGTTTCACCGGGCATCAGTCTGACGTCGCTCGAAGAGTGGCTCGCTCGGTCACAGCCGCATATTCGCGCGGGCGAAATGTGGGCCGTTGATCCGTTCCGGCTGGCCTCAAACAACTGAATGCCTTCTTGAACGTTCCTCCATGGCCGCCCTGTGCCCAACGAGCGGGCATGCTGTTCGTCACCGGGCCGCCTCATACACCAGGCATGACCCGACCCGTTGCTGACATCCACCGTCAGCAAGGTTGTGTCCGCTCTTGCTGAGGACGTTGCCAGACCTTCGATACGGGGCAGTCGTGTTGACTACGACACGGTTGCGCTTTCCCGTCTCCGGTCGGTGTGTCATTCGCAACGGGAAGCGCCTCAGCCTCCGAACTGATTCGATCTATCGCGTGAAGCAGCTTCTTGAACACGAGTGGCTTGGCGATTACGTCATCAACCTTGCCTTTGAAGCTCGGTGCGTCCTGCGGCCACACGAGCGCGATGATGTGCGGTCTTTCGGTTGCCACATCGAAACTCTCCACGAACCACGCAGAGGGACCCCGAGAAAATTCTGCAACGTCGAGTACGATCAACTGTTGCGACGGTTCAAGGCAGAATTTCTGCCAACTGTCGAAACCACATGCCTTCGACCGCCCATACCCATTCACATTGAGCAGAACGGCTAGAGACTCCCGTATCACCTCGTCGCGGCCCACTATCATTATGGGTCCGACCGCTGGTGGCGGCGTCGGTAGCGCATGGGCACCCGACGCGCGCAGCTGCCACTCGCAGCGCAGCCACTCCAGCCGCGACAGCTCGTAACGGTGCTCCGCCCTCGCAAGCGCAGCGAGGGAGGTCGCTGGATCGCGCTCCAGGCGTTGCAGATCTTGCGTCGCTTTGCTCAGTTCAGCGAGCGCAGCGCCGAATGCAACCTTGTCTTCTGGCTTCACAATGGGGTTCGCGGAGCAGAGGTTGAACAATTCTCAACTGCGGCAGCATGAATCTTGCTGGCAGATCCATATCCGTGGAGCATAGATCCCGGTGCTTGAAAATGCCATGAAGGTTCATCTGTTGCCTCAGCGGCGCAGCGGGCAAAAAGCCTGAAGGTACCGGGTTGCGGAAATTCGAAATGCGTTTCGGGCTGCCGCCCGACAGAACACGGAGCCCGCTACGTGGCCCGATTGCGGCGATCATCCGGTGGCTCGATTACGCCGATCCCGGAATGGCTCGAATATGCCGGTCAGTGACAGGAGGCGACTGATGCAAGATCTGACTTCGGAATTGCAAGAACTGCACGAAGCGAGTGACCATATCAGCGCGGCAACCTGGCGTCTGGTTGATCAGGCTTGCCGGGTGGAATTCCTGCAAGGTGCTGGCCTTGACGCCGTGGAAGCTCGCCGACTTCTGGAAAACATGTGGGACGCGCTGATTGCAATGTATCTTCACCGGTGTGCGATCAAGCAACGGCTTCGGCCGGAAGGCACCAGGAATCCTGCCGCCTTCGACACCTACGTGGTCACACGACAACTACCGATGGAGCGACTCGCCCTGCGAGTGCTTAAGCGTGCGTTGCGGGTCGCCGGTCAGCGTTCGCCGAGCGTCCGCACGTTAGCTAATCAATGAAATGCTGTCGCAATATGCGTCGCGATCTTGGGGACGCGAGCTTGCCTTCAAACGGACGAACGGTCGCTGGAATCAACAATCTGCCTTGATTTCGAAGAGATCGAAAAAAATGACCACCGACGCGCCTTTCGTAGATTCCGCCGAATTCACCGTGCAACAGCAACTCCACTCCTACAACGCACGCGATATCGACTCGCTCATGCAATGGTGGGCCGATGACTGCGAGTATTACGAGTTCCCCTCTCGGCTGCTCGAGCGTGGCGCTTTAGAGATTCGAGAGCGCCAAGTTGCCCGTTTCACTGAACCCAACTTGCTCGGTCGACTTATCCATCGCGCCGTACTTGGGAATGTGGTTTTCGATCACGAGCGCGTGACCCGGACATTCCCGGAAGGTACTGGCGAAATCGATGTGCTTGCGATTTACGAGGTCACCAACGGGAAAATTACGAAAGCTTGGTTTAGGATGGGAACACCGCAACTGCTCACGCAGATTCTAGGTGTTGCATCGACCGGTTGAATCCGCCGCCGGACCCCGTCCGACCCTCGAAGACGGCGCCATGGTCCGCCGTTGAATCGACACGCATCGGGCAGCAGTCGACCCACTCCCGCCATTCGACCCGGCGCCGCCTCGACGGCGGGTTTTAAACGTCAACGGACATTCGCGCGATCACGTCGGCCGGCGGTGGCTCTTGAGGTTTGTTCGGCGCCTGCCCCTGGCCCAGAAGCGTTCGGTTGATAGAAATGGATTGGGCGTTAAGCGCCTGCCCCGACATCACATCAGGCTCTGTCGGATCGCCGCCAAGCCCAGTTACTGGCCGCCAAACGGCTTTTTGACCGTCAACTTGTTGGTAACGGATGTGACGCCCGGAACGCCTTTCGCGATCTCGCTCACTTTGTCGATCTGCGATGCATCGACCACGGTGCCGTCGAGCGTCACTGCGCCGCCCTTCGCGATGACGCTGATGTTGCCAGCGTTGATCTCCTTGTTGTGCGTGACGATCGCGGAGTAGACCTTGCGGCGCAGCGCATGATCGGCTTTCCGGATGTCTTTCGCCGTCATGCTGCCCGAGGCCGCAACCGCGGTTCCGCTCGAAGCGGCGCTCGTTTCGCTTGCACCCGCCTGCGCCCAGGCATGAACCGATGCCAATACGATCAATACGCCGCCCGCAATCCCGAGCGCCCAGTTTGTTTTCATTGAATGCTCCACTTGTTATCTGTGTGGGGGAGTTCAGAAGCTATGGCGAATACCGACCATCGCCGCCGTGGTTGACCTGCCTTCCGGAACAGGCGCACCGTAGGTGATTGTCTGGCTCATGTTGCCGCGGTTGTTGACATAGCCGACCTGCGCGTAGCCGAGGGTGGTTTTGGACAGGTTGTATTCGGCCCCCAGCGCAAACTCGTTCGATTGACTGGATGAGTGGTTACGATCCTTCAGGTAATAAAAGCCCGAGGTGACCTTGAAAGTCGGGCTGAACTTGTAGCCGAGCCCCCCGGAAATCATCTCGAAGTTGGCGTGGCCACTGTTCGCGGGGTTCTTGCCGATGCTGTATGACGTTGACACGGAAAAATCGTGGAAGGTGTACTGCGCGCCCAGATACCAGAAGCGGTTGTTGGCCAGGCCGGTCGACGGCGCCGTGACGATTGTCGTGGGGCCCGTCTGCGTGAATGGATTCGTGTCGTGACCGTTGTAGTAGACAGCTGCCAGGTTCAGGCCATAGTTCGAATACTGCAGCACGGCGGACTCGCGCGTGCCGCCCTGGAACTGACCCGGAACGCCGCCGGGAGCATACTCGAGCGCAAGCGACGCGCCGTAGAACTTCGGCGACCGGTAGACGATCGCGTTGTCGTCGTACAGCGCGCCGATCGGGCCGTTCGTGCTGAGGCCCTGCCAGCCCGCGGCCTGGTTCATGCCTAGCCATGCGGTCAGGATACTGCCGAAGTACTGGGCGTTCCGTACGTCTGTATCTGCCATCGCATAGATCATCGGCACGATCTGCCGCCCCATGTCGATCGTACCGAACGGGCTCGATACACCCACCGTCGTCTGCTGGTTGAACAGCGCTGTGGCGCCCGGCGTGTCGGCCAGCCCGGGCTTGCCGTTCGAACTGTTGAATGCCCCCTGCAACCTGAAATTGACCTTGTAGCCACCCCCGATGTCTTCGCTGCCCTTGAGACCCCAGATGCTCGAATAGATTCCGCCATCCTTGAGCTCGTAGACATGGCCGAGGTTCACTTTCGACTGAAAGTTCGCTGCATTCGCACTCTGATACAACACCCCCGAATCGATGACGCCATACAGCGTCACCGATGACTGCGCGTACGTGGTGCCTCCCATTGCAGCCAGCACAGCCGCCACCAACCACTTCAGTTTCATTTTGTCTCCTGTTTGGTATATCCAAGCAACCCGTAACGACGTCCATCCGCGTTCGATACCAAGCAACCATCCGCCCGGAAATCAGACCAGCAGATAGTCATGGAACGCTTCACGCAGCTGGTTCTTCAGCACCTTGCCGGTGGCGCCCATGGGCAGCGCCTCGACGAACACGACCGCGTCCGGCATCCACCGCTTCGCAATCTGCGGTCAGGGATCTGCATGAAGCCGTCCGCATCGATCGTCGCGATATCGCCGGTCGGGAACCAGCAACTGCTTTTGCAGCATCAATCCGTTCACTCTAGCAATCCATTTTCTAAAACATCGCAGTTGTGGCGCGGCGTCAAACGGCACGCGAATGTGGGTCGGCGGCGTTCGACCGCCGCTGCGATTTCGGCCTTCTGCTGGTCAGTCATCTGATCCCATAGGCCAATCTCACGGAGCGTTCTCCAGCACCCCTGGCAGAACTGATCGTTCGGGTCCATCCGGCAGATATTGATGCAGGGATTCATGACGGGGTTGCTTCGGGTCATATGGCGTATCCGGTTAGATCACTACCCCTCCGTTGGGGCTGATCACCTGGCCCACCAGGTAGTGATCGCCAGCCAGCCAGGTCACCGTCGAGGCGTATTCCTCCATCGTGCCTAGGCGTCCGGCGGGTATCAGCTGCCAGAACTGGTTGCACTTTTCCTCGCCTGCGGCCTTGAAGTATTGGGTGAATTCGGGCGTGGCCACGCCGCCTGGCGCCATCGCATTGACGAAGATGTTGGCGCCCGCTACCTCGGCCGCAACCGACTTCGTGAAAGCAATCACCGCACCCTTGGTCGCGCAATAGTGCGGACTGTGCGCGCTCATCGCCGACATGCCGGCAATCGACGCGATGTTGATGATCCTGCCGTCGCGCTGCGGCTCCATCAGCCTTAGCGCTTCGCGTGTGCAATAGAAGAGCCCGTGCACATTGACATCCCAGTAGCGATGCCACTCCTCATCGCTGATGGTGCTGGTAAAGCCCAGTGACTGCCGCGGCACGGGCGTGGTGATGTAGGCGTAGTGCTGGTTGCGGCGCATCGTATCTAGCGGCGTGTTCGGCACGCGCGCAGCATTGTTGACCAGAATGTGCAACGTGCCGAAGCGTTGGACGATGGCGGCAAACAGCCGGGCAACTTCGCTGCTCGACGAGACATCGCAGCGTAGCGCGAGACACTGCGCGCCGGCTGCTTCCACCGCCGCGCGCGTTGCTTCGAGCGCTGGCATGTCGATGTCGCAGATCGCGACGTCTGCGCCCGCGCGGGCCAGGTCGATGGCAATGGCGCCGCCCATGCCGCGGCCGGCACCCGTAACAAGGGCGATACGCCCAGCCAGATTCTGACGTTGGTTTTGCATTCTCAGGATCTCGCAGGTTGAACATGTTCGGTTGAGGCAACGCGCTGCCTGCCTGAGGCGCGCGCCGCAAGGGCAAACCAGACGGCCGAGCTGATCGCCAGCACATCGTTGACGAGCAGGACGCCCGTCAAGGGTGCGGTGCTGCCTGCATGCTTCAAATGGTCAGCCAGCATGCCAATGGCCACCGTGCCAATGGCGAGCGCAAATGCATTGATCAGCAACATCGTGAAGCCAGTCACCGTCGAGCGCATCTTTGCCGGCGTCATGCTGGTTATGGCCGTCAGGGCTGAGCCATATGCCGCCATCGGCAGAACGAATCCGGCACACATGCCGATATAGAACAGGGGCGAGCCGGCCGGTACGAATCGATATGCCAGCATCGACGGCGCGCAGACCAGGACGAGCAAAGCCATGAAGCTTGCGTGTCCCCCGTGCAGGCGCCTCGCCGCGCGATCCCCCACTGCACCTCCCGCTGCCGCGCCGAGCGTGCCGAATACCAGCTGCAACGCCCCGATCCGTGTGGCAATACCGGCCGCATTCATGCCTCGCTCGTCGACGAGCCAGAGCTGCGTGAAGGAGAAGCTGGCAAAAACCAGATGCACCAGCACGAAACCGACAATCGTGAAAGCCAGTGCACGATTACTGACAACGGTGCGCAACACGGCGAGCGCCTGCTCGAGGAATGGTGCGCCGCGCTCCTGCGGCGCGAGTACGCTTCGGTCTTCCCTGAGCAGCGCCAGCGGCAGCGCAATCGCAATGCCAATCACGCCCAGCGCATGGAACGTGGACCGCCACCCGAGCGTGGCGCCAAAGCTGCCAGCAAGCAGGAAACTGCAGCCGACACCCAGCGGAATGCCCATGAAGAAGAGCCCCATTGCCGTGCCACGCCGCCTGCCGGAGAAGAGTTCAGCCAGCAGGGCCACTGCGGCAGGGACCAGCGCCGCCTCTCCGCTGGCAACGAAAAAGCGGGCCACCACCATCTGCTCGAAGCTCTGGGCGCGGCCCGACGCCAGGGTGCAAACGCTCCAGATCAGCAAACCGGCGGCGATGATCCGGGGGCGGCTGAAACGGTCGGCGAGCGTACCCATGAACATCGCCATCACGCCAAAACTCAGCACCCACACCGCGCCGGCGAGAAACCCGTATTGTGTACGGTTGAGCGCCAGGTCCCGGATGATCTGCGGCGAGAACCCCAGCAGCATGTTGCGGTCGATGTGCGCCAGCAGGTGGATCGCCAGCAGGGTCGCCAGGACGGCAGCGGGGCTTTTCTTCCAGAACATCATCTGTCTCCATGCCTGATGGGTTGGACTGCATGCGAGGCGCAGCATGTTGCCACCCCTGCACCTCGACATGCCGGTCAGGCAACCTTGCGTGCCGGCACGCCGCGCTGCTCGGGTGCCCGGTTCGGCACCATGCCCAGCCTGTCCAGCGTCTCCTCAACCGACTTCCATTGGGTACCGATCTGGTAGATGTCGCGTGCCTCCGCCGCACTGGCGACGTCACGATTGAGTTCGCGCGCAATGCGCACCATCTGCTCGATCTGTTGCACGGAGGTCGCACGTTTGCCGTCCGGGCCGAGCAGCGTGTCCTCGATGCCGACGCGCACATGGAGGCCCAGCGCGATGGCCATCGTGTTCATCGGCACGACATTGCGGCCCAGCGTTTCGATCGTGAGCACGGCACCGTCCGGCGTGCGACGCGCGAACTCCAGCATGTCGGCCGGATGCAGCCCTGCTGCGCCACCGCCGATGGCCACGTAATTGAGGTTGAGCGGGCCGGTATAGACGCCCTTGCGGATCAGGCGCTCGAGCGTTTCGAGCTGCGCGAGATTGCCCAACATGAATTGCGGCTGGATGCCGGCGGCAAACAGCCGCCGGATGTGCTCGACATGCCACGACGGATTGGATGGCGAGATCATGTCGCGGTAAGCCGCCTGCAGTGCGGGGTTCATGAACGAGGTGCCGGCGATGTCGGCCTCGGTCAGCAACTCCATGATGTTCATCTGGCCCGTGTTGATCGCCACGGTCACCTGTTCGGGACGCGGGTCCAGGTCCGCGAGCATGTGGCGCGTGTCGTCGTTCGCCCATTTCGCCATTTCGCCGTCGCTTTCCGGTGCGAACGAGATCGAACCGCCGACCTGCAGGATCATCTTCGGCACCGCTTCGCGCAGAAGGGCGAGCATCTCGTTGAACTTCGACAGACGCTTGCTGCCCTTACCATCCTCTTCGCGCACGTGCACGTGCAGCACCGTCGCGCCTGCGTTGTAGCAGTCCACGGCCTTCTGCACCTGTTCGTCCATCGTGACCGGGATATCGTCTGAATCACCGGGGATCCATTGCGGCCCGTACGGCGCCACCTGAATGACCAGTTTTTGCTGATTTTCAGGCAGCAGCGAGTCGTCCATGAAATGCATGATGTGTATTCCTTATCAAGAATGGGGTGGGTGTGTTGGTGGCGTCAGGCAGCGGCCTGCGCACCCTTGTTTTTTGCCTGCTCAAACGCGGCCAGCTCCTCCAGCAGGATTGGTGCGCCGAGACTGGACGAATGAATGCCGAGAACACTGACAGCCTGCAGAACCGCCGCGATCTCTTCCTTCGTGGCGCCCAGTTCGAGCGCCTTGCGGATATGGCGGCGCGTGCCCGGCGCATACATGTGCGTGCAGGACGAATCGACTGCGATGGCAAGGAACTCGAGCACCTTGGGTTCAAGCACCCCGGACATCATGGTGTGTGCGCCCATCGTCATGAATTTCTCGGCCCACACGGGATCGAGTTCGGCAATGGCATCCCACGAAGGATTCCAGTTGCCTGTGGCGCGCAGCTGATCGCACACTGTCGTGGCGCTGTGGTTCGTCTCATTGCTCATTGCCTGTGTCCTCGGTATTCCTGAATGAATCGGTACATTGCCCGGTGCTGTGCCAACGGAGACAAGTATCCGGGTTCGGCAGGAAGACGTTTGACGGATTGGGACAAATAATTTACATTCTGGGACACTACGGGAAAACGATATGTCCTATCTGCTTCGCAGTGCAGCCCTCACCAATTACGTCGAGGTGGCCCGGTCGGTGGGTCTCGATCCCTATCAGCAGTTGGGCGACGCAGGAATTGAGCGGTCTGTGCTGCTCGACCCCGACATCATGATTCGGGCCGAGGCGGTCGCGCGGCTGCTGGAGACATCGGCCCGGTCCGCCGCGGTCGAGGATCTGGGGCTGCGCATGGCCGAGACCCGCCACATCTCGAACCTCGGCGCGCTCGGTTTTGTGATGCGGGAACAGCCAACGCTGCGAAAGGCGCTGGAATCCGCGGCGCACTACCTTCGGCTGCAGAACGAGGCAGTGGTGATGCGTATCGAGGAATCGGAGGGTCTGGCGGTCATCCGCGAGGACATCGTGGGCGGCATACCGGGTTCGATGCGTCAGGCAACGGAGCTGGTACTGGGGGTCCTCTACCGCGTACTGGGCATGGTGCTGGGCGCCGCCTGGAAACCCCGCACCGTCTGCTTCACGCATCCTGCTCCGGCCGGCACGACGATTCATACGCGCGTATTTGGCGTGACCGTCGAATTCAACCAGGATTTCGACGGCATTGTGTGTCTCGCGTCCGATCTTGACGCCGCGATCCCTGCCTACGATCCGGTCATGGCGCAGCAGGTGCGCCGCTACCTGGATTCGATGCTGCTGCAGTCCAGCTCGACGATGCCCGACAAGATCAGGAAGCTGATCGTTGCGCTGCTGCCGTCAGGCACCTGTTCGGTCGATCGGATTGCGCAGCATCTGGGCATGGATCGCAGGACTGTGCATCGCCATCTCGCACCGTACGGCGAGAGTTATCTGTCGCTTGTCGATTCGGTACGGGTAGAGATGGTGAAGCGGTATGTTGGCAGTGGCAACAGGCCGCTGTCTGAAGTCGCCTCGCTGGTTGGCTTCTCATCGTTGAGCGCGTTCTCCCGCTGGTTCAGCGGTCGCTTTGGTTGCAGCGTTTCGACGTGGCGCCGCGAAGAGGCACAACGAAGCGCAAGTGCCGATGATAAGTTCGTTTAGCGCTGCAAGCGCATTGGTCTGCGAATGATGGGAGCAGGATGGGCGGTTTGGTCGAGGATGCAACGAGTTTGATCATCGGTGGACTGTCCGTTTCCCGAGCTGAGCCAACGTTCGAATGTCCGCCAGAAAGCGCGGTCGAACGGCCGTAGGTGGCCGAGTCTTGCCACCTCATTGCAGGGCTGGAATCAGGGAGGATTCGAAGCGCCTCATGCCGGAAGGAGCTATCCCGGCGACTTCAACCATTTCGCATGCGCGCAACTAATGCGACCAAGCGAGCACTCATTTCCTTGGCCGGCAAGTGCGCGAGCCAGCCGTGACCAGGAAGCAGCCATTCGAAACGATACACGGCCAGCTTGCTGAGCGATTCGGTGAGCTCGGTCCATGAGTACCAGCACGCGTCCCTGAATGCGACCAGGTCCTGCTCGCGTGGGCTCCAGGCAAGCGAATCACCCGAGCAGAGATTGCGATCGTCGAGGAGATACACGACGCTACCCCGAGTGTGACCGGGCACGGGGATTGCCTGTACGCCCGCCGCAATGGTCGGCGCCGACACGTCGTCGAGAAGATCCGTTGCATAGGGGGCAGCCGAGCGGTCCTCCCGGTGAATCCAGACGCGCGCGCCGAATCGACGCGCGTATTTGTCGGCGTCTGCGACGTCGTCACGATGCGTCAAAAGAATGTGTGCGACGCCACCGGCGTCGTCGAACCATTTGACGAGCTCTGCCGCATAGCGCGGTGAGTCGATCAGCAGATTGCCGTCCGCACGCGAGGCAAAATAAGAATGTGCGCCAAACGATGAGCGTGAGTTGAATCCGCAGCGCCACACGCCCGATGTGATCTGCTGTGGAAAGATCACCGCGTTCGGACGAAGCTGCTTCGTTTCGCTGCGTACCGATGCTGTCGGGCATACGAACACCGCACGCCAGGCAGCAAGCTGCTCTTCCGGCGTGCCGGGCTGCCGAACGAAGATACTTTTGTCGTTTCGCTCGACGATCAGCCCGGGCGCGACATGACGCGATGCACCGCAATTGATGCACGCTGTGTCGATATACCACTCTCCAGGCACAGAGTCGGTATTGCGTGGTGGCTTCATTCGATGCTCCGGTCCTGACAACGCATGGCAACCTCACAGTCCCATCATAGACCTTCAACCATCAAGACACGACCGGAGCAACGGGTTGGCAAAGTCCAAAATCGACGGGGCCGTAAGCGCCCTGGCGACCGTCCAAGCGGATAGCGTTGACACGCCCCACGAACCGGGCGGCGGGCTGTATCTTCCAGCCGTACCTCAATTTTCGAAGCGTTCGAAATCGAAACCGTCTCTTCGGTGTCCAACGCGAGCCAACTCACGAAACGTCTGTACGACGGCGGTGCAATACCGGGTCGCGACGTGCCCGATACACCACAAAGACCATCCAGAGCACGAGCAAGCTGAAGCTCCACCATCGTAGATATGATCCCCATCCCCAGATGAGCGACCCGAACGCCGAAAGCGTTAGCCCACGCTTGGCGGCCAGGATGTCGCTCAGAACTTCACCGGACTTGAATATCGCGCCCGTGTCTGCGCGGGCGATAACCAGATCGGTCACGGTGTGCTCAATGTACGGGCGTGATGCCAGCAGAAGCCCGATGATCGTCGCTATCGATCCGGACCGTTCGAATAGATCCCAATGTCCAGAGGCTTGCGCAATGCAGGCGCATATGATTTCCGGACAAACAGCCAGCGCAATCATCGCGATGCTCCAGGCGACGTAGCCCTCCGGCGCCCGCAGCACTCCTTGTTGAGGATTGCTGACGCTGCGGTTCACAGGCTCTTCGTTCAAAATATGCTCTCCAATTCATCCACGGGCTCATGCTTTCCTCGATGATCTTCGCGATCTCGACATCGGCCTGCTCCGTACTGCGCGAAGGCAACCGTTCGATAGACCGCGTTTATCTCCGCACTGAGCCTCGCATCCAGTTCCGCGGCCAACAAATTGCGAGCTTTGTCGACCGCGAACATGAAGTTCTGAGCTTGCTCAAAATGTTCGTTGACATAGCTCATCGGCGCGTTTCACGTGTCCGATGTGCAGCTTATCTGACTTGTCAGCTATATTCAAGATTTTTTGGCAAGCTGCCGGTTTGAGGAGCGGACAGTGACGCCGGTCCCGTTGAAGGGCCGTGGCGCGCTCGTCACCGCTTCAATCGCCCCTTCACTGCAGCGTTGTCGAAGCTGCTTGCCGACGCACGCACGCCGATGCGTGAATGTCGGCGCTATAAGTCCTTCGATCCGGCCTCGCACGAACGTCCGTTGTTTGATGCGGATCTGCCGTTTAGTGCCCTTCTGAGCGCGCGGGCGAACAGCTCCAGTTGGCCGCACAGCGCCCCACGACTGAACGCAACGATCATTCCGGCTCGAGATTCATCCATTTATCGGCGATCGAAGACACGGCATCGGTCAGAGCGCAGGATCGTTCCTCATCCATTGTCTGGCCGCTCCGCAGACTACATTTACTTTACATCCCTGGCACGACAAAACTTAGAATGACCGGCCGGCCTTATTTGACCGCTCTCTGGTCGCGAGGAACCCCCGCGCGTTTTTTCCCGAACAATAGGCAACAAATTATGAAATTGAGGACTGGTCGCCGCACAGATATCGCGGGTCTGCGCAGCCGTGATCAGCAAGGGTTTGCGTTTAAAAGAATTATCGTCGTGGTTGCGATGCTCGGCGTGCTGGCCACACTGATCGCCCTGAAGGTCATGAGTGGCCCGGAAGGGGTGAAGCGTGTCGCTGCGAAACAGGACGTCGACACGATCATGCAGGCGCTGACGCTATACCACCGCGACAACGGCCGCTATCCAACCCAGGAGCAAGGCCTGCGGGCGCTGACCGAGAAACCTGCTACTAGTCCGGTGCCAGACCTTCTGGAAGGAAGGCGGCTATCTCCAGCGTTTGCCGAACGATCCATGGGGCAACGCGTATCGGTATCTCAATCCGGGTGTGCATGGTGAGATCGACGTATTCAGCTACGGCGCCGACGCAAAGCAAGGCGGTGAGGGTAACGACGCCGACATAGGCTCGTGGGAATAGCCGGCTCCCTTTCATTGCGTACCCGCTGCTTACCGCAACGGCGTCCGTATGTCCGACTATGTGTCCCGTGTTGTCATGCGTGGACTCAGCGAAGGCGATGCGCGACCGACGTGATCTCGCTCGAAAGGCACGTCGTAGGGGTGTCGCCGCTGTTCGAACGTCCGCGCGAAGGTGTGGGCCAGCGCCTGTCGATGACCGAACCCGGAGGTCCATCGAAAGCCCGTGCGCAGCGGATCGCATTGGCCGGCGAACTTACGTAGTCGACCCCGTTGCAGCCACCAGGTCCGCAAGGACGGCGAGGCCTGTTCTCAGCACTTCATCAGCCATTCACCTGGGGGAAGCGAGTGCGGCTCGGCGGCCAAATCAGTCGCACGCGGGACTGCCACAGCGACCGCCATCATTTCTCTTGCCGCATTGATGGCGTAAAGGTGATTCCTACCAGCAATCCTTCTGGCCCGATGAAGCGACTGACGGTCTGGCCCCACGGCTCATTCCGGTTGCTGACCAGCATCCGATACCCTCGTGATTCAAGTTCTGCCGTAGCCGCTTCGACATTGCCGACATCAAACTCAATCCAGGCTTGCGGGATCGGTACGTCACGAGGCCACGAATCCGTGCCGAAGCACGACTGAGCGGCCTGGGAGAGCGGCCACAAGGCGAAAGTGTTTGCGCCTTGCAGACTCTCCGTATGGAGGTAGCCGCCTTTCTCTTCCTTGAAGGGAATACCGAAGGCCCGACTGTAGAGTTCGCGGCTTGCCTGGGCTTCAATGACAATCGGGCCGAAGCCTGCGACGAACAAGGCCGTGGCTTTTGGGATCTTTTCCATGATTTCTCCTTTGCCGCGAATGAGCGGCGCCATGAGGAACGAACATGTCCCCCCGCGCCCGTCGAACTGATGTGGCGGCCGGCATTCAGGTAGCGCGGAGCATGGATGAGTGTAGGCTTGTTTCGAGTGGCCGACAGGCACACTCGGCCGTCCAGCCGTGGGCGAAGGATGGGCCGCACGCGTGCCGTTTCTTCGCGATGCCGGCATTGCGTGCGGCAGCCGCTGCGCAACAGGGGGCAACCTCCGCCTCCGTGGAAGCATTCTTTCCGAGACTCGCGCTCCCATAACAATGAAGCGGCGGGATGTTTTCCGGCGCTCGAAAAATCATTGCTCAACTATCCCGGTGGTGTTTCACCGACCATCTCACCAGGGAAGCGGACCCGCTGCGTTCGAGAAACTGCCAGTCGGCCCGTTTGCATCAAGAAGCGCCAGGCGGACCGGTTCTCGTGCCGCATCCTCAACCGGTCCAGCTCCTGGGGCATAGTTGCTCAAATCAGTTGCGGTAAACCCCGGACAGACTGCATTGACCTTGATGCTGGTTCCCTCCAGCTCAATGGCGAATGCCTGCGTCACAGCATTGAGTGCGGTCTTCGAGGTCTGATAAACCCCGACATACAGGCGCGAGTAATCCGATGGGTTGTCCTTGAGCGTGAGGGAGCCACCCGCGCTCGAAACATTGACGATGCGGCCGGCCGGTGCTTTTCGAAGAAGCGGTAGCAGCGCCTGCGTAACGGCGACAACGCCAAACACGTTTGTCTCGAACACGAAACGCATGTCGTCAACCGATACACGGCTGACCTTGTCCGCGACCTGAATTTCTTCGATAGGCGTCCCCGGTTTGATAGGACGTGAGATACCCGCGTTGTTGACCAGCACATCGAGACGTCCCAACGTGTCCTCGATCTGCCTCGCCGCGGCGGCAATCGACGCCTGATCCGTCACATCGAGCTGGATGGGCTGGGCGTCTGCACCAACGCTCTTCGCGGCCGCCACGCCCAGGTCCAGCTTGCGTGCACCGATGAGTACCTTGAAGCCTTTGACGGCTAGGTCCTTGGCGATCTGAAGGCCAATTCCTTTGTTTGCGCCGGTAACGAGCGCGACGGGTGTGCTGTGCATGTTTGCTCCGTTCGAAAATGATGGGCGAGCGCGATTCGCTCACGGTAGAATGTAAGTGGAACGTCGCTCCGGTTCGGACTATACGGAACCTTGTTCCGTTTATCAAGAGGAAAATGAGTTGAGTAGCAAGACGAACAAGTCCGCAAACGAAAGTGCACCGCGCCCCGTACGCGCAGACGCGCGACGGAACATAGAAACGCTCCTCCGAACGGCGCTGGCTGTTTTCGAATCCTCGGGAATCGATGCTCCGGTGCGCGAGATTGCGCAAAAGGCTGGGGTGGGCATCGGCACGATCTATCGCCACTTCCCGCAACGTTCCGACCTTGTCGTGGCCGCGTTGTGCAGTGAAGTGGACGCGTGCGCGGATGCTGGTGTTGAATTTGCCGCCACGCTAGGTGCCGGCGAGGCGTTAGTTGGATGGGTCGAGCATTACGTGGAATTCGTGACGAGGAGACGCGGTCTTGCTGCCGCCCTAAATTCAGGCGATCCCGCCTTCAAGGCTTTGCCTGTTTATTTCCTCCAACGGCTCCGCCCCATAGTTCAGGGTCTCCTCGACGCTGCGATAGCTGCGGGCGAAATTCGTAAAGGTGTCCAACCGGACGAGCTCCTGTGCGCGGTGGGCGCCCTGTGCGCCCCGTTTGAATGTCCCGACCCACCGGACACACGGAGGCTGGTGACTCTGTTTCTCGACGGATTGCGCTATGGCGCGGGCCCACAGACTTCTAAAGCACTACTAAAGTGAGGCTGCGAGCGAAAGACCGTCCGAGGAAGGCATATGGCCGCCTTGCGAGCACGAACAGACGTCCGAATGTCCGAGCTAGTGTCGTGGCGAACGACTCTTCCTGGCCGACCATTGCCCGAAGCGGCCGAACAAGATCACTATGTCGTGAAAACCTGGGCACCGAGCCCGACGAGCCGGGAGCCGTCACGCAAAGCCATTCCGGATTGCACCGAACCCGGGGCGATAATTAGCTCCGCTCCGGATCACGAAGCTCCGACGTCATGTCAGTCAGGATGTTTTGCCGCGTATTCAGTGATGCTCCACTCTGGACATTGGACGCGCCCGATTCGCGCCATCTCACGTCGCCCGGCGCGCCCGCACCCGCGCCAGCGTGACGTTCTGTGGGCTCCCGGCCCAGACTGCGAGCGCGGAGTAATTGTCGGCGTGCGGCGCGCTGCCCGCATGACGGATCGCCTCGTGCTCGATCAGCGCGGCCCAGTCGTCGACGGTATGAACGACGCGCAAGCGATCTTCGAGTGCATCCTCCGCGACGGATTGCCAGAGCCCATCGGTGCAGAGCAAGAACACATCGCCATCTTCGAGCACGTGCGGCGGGCTGATCGCGGGTGCAATCTGGCCGCGCATGCCGAGCGCCATATGCAGCCAGGCGGGATTGACGCCGTCGCCTGGCAGGCCCGAGTCCAGCAGCTGCTGCCGCACGCTATGATCGCGCGTCTGTTCGATCAGCGCGCCGCGTGCGAACCGGTAGAGCCGGCTGTCGCCGAGATGGACCCATTGCGCCATGTCGTGCCGCCGGTCGATGAAGAGCGCCACGACGGTCGCACTCATGCGGCCGCGCTCGCGGTCGCGCTGCTGCATCGCGAGGATCGCGGCGTGTGCTTCCTCGATGCACTCGAGCAAGGTGTGCGCGAGCGTGCGGCCGGTGTCCTGCGCCCGGTGGAGGATGCGCTCGACGGCGCAACGCGAGGCGATTTCGCTGCCAGGATTACCGGAGACGCCGTCGCTCACGACAAAGCAGGCGTAGTCGTCCGTGATCGTGTAGCCAAGCGCATCCTGGTTGCTGTCCCGCTGTCCCGCGCGCGAGAACTGGGCACACGAGAGATTCATGCGTCGGCAGAACGCGCCGGGCGGCGTCGCGCGTGATAGTTCCTCACCTCGTCGTCGTACGCGCGCAGGAAGGCCCTGCCGAATACGGCGCTGAAGTCATCCTCCACGGCGAGCATCGTCTCGTGGTGCATGCGTTCATAGCGATGCCACAAGCGCACCTTGCGCAGCATCGGGACGAGCTGTTCGTAGCGGGTCGGTTCGCTTCGTTCGGCGAGACGTGAGGGCGAGAAGCGCTGCAGCAGGTCGTTCAAGGCGGCGCGCATGCCCGCGACCATGGCGATCTGGTGCGCCTGCAGGTCGTGGAACGCGTCTTCCACGGCGCCGGGCGGCGTCATGAAGCCGGGGAACGGCAGGCCGAACATCTGCCGTAGCGCCGCACTGCCATCGGGCAGCAGCTTCAGCGGGTTGTTCTCGCGATCGAGCAGCACAGTCATGTCGGCTTTCACTTCGCGTTTGAGGATGCTGCGCGAGGAGAGCAGCTCGACGGTGCCATTGGCGAACAGCGCGAGCAGTTGCCCCGCAGTGTGCAATTGCTCGGTTGACCAGTCGCAGGTGGCCTTGTCGAGACCCGCGCCGCGCAGGAAGGCGGAAAGCAGGGCGTCGGCCGAGTCGGGCGCCGTGGAGGCAGTGTCCGCATCCGCCGAAGCGGTGCTGGTCGACGGCGACGCGGTTGCGCTTTTTGCGTTGCTTCTGTCGCTCGCGGCAGCCGGTTTTTGGGCGGCCGGCTGAGGCGCGGGTGGCAGTGCATCGCGCTCACGCCCGGCGTCCGGCTTTGCGAACGCGCTCGTGCGCAAAGGCGTATCGGCCGCCCGCTCGATGGCGCTGCGCATCGCGAATTGCGCCGCCTGCGTCGTAACGGGTTGCGCCATTGACGAGTCGGCACCGCCCGAACGTGCGAAAAGCGCGAGGGGATCGGTGGGGATGGGCGGCGTGTCGTCGAGCGCGGCGGTTGCCGTGCTTTGCCTCGCGCCCGATTGCGCGCGAGGCGTAGCGGCCGCGCTTGCACTCGTCGCACCAGCGTTGCCGCCAACACCCGCCTGCGCACGCAACACATACGGGCCGATGCGGATCGCGTCGCCGGATTCGAGCGCATGCTCCTCGGTGTATTCGAGCGGCGTGTCGTTGATCTCCACCACCGAGACGCTGCTCAGATTCTTCAGCACGCAGTGGTCGCCGTCGATCTGCAGCAGCGCCTGCAGCCGCGAAACCTGACGCGTTTCGTCGGGCAGCACCATCTGGTTGTCGGCGTTGCGTCCGATCGTGCCGCCCGGCGGACGAAATTCCACGCTGGTTTCGGCGTGGACCGGTTCTCCTGCGTACTCGATGACGGTCAATTGCATGATGCGGACTGAATCACATAAAGACGGATAAAAAAGCGCGCAGCGCGGGACGGTCTATCAGGAGGGTGCCACCTTGCGGCGCGCGGCGTCGAATGCGGGTCCCCAGATCGGGTGTCCCTTCTCCGCGGCGGACAATTCGAAATGCGGATCGATCCGCAAGATCGCCTCGAACTCCGAGCGGCACTGCGCAACGCGGTTCGTCACGCAGTAGCTGAACGCCATCAGCTTGTGCGCGTCGATCTGCGTGGAGCGGTCGCCGTCGACGAAGGCGTTGCTGTTGCGTAGCAGCTGGATGGTGCGCGGGTAGTCGCCCGCAGCGTACGAGTCCTGTGCGGCAGCAACGGCATTCGCGGCGGTGCGTTGCGCGGGCGACAGGCTCGTGCAACCGCCCTCGGCAAGAAGTGTCGCGGCCAGGGCCAGTAAAAATGCGCCCGCGAGGGCAGCCCGCGTGCGACTCGCACGTAACAAGTTCCACGTAATCGGCCAGGTCATTTTCGGCGATCCGGTATTTACTTCTTCATGCGAGCCATGAAAGTAATTTCTACGGCCCGTGAAATTTTTTATAGAGGTGGCATTCGGATAGCGTTGCGATCACGAATCGTACGAACTATAGTCTAGTCACCTGAATTTTCATCATATGAATTATTACTCGTGAGACACGGCCGGCGATAGATTAATTTAATTCCGCGAATATTCGAAAGGCATTGCCCCAATTCCGCTTGTTGACGTGGAAAATTTCGGGGCAAGCGTTCCGGGAGCAGAGACTTCCAACCCCTGAATTCAGGAATGAATGCAGGGGCGGGGGACGTTTTTGCCTTTGAATTTGCAACGAGAATTCGCGCTGATTCAGAGGGTTTGGACGGTATGTACGGAGTGCCATTTAAGCGCGTGCATAATCCACGCGAAGGGATATATTTTGCCCTTTTATTATTGTGCGGGTGCGCATCGACAGAGAAAGATCTGCCGGTCCCTTATGCCGTCACGTTTCAGGTGGCGGCTGACGTTAATCGCGACTCGCAAAACCGGCCTGCTCCTGTTGCATTGCAAACGTTTCAGCTCAAATCCGATAATAATTTCAGGAGGGCGGATTATTTTTCTCTGCAGAACAAGCCTGAGGACGCGCTGGGCGCGGAACTGGCGGGCACGGACCGGATCGTCCTGAGACCCGGAGAGTCGCGCACGCTCCACTACACCGGCGGCGAATCGGTGCGCAGTCTAGGCATCGTGGCAGGCTATCGCACCCTCGAAAAGCGCCGCTGGAAAATTACCGTGGCGCTGCCGCAGCCCGCCAGCACCAATCTGTTCAAGTTCTGGCAGGGCAAGCCATCCGAAGCGCATTTCGTGATCGTGGTGCAGGGCGACGGGCTCGTCGCGACGCCGGCCGGCGGTGACGCACGATGAACGACCGCATGAATCCTCCTGTTGCGCCTGCCACGGGCAGCGCCGGACTGCGCGACCGGGTGGTGTGGTCCGAAGGCATGTTTTTGCGGCCGCAACATTTTCAGCAGCTCGAGCGCTATTTCGAGCGCTATGTGCACTTGCGCTGCGCGCCGCTGCAGCGCTTCCTGTGGGGCTTCGCATCGCTGCAGATCGACGAGGAGGCGCTGGCGCTTGGCAAGGTGATGCTGCGCGCGGCAAGCGGCATCCTGCCGGACGGCACGCCGTTCGACTTCTCGCATCTCGACGAGGCGCCCGAAGCGCTCGAGGTGAGCGCCGATGTGCGCGACGCGACGGTCGTGCTCGCGCTGCCGGCGTTGCGCAGCAGCAGCGCACAGGTGACGTTCGGCGGCGGCGAACGCATGCTTGCGCGCTATCTGGCGCACGAAGCCGAGATCGCCGATGTCAACGAGGTCCGGCTGGAGCCTGCGCTGGTTCAGTTGGGACGACTGAAGCTGAAGCTCGCGCTCGCCGCCGAGGTGGACGACGACTGGCACGCAATGGGTGTGCTGCGCGTGGTGGAGCGGCGCACTGACCGCCAGCTGGTGATCGAGGAAACGTATATTCCGCCGCTGCTCGACGCGCATGCCCACCCGCAGCTCGCGGGCTATGTGCAGGAGCTCGACCGGCTGCTCTCGCAACGCAGCGAGCTGCTGGCGGGGCGCCTGGCGCAGGCGGGGCGCGGCGGCGTGTCGGAAGTCGCCGACTTCCTGCTGTTGCAGCTCGTCAACCGTTACCTCGCGATCGCGTCGCACACGGCGCAAACGCCGGGTATTCACCCGGAGCTGCTGTTTCGCGACTGGCTCAAGCTGGCCGCCGACTTCGCCACCTTCACGGCGGCTTCACGGCGGCCCGAGGTGCTGCCGGTGTATCAGCACGACGACCTGCGCGCGACCTTCGGCGCGCTTTTCGCGGAGCTGCGCCGCTCGCTCGCGACAGTGCTCGACCAGCACGCGCTGCAGATCGCGCTCGAAGAAGCGGGCAACGGCGTGCGGGTCGCCGTGATCGCCGACCCTTCGCTGCTGCGCGATGCGGGCTTCGTGCTGGCCGTGCGCGCCGATATTCCCGCCGAGAGCGTGCGTGCGCGCTTTCCGTCCCAGATCAAGCTGGGCCCGGTGGAGCGCATTCGCGATCTGGTGCAACTGCAGTTGCCGGGCATCGCCGTGCGGCCGCTGCCGGTCGCGCCGCATCAGATTCCCTACCACGCTGGCCACAGCTACTTCGAGGTCGACAAGGGCGGCGACCTCTGGCGCCAGCTCGAACGCTCGGGGGGCCTCGCGCTTCATCTTGCGGGCGATTTCCCGGGCCTGGCGATGGAGTTCTGGGCGATCCGCGAGATGCGCGCAGGCGGCATGCGCGCAGGCGACACGCGTGAACGGGACATCCGATGAATCCGCTCAACGATCCCGTCTCTGCCGAACGCGCTTCCGGACACGGCGCTTTCACGACTTCGCGTTCCGGGTTCGGCCCGGCGCCTGGCGACGAGGCGTGGCAGGCGGACGCGCTTCACGAGCAGGCGCACTGGTTCCCGGGCCCGGCAGCTTCCGGGGATGGCGGCAACCCACTCGTCGCCGCGGCCAACGCGCTGCTGAATCTGATTCCGCAGATTCGCTACACCGTGCACCACCCGAACCCGGCGTGGCTGCGCGAGCATCTCGCCAACGAGATCCGCCAGTTCGAACAGCGCGCGCGCGATGCGCTCGCCTCGCCCGAGCAGATCGGCGCGGCGCGTTATTGCCTGTGCACGGCCCTCGACGAAGCCGCGGCGCTCACGCCATGGGGCGGAACGGGCGACTGGTCGGCGAACAGCCTGCTCGTCGCGTTTCACAACGAGACGTGGGGCGGAGAAAAATTCTTCGAACTCCTCAATCGTTTGATGCAGCAGCCGCGCGAGCAGCTGAATCTGCTCGAACTGCTTTACTACTGCCTCGTGCTCGGCTTCGAGGGACGCTATCGCGTGCTCGACAACGGCCGCGCGCAGCTCGACGACCTGCGGCACACGCTTGCGCGCACGATCCGCAGCGTACGCGGCGACTACGACGCGGCGCTGTCCACGCATTGGCGCGACGAGATCGCGCGCGAGGACCCGCAGCGCTTCGCCGTGCCGCTCTGGGCCTGCGCCGCGTTGACGGTGCTGCTGGGCTTCGGCGTCTATGTCGGGCTCGATCTCGCGCTGGCCGGCCGCTCCGACAAGGCTTTCGCGATGATTGGCCGCCTCCAGGTGCCGAGCGTGCGCCTCCAGGCGGCCGAACCGCAGGCGGTGCGCCCCGTGCCGCCGCCGCGCCTTGCGGGCTTTCTCGCTCCGGAGATCGCCGAAGGTCTCGTGGAAGTGCGCGATCTCGCCGACCGCAGCGTGATCGTGCTGCGCGGCGACGGGCTCTTCGAGTCCGGATCCGCCACCGTGATCGACCGTTATCAGCCGACGCTCGCGCGCGTCGCCGCAGCGCTCGCTCAGGTCCCTGGCGCGGTGGTCGTGGCCGGGTACACGGACAACGTGCCGGTGCATAGTGCGCGCTTTCCGTCGAACTGGGACCTCTCGGTCGAGCGCGCGCAGGCCGTCGCGAGCATCCTAGCCGCGCGTCTTGGCGACAGCACCCGCGTGCGCGCCGAAGGGCGCGGCGCCACCGATCCCGTTGCGCCGAACGACAATGCGGCGGACCGGGCGCGCAACCGGCGCGTCGAGATCACCTTGCGCGCCGCGCCGCCGAAGCTCGCGACGCCGGGCTCGGGAGACGCTCCGTGAGCCGCGTCGCGAGTTCCGCGTGGGGCGGGGTGCGTGCGCTGCTTGGCGCGCGCGTCTGGGCCGTGATCGGGCTGGTCGCGCTCGCGGCGCTCATCTGGCTCGTCGGACCATTGATCGCGGTGGGTGCGTACCGGCCGCTCGACAGCGCCGTGGCGCGCGTGCTCGTCATCGTGCTGCTGTTCGCGGTGTGGGCCGGCCGCGCGGGGTATCGGCACTGGCGCGCCGCGCAGCTCAACGCGCAGTTGCTGAGCCAGTTGCGCGAGCCCGTGGAAGCGCGCGCCGCGCCTGCGGAGGAAGTGCCCCACGCCCAGGAGCTGCGCAGCCGCTTCGACGAGGCCGCGCGCCTGTTGCGCAACGCACGGCTCGGCGCCGCGCAGGGCGGGCAGGGCACACAGGTCGCTCAGGGTCTGCGGGGACGCACCCGGCGCTGGTTCGAAGGGTTCACGCGGCAGTATCTCTATCAACTGCCCTGGTACGTCTTCATCGGCGCGCCGGGCTCGGGCAAAACCACGGCGCTCGTCAACTCGGGGTTGACGTTTCCGCTCGCCGAGCAGTTCGGCAAGGCCGCGATCCGCGGCGTGGGCGGCACGCGCCATTGCGACTGGTGGTTCACCAACGAAGCCGTTCTGATCGACACGGCCGGCCGCTATGCGACGCACGAAAGCAATCGGGCGCTCGATCAGGACGAGTGGTCGGGCTTCCTCTCGCTGCTCAAGAAGTATCGTGTGCGCCAGCCGCTGAACGGGGCGCTGCTCACGATCAGCGTATCGGATCTGCTGGGCGCGACGGAAGTCGAGCGCACCGCGCACGCCATGGCGCTGCGCAAGCGACTGCAGGAGCTGCGTACGGAGCTCGGTATCCAGTTGCCGGTCTATGTGCTCGTGACGAAGGCGGACCTGCTCTCCGGCTTCAACGAGTATTTCGCGCGCTTCAATCGCACCGAGCGCGCACAGGTGTGGGGCTTCACGATCGCGCTCGCCGAGACCGAGGCGCGCGACTTCAGCCTGCGTACGGTGTTCGATCGCGAATACCGGCTGCTGCACCGGCGCCTGAACGACGCGCTGCCGGAACTCTTCAGCGCCGAACCCGACGCGCGCAGGCGCGAGCTCATCTACTCGCTGCCGCAGCAGTTCAGCGGCCTGCAGGAGGTGCTCGGACAGTTCGTCGAGCAGGTGTTCTCGAGCTCGCAATTCGATTCGATGCCGCTCCTGCGCGGCGTTTATTTCACGAGCGGCACGCAGGAAGGCACGGTGTTCGACCGCGTGATGGGCGGCATCAAGCGCTTCCTGAAGATCGACGGCGCGCCGCCGGCGCCTCATGCGGCGGCTAGCGGGCGCAGCTTTTTCCTCAAGGACCTGCTGCAGGAACTCATCTTCAAGGAGGCGCGGCTCGCCGGCACCGATCTGCGCTGGTACCAGCGCCAGCGCATGCTGGCGCTCGTGGGCTACGCGCTCCTCGCACTCCTGCTGACGGGCGCGCTGGCGGCGTGGGTGGGCAGCTACGCACGCAACCGCGCGTACCTCGCGGCGATCGAGGCGAACGTGCCGCAGATCGATCACGCGCTCCAGGGCGTGACCATCACCGACGCCGACAATATCGCGCGCGTGCTGCCCATGCTCGACGCGATTCGCAACATCGCGCACGTGGATGGCGTCGATCCGGCCAACCCGTCGCTCGCGTACCGCTGGGGACTCTTCCAGGGCGACAAGGTGCAGTCCGCCGCTGAGAACGTCTATCACCGCGCGCTCGACGAACTGCTGCTGCCGCTCGCTGCGCGGCGCCTTGAAACGGCGGTGCGCGACGCGCCGCCCGACGACCCCGCCTATCTCTACGCGGCCCTCAAGGCGTATCTGATGCTCCACGACACCGCTCATTACGATCCGGATTTCGTGCAGGCGGTCCTGGATCTCGAGATCGCCTCGGCGCCGGGCGCGAATCTCACGTCCGCGCAGCGCAACGATCTGCGGGCGCACATGGCGGCGCTCTTCGCGGGCCGCGTGGTGGTTTCGCCATTTGCGCAGAACGAGCAGATGGTGGCCGGCGCGCGCGAGAAACTCACGCGCCTGACGTTCGCGCAGCGCCTCTATGCGCAGCTCGCGCGCACGCTGCGGCCCGCCGCGGCGGCCTGGGACGTGAGCGCGGCGCAGATGGCGGGCCCCTCGGGCGCACTGGTGTTCCGGCGCGCGAGCGGCGCGAGCCTGAGCGACGCCGTGCCGGGCCTGTTCACCTACGATGGCTACTGGAAGGTCTTCGACCGGCGGCTCGCGGCGGCGGTCGATGCGTTCGGCCGCGACGAAGTCTGGGTGCTCGGGCTGAGCGCGCCGGAAGCCGCGACGCCGGCGCAGGTGAGCGCGCGGGCGAAGGACGTGCGCTCGCTCTACTTCGACGACTACATCCGCCGCTGGGACGGCTATCTCGGCGATCTGCGCTTGCAGAGCACGTCGACGCTTGCGCAGACAACGCAGATCGCCCGCATTCTCTCGTCGCAGGACTCGCCCCTCGCGCGACTCGCCGATGCCGCCGCGCGGCAAACGACGCTCTCGCAGAGCGTGAACGCGCCGGGCGGCGCGAGCGGCCTCGCCGCGAACGCGCAGGACAAGGTGAACCAGGCGCGTGAATCGCTGGCGCAGATCCTGGGTCAGCCGCAGGGCGGCGGCGACGCAGCGGGCGAGTCGAGCCGCCCCGAAGCGGTGGTCGACGCCCACTTCGCGGACCTGCGCGAGTTCAGCAGCCTCGCGGCGGGCGGCGCCGGCGCGAATGGCGCAAGCGGCACGAGCGCGGCGCTGGCGGCCGTCCTCAAATCGATCGACGGACTCTATACGTGGCTCACGGCCGCCGACGCCGCACTGCGCGGCGGCGGGACCCCGCCGCAGTCGGACAGCGCCGACCAGATCCGCGCCCAGGCGGGCCGCATGCCCGCGCCGTTCCGGCAGATGCTGGGCGACCTCGCGAACGCCGCGCAGAGCAACGTGACGCGCAACGTCGACCAGAATCTCGCGCAAAACGCGTCGGTCAACATCGGCGACTTTTGTCGCCAGGCGATCGCGGGGCGCTATCCGTTCGCGCACGCTTCGACACGCGACGTGGCGCCTGGCGACTTCGCGCGCGTGTTCGCGCCGGGCGGCCTGATGGACGACTTCTTCCAGAAGAACCTGCAAAGCCGCGTGGACGCGAGCGTCCAGCCGTGGCGTTTCATCGGCGGAGCCGGCGCGTCCGGTGACAGCGCGTTGCTCGCCTCGTTCGAGAAGGCCGCGGTGATACGCGACGCGTTTTTTCCCGGCGGCGCGCGCGAGCCGACCATCAAGGTGGAGATCAAGCCGCTCGACATGGACCCGGAAATCTCCGAATGGACGCTCGACGTGGACGGCCAGCAGGTGCGCTACGCGCATGGGCCCCAGGCCGCCGTCACGGTGCAGTGGCCGGGCCCGCGCGGCATGAACCAGGTGAGCCTGCAGATCACCGATCAGTCGGGCGCGACCGATGGCTTCACGATCCAGGGGCCGTGGGCGCTGATGCGCCTGTTCGATCGCGGCGCACCGGCACATGCTCAGGCATCCGAACAAATGGTGGTTGGCTTCAACGTGGATCATCACGCGCTCGCCATGCAGGTGACGGCGGACAGCGTGCGCAATCCCTTGCGTCTTACCCAACTGGAGTCGTTCTCGTGTCCGGGGAAATCATGAACGGTGCCTGCATCGGCGCTGAATTCGGGTTGCCGGCGTGGTACGGCAAGTTGCCGGGGGCGGGCGACTTCGTGGGCCGCCGCATGCCGGGCCAGCTCGCGCGCACCTGGGAGCGCTGGCTCGCGCAGGGCATGGCCTCCGCTCGCGCGGGCCTCGACGTGCGCGCGCCGGTCTGGCGCTTCGCGATTCCCGCCGGCAGCGGCGACGGCTGGGTGCAGCTCGGTTGCGTCGCGCCGAGCCACGATCGCGTCGGGCGGCGCTATCCACTCGTCGTCTCGCAGGCCATCGCGCCGGCCGCTCACGCGGGCTACGGGAGACCCGGCGAGCCGGCGCTCGCTTGCGCCGACGCGCGCATCCGGGCGATGGACGCCATCGTTCAGGACGCGATCCGCCGCGCGCATGGGCCGGAGGAGTTCGATCTCGCGCTGGCCGAGGGGCTGCGCGACGACGCGGCGCGCGCCCCGCGAGACGGCGCGCGCGACGGCGCCCGCGAGGCCGCCGCCGCGGACGGGGGCTGGCCGAACCTGTGGGAATACTTCGACCCGAACGGCATGACGAGCTTCTGGTGGACCGATGCCGGAGACGGCGCGCCGCGCACCGACGTCCACACGGGTGGGCTCGACACCGCGCTGTTCCAGCGGCTCTTCGGCGAGCCGGGCAGAGGCGAGCGATGAGACGCGCCGCCCCGCAGAACGTGTGGCGCGGCGGCGCGCGCGCCGCGCACGGAGGAGGGACATGACCGAATCGCACTACGCCGAAGCGGCGGCACACGCCGCGCCGCCTGGCGCCGATGGCGTGCGGCCGTTGCCGAACGGCCACCGCCTCGCCGGGTTCGAGCTCGACTCGGTGCTGGGCAAGGGCGGCTTCGGCATCGTCTACCGGGCGTTCGACCGCACGCTGCAGCGCGCGGTCGCGATCAAGGAATACATGCCCGCGATGCTCGCTTCGCGCGCCGGCGACTTCACGGTCGCGCTGCGCGCGGCGCGCTTTTCGCAGGCGTTCGACGCGGGCCGCGCCGCGTTCCTGAACGAGGCGCGGCTGCTCGCTCAGTTCGACCATCCGGGGCTCGTGAAGGTGCTGCACTTCTGGGAGAGCCACGGCACCGCCTATATGGTGATGCCGTTCTACGAAGGCCAGACGCTCGAGCAACTCCAGAAGCGCGGCAAGCAGATGAGCGAAGCGGCGCTGCGGCGCATGCTCGCTTCGGTGCTGGGCGCGCTGGACGTGCTGCATCGCGCGCAGTGCTTTCACCGCGACATTTCGCTCGACAACATCCTCATGCTGCCCAACGGCAACCCGGTGCTGCTGGACTTCGGCGCGGCGCGCAAGCTGATCGGCGACATGGTCGACGAGACGGCCATGATGCTCAAGCCCGGCTACGCGCCGATCGAGCAATACACCGACGATCCCGCGTTCAGGCAAGGACCCTGGACCGACATCTATGCGCTGGGCGCGCTCGCTTATGCGCTGATCACCGGTGAACTGCCGCCGGCGGCAGTGGTGCGCAGCATTCAGGATCAGTACCGGCCGCTGGCGGGCCGTGAAGCCGCCGGGCATGACGGGGAGCATTACGGCGAGCGCCTGCGGGCCGCGATCGATCACGCGCTCGCGCTGCGCATCGAGGACCGGCCCGATTCGGTCGGCGCATTTGCCCAGGCGCTCGACTTGCACGAGGTCTCGCCAAGCGTGTTCGTGCCCGCGGGCTATGATGCGCCCGCTCGCGCGCCAGGCATTGCCGCTGACGTTGAGGCGACGAGCGCGCGAGGCGACGCCACGCACGAAGCGCCCGCGCCGCAAGGAGAGACACCCGCCGCAGAGGCCGCGCCTGCTGCCGCCGATGCCACTTCCACTGCCACGAACGAAGGCGATGGAGCCGAAACACCGGCGTCTGTCGATGCCCGGCCGCATGACGACGCGGCGCCGCAAGCGCAAAACGCGTCAGCGCGAGAGGCCGCTCACGAGCAAGTTGCTGCCCATCCGGCCGGAGAAGTCTCCACGGAGACGGTGGAACGCCGTGAAAGTATGGTATCCGAATCTTTTCATCGGCATTTCAGTTGGCGCACGTTCCGCATCCCTGCGCTGGTCCTGCTGCTCATTCTCGTAGTGGGTGTTCCCGTTCTGCGGTTCGCGATTCACGCGCCGTCCGTTCCCCGGCAGGCGGCCGCGAGCCGCAGTGCGCCGCCCGCGCCGGCGAGCCATGCGCCTGCTCTCGCGCAGGCGCTTCCCGGCGCCAACGCGCCGGGGCAGTCGTCCGCGCAGGCGCAGCAGCAGCCGGGCGCGTCGGGGTTGATGCCCGCTGCGCCTGCGATGACCACCGACACGACCGTGGTGGAAGTCCAGGCGGGCAAGGACAAACCCCTCAACGCGACCGATGCGGCCACCGCCGCCGCGGCCACGGTGCAGCCGGCCCAAACGAACGCAGCGGCCCAGCCGCCCGCTGAAGCGCAAGCCTCGCCTGCGGTGTCCGACGCATCCCCGCCGGTCGTCGCGCAGGCGCCGCGTTCTTCGGTGCGCACGCCCGCGCCGCTGCCGCCTGTGCGCGTGCACTTCCAGATCGTTCCGTGGGGCGAGGTCTATGTCGACGGCGTGCGGCGCGGAGTCAGTCCGCCGTTTCGCACGGCGAGTCTGGCGCCGGGCACCCATCGCATCGAGATCCGCAACGGCACGTCGAAGCCGTACGTGCGCATGGTGACGCTCGATGCGGGCAGCGCGCCGCTCGAAATCAGCCATACGTTCGAGTAATTCCAGCAAGGAGACCGCCCGATGATCGACACCCTGCTCGCACCGATCAGCGCCGACGCGCCGTGCGGACCGGACCTCGAATACGACGCCGACTTTCTGGCGCTTCAGCGCAGCGCGGCCGGCAAGCCGGACGAGCAGTACGGCGAGACCCGCATCGCCGCGCAGCCGCCCGCATGGCGCGACGTGGAGCGTATCGCGCTCGCGCTGCTCGCACGCACGAAGGATCTGCGCGTCGTCGTGCCGCTCACGTATGCGTGGATCGACAGCCGCGGTTTGGAAGGCTATGCCGACGGGCTGCGTCTCGCGACGTCGCTGGTCGACACGTACTGGGAGCCGCTGTATCCCATGCTCGCCGTGGACGGCACGCCCGATCCGCTGCCGCGCTTCAATGTTCTCGCCGAGCTTGCCGGCCCGCAGGGCTGCGCGCGCGCCGCGCGCGAGCGGCCGCTTCTCGGCGCGCTGAGCGTGAGCGCGGCGCTCGACGTGCTGCAGCAGGGCGAGGGTGCCGATGGGGGGCACGCAGACACCTACGCCGGCGGACGCGAGCGGCTCGTGCGCGAGTGGCGCGACGCGCTCGAGTCGGCCAGCTCGGCTCTGCACGCGGGGCTCACGATTCGGGAGCAACTCGCGCATTTGCGGCGCATCGTGGGCGAGCGGCTCGGCGACGCGTGGACGCTCGATGCGAGCGCGCTCGAGCGGCAGCTCGCCACCCTGGCTGCGGCGCTGCCTTCCCGCAGGACAACGGAAGCGGCGCAGGCAGCCGCGCCGGGAGCCGGCGGGCAAGAACCGCAACCCATGTCGCAGCAGCGGGGCGCTGCGCCGCCGCCCGCCGCAGGCACAGCCAATGGCGCAAACGGCGCCGCGTGGCGCGACGCCGAGATATCGAGCCGGTCCGACATCGACTTCGGGCTCGAAAAGATGTGCCGCTACTTCGAGCTGTACGAGCCGAGCCATCCTGCGCCGATCTTTTTGCGTCGCGCGCAACGCCTGCTCTCGCTGAACTTCTACGAGATCTTCCGCGACATCGCACCGGAGAGCGTGCGCGAGCTCGACCATCTGAGTGGTCATCGCAACGAGTCGCCGCAATGATGCGCGGCGATGCACGACGGCGCGCGGCCCTGGATGCGCAACGGCCGCGCAGGGATCAACGCAGGGATCGATACGGTAATCGACCCCGTGAAGCGCACGAGTTGCGCGGGAGCTGACTCACATGTCTCGACACAAGTCACCGGCAGGAGCCCAGCAGTTCATCGGACGCAATCGCGCGCCCCGCGTGCAGATCGAATACGACGTCGAGCTCTACGGCGCGGAGCAGAAAGTGCAGTTGCCGTTCGTGATGGGCGTGCTGGCCGATCTCGCCGGCAATCGCAGCGATGCGCTGCCCGAGCTGGCCGAGCGCCGCTTCGTGGAGATCGACGTCGACAACTTCGACGACCGCATGAAGTCGATTGCGCCGGCGCTCGCGTTCGAGGTGCCCAACACGCTCACGGGCGACGGCGTGCTCGGCGTGGAGATCGCGTTCAACAGTATCGACGACTTCTCGCCCGCCGCGCTCGCGCGCAACGTCGAGCCCCTGCGGCGCCTGCTCGAAGCGCGTACCCAGCTCGCGAACCTGCTCTCTTACATGGACGGCAAGCGCGGCGCGGAGGCGTTGATCACGCGAGCGCTCGGCGATCCGGCGCTGCTGGCCGAGCTTTCCGAGCCGAGGGCGCTCGCCGGGCCGAAAGATGGGGACGCCCCGCCGCAACACGGCAATGATCCAAAGCACGACTAAAAGCAGGAGGACGAACATGAGCCGGACCGAGCCGCAAAACGCGCTGCAAAGCCCAGTCTCCACCTTGCCCGCAACCACGCTCAACGGCGACCAGTTCGCCGTGCTGCTGGAGCGCGAAATCAGCCCCAAGACCGAGCTTGCTCGCGAGGCGGTGCAGAACGCGGTGCAGACGCTCGCGCGCGAGGCGCTCGAGCACAGCGGCAGCGCGACGCTGTCGTCGGACGCTTACGAGGGCGTGCGGCAAGTGATCGCCGCAATCGACCAGAAGCTTTCCGCGCAGATCAACGCCATGCTGCATCACCCCGAGTTTCTGCGTCTGGAGGCGTCGTGGCGCGGGCTGCACTACCTCGTGAACAACACGGAAAGCGACGAGATGCTCAAGATCCGCGTCATGCCCGCAAGCAAGAAGGAGCTGGCGCGCATGCTCAAGCGCCACAAGGGTATCGCGTGGGACCAGAGCCCGCTTTTCAAGAAGATCTATGAAGAGGAATACGGACAATTGGGCGGCGAGCCGTTCGGTTGCCTCGTGGGCGATTATTACTTCGATCACAGTCCGCCCGATGTCGAAATGCTGCAGTCCGTTTCGAAGATCGCGGCGGCGGCGCACGCACCGTTCATCGGCGGGGTATCGTCCGCGCTCATGCAGATGGACTCGTGGCAGGAGCTCTCGAATCCACGCGACCTCACGAAGATCTTCCAGAACACGGAGTATGCCGCCTGGCGCAGCCTGCGCGAATCGGAAGACTCGCGCTATGTCGGGCTCGCGATGCCGCGCTTTCTCGCGCGGCTGCCTTACGGCGCGCGCACCGACCCCGTCGACGAATTCGAGTTCGAGGAGGAAACCGACGGCGCGAAGCACGATCACTACACCTGGACCAACGCGGCCTACGCGATGGCGGCCAATATCAACCGCTCGTTCAAGCTCTACGGCTGGTGTTCGGCGATTCGCGGCGTGGAGTCGGGTGGCGCGGTCGAGAATCTGCCATGCCATACGTTCCCGACCGACGACGGCGGCGTCGATCTCAAGTGTCCCACCGAGATCGCGATCAGCGACCGGCGTGAAGCGGAGCTGGCGAAGAACGGACTGATTCCGCTCATTCACCGCAAGAACTCCGACGTGGCGGCTTTCATCGGCGTGCAGTCGCTCTACCAGAGCGCGGAGTACCACGACCCCGATGCGACGGCCAACGCCCGGCTCTCCGGCCGGCTGCCGTACCTGTTCGCGTGCAGCCGCTTCGCGCACTACCTCAAGTGCATCGTGCGGGACAAGGTGGGCTCGTTCCGCGAACGGCCGGACATGGAGCGGTGGCTCAACGACTGGATCATGAACTACGTGGACGGCGACCCCGCGAACTCGTCGCAGGAGACCAAGGCGCTCAAGCCGCTGGCCGACGCGAGGGTGGAGGTGGAGGCCGTGGAGGACAACCCCGGCTATTATTCGGCGCGCTTTTTCCTGCGGCCGCACTATCAGCTCGAAGGCCTCACGGTGTCGCTGAGGCTGGTGTCGCGGCTGCCGGCGGTGCAGGCTTCAAGTTGAAGAGGATGACTGATCAAATGAACCCGGCAGCGTGATTCGCGGCCCGGCTCGACAGGCAAACAGGCAGGCAGACGGGAGAACCGCAATGGGCGTGGCGATGTTTATGAAGGTGGATGGCGCGACCGGCGAATCCGCCGACAAGCAGCACACCGGCTGGAGCGATATCCAGTCGTTTTCCTGGGGCGCGACCCAGCCGGCGGCGATGGCGACGGGCGGCGGCGGCAACGCGGGCAAGGCGAACTTCGACGACCTGGTCGTGAGGGCATACATGGACAAAGCGACGCCGGCGATCATCAAACATTGCGCGAGCGGCAAGCATCTCTCGAAGGTGGAGATCTCGTCGTGCAAGACGGGGGGCGAGCAAATCGAGTTTTCGCGGGTCACGCTCGAGGAGGTGATCGTCACCGCTGCGCGCGTGGTGGGCGCCGATGCGAGCGACGCCACCGACCGTCTCCTGATGCAATACGGCTTCCAGGCCGCGCGCGTGAAGAAGCAGTACTGGGAGCAGAACGCGAACGGCGGCAAGGGGCCCGAGGTCACGATGGGCTGGGACATCAAGAAGAACAGCGAAATGTGAGGTCCGCATGCCGAGTGCCTCCCATCCTCCGGACCCTTCGCGAACGCCAGCGGACCGCGCCGCACGCGTACGCCCGGCGGCGCCGATGTTGTTCGACCGCCTGAGGGAAGGCGCGCCGCAACGCGGCGCCGTTCACGCCGACGCGCTGCTCGATGCGGTGCTGCGCGATCTCTCGTGGCTGCTCAACACGGCCTGCGCGCTCGACGAGCGCAACGCGCGCCGCTATGCCGAAGCCGCCCGCTCGGTGCTCAACTTCGGCGTACCCGCGCTGGCGGGCATGCCGCTCTCCGGCATCGATACGCAATATCTGGAAGACGCGCTGCGCGAGGCGATCGTGTGCTTCGAACCGCGCCTGCAAGGCGGCAGCGTCGAGGTGCGCTGCGTGAGCGACGCGCCGCGCGCAAGACGGCACAACGTGCTGACCTTCGAGATTGCCGGGCGCCTCGCCTGTTGCGACCCGCCGCTTGCCATGCTGGTGCACACGGAGCTGGACCTGGATTCCGGCGTCGCGCTGCTGCGGCCGCTCGGCAGTGCCGCGCAGGCCGAGACCGACGATGCCCGCCCGCGACGCTAAGGAAACGCTGCCCTATGGATGCACGCTTTCTCGACTACTACAACCGTGAGCTTGCCTGGTTACGCGAATCCGGCGCGGAGTTCGCGCGCCAGTATCCGAAGGTTGCGGGCGGCCTCGGCATGCACGGCATCGACGTGGCGGACCCGTTCGTCGAGCGGCTGCTGGAGGGTTTCTGCTTTCTCACCGCGCGCGTGCAACTGAAGATGGACGCGGAATTTCCGCGCTTCTCCGAGCGGCTGCTCGACGTGGTGTACCCGGATCACCTCGCGCCCACGCCGGCGATGGCGATCGTCCAGTTCGAGGCCGATTCCGCACAAGGCTCGCTGAGCCAGGGGTTCACCGTGCCGGCGGGGACCAGTCTGATGGCGGCTGCGGCCGGCACCGCGACGGCCTGCGAATTCCGCACCGCGCAGCCGGTCACGCTGTGGCCGCTCACGCTGCGCGCGGTCGAACTCGCGCCCGCGCCCGCGGGCGTGCCGTCGCTTCCCGGCATGCCGCGTGCAGGAGCGGGTAGCGGCGGGGGCACCGGGCCGCTGCGGGCCTTGCATATCACGCTGGCAGCGCGGGGCGGGGCGCGGCTGAGCCAGTTGCCGCTCGACCAGTTGACGTTCTTCCTCAGTGGCCCGGATCGTCAGGCGATGCGTTTGCTCGAACTCGTCTGTGCGCGCTCGCTCGGTGTCGCGCTGCGCGAGGGCAAGGAGGGCAAGTGGCTCGGTGCACTGGGACCGCAATGCGTCGTGCACGAAGGATTCGATGCGCAGCAGGCGCTCTTTCCGCCCGGCGCGCGCAGCTTCGAAGGCTACCGGATCCTGCGCGAGCATTTCGCGTTCGCCGCGCGCAACCTCTTTTTCAGTGTGTGCGGTCTGCGCAGCGCATTGGCCAATGCGAGCAGCGAGAGCGTCGACCTCTTCGTGCTGCTGGACGGCGACGACGCCGATCTCGAACGCAGCATCGACGCGACGCACCTTGCGCTCGATTGCACGCCCGCGATCAACCTGTTCCCGAAGCGCACGGAGCGCGTCCCCGTGACGCCTGGCGCGAACGAGTACCGGCTGATGGTCGACCGCACGCGCGCGCTGGACTACGAGGTATTCGCCGTGAAGCGCGTGATCGGCCATCGCGCAGGCGCCGACGGCGACTGCGATTTCCTGCCGCTCTGTACATCGGCCGCCGACGACGCGCAGGAATCTGGCGCCTGGTTCAGCTTGCGGCGAGAGGCGCGGCTCGTCGGCACGCAGGCGCGGCGCAGCGGCACGCGCTCGAACTATGCGGGCTCCGATGTCTACGTTTCGCTCGTCGATCGCCGGCGTGCACCGTTCGACGAACGTATCGCGCTGCTATCGGCCGATACCCTTTGTACGAACCGCGACCTGCCGCTGCATCTTGCGTCTGGCAGCGCCGGCGCTCTCACGCTGAGGATCTCCGCGCCCGTGAGCCGCGTGCGCATCGTGCGCGGTCCTTCGCCGCCCCGCCCGCCGCTCGCGCACGACGACGCGACGTGGCGGCTCATCGCGCATCTGGGGCTCAACTATCAGCCGCTCGCCGATATCGAAGACGAGGCCGGCGCCCGGCGGCTGCGCGAGCAACTGGAGATCTACGCCGATCCCGCGAATGCGCCGCTCGCGCAGCGCATTCGCGGCATTCGGGGTCTCGCGTGCCGGCCGGTGTTCAGACGCCTGCCGGTGGCCGGGCCGCTCGTCTACGGGCGCGGCGTGCGCGTGGAGTTGACCGTCGACGACCATGCGTTCGCGGGCGACAGTCCCTACGCGCTCGGCGCGGCGCTCGAGCAGTTCTTCGCGCGGCATGCGTCGATCAATGCGTTCGTCGAATTCGCGCTGTACTCGGCGCAGCGCGGCGAGATCGCCGAATGGCCCGCGCGGATCGGACGTAGGCCTGCGGTATGAATCGATCATCGGGATTCCGGAACATGAGCCAGCAAGCGCCGATCCCCGCCGGCCAGGACCGGTACCAGGTGTTCTGGCGGCGGCTACGAGCCGCGCCGCACGAGCATGACCTGTTTCATCTGCTGCGCTGGATCGACGCGCTCGCAGGCGGCGAAGCGCCGCTCGGCGAGGCGCAGCATCCTGCGGGCGAGCCGGTGCGGCTCGGGCAGACGCCGTCGCTGTCGTTCGCGCCTTCGATGGTCGCGGCGGTCGCTGGCGAAGAAGACGGGCACGCACCGGACGGACTGCCGCGCGTGCATATTCACGGCTTCGGGCTGTTCGGGCCGAACGGTCCGCTGCCGCAGCACGTGACGGAGTATGCGTACGAGCGCGCCCACAGCTTCGGCGACAACACGATGGGCGCGTTTGCCGACCTGTTCCACCATCGGCTGATCGTGCTGCTCTATCGCGCGTGGGCCGACGCGCAGCCCGTGGTCGGCCTCGACCGGCCCGGAGAGTCGCGCTTCGACCGCTATGTCGCGAGCCTCATCGGCCTCGCCGGCGCGCGGATCGCGGCGCCGCCGTTGCGTGCTCGCGACGTGCCGGGGCGCCACGCGAAGTACTTCCAGGCGGGCCACTGGGTGCGCCAGACGCGCAACCCCGAGGGGCTCGCGCAAATGCTGCGCCACGACTTCGGCGTGCCCGTGCGCATCGTCGAGCATGTCGTGCGCTGGATCGCGCTCGGCGAGCGTCAGCGCAGCGCGATCGGCGCCGTGCGAGGCCCGCGGCGCGGCGGCGGACAAGTCGCGCGCCAGCGTGCAACGGGCGCGGCACTCGGCGAGGGCGCGGTGCTCGGACGTGCGGTGCGCGACGCGCAGGGCAGCTTCCGCATCGTACTGGGGCCGCTGCCGCTCGCGCGCTACCAGGCGTTCCTGCCCGGTGGCACGGACTCGGCCCGGCTCGTGCATTGGGTGCGCGAGTACATCGGCGCCGAGTTCGGCTGGGACCTGCAACTCGAACTGGCCGCGTCCGCGGTGCCACGCGCAGCGCCCGGCGGCGCGGGCAGGCTCGGTTTGTCGACCTGGCTCGGGCGGCGCCTGAGCCATGAACCCGCGCGCGACCTCGTGGTCGATCTGGTTGCGCGTGCCCAAGGAGGCTGACGCGTGGCGCGCATCTTCACCCTCGAAAGTCCGTCAGGCGACGATCTCAAGTTCTACCGCCTGAACGGCGAAGAGGCGCTCGGGCGTCCGTTCGAGTGGCGCATCGAGGCGCTTGCCGCGAGTCACAACGTGTCGCTGCGCGAACTGCTCGGCAAGGCGGTGACCGTGCGCGTCGAACTGGCGGGGGGCGGGGAGCGCTACCTGAACGGCATCGTTTCGCGCGCCTCGTTGATCGGGCGCCATGCCGAGCGTTACTACGCTTACGAGTTGATCGTGCGGCCGTGGCTCTGGCTCGCGAGCCGCAGCGCCGACTGCCGCATCTTTCAGGAAAAAAGCGTGCCGCAAATCGTGCAGCAGGTGCTTTCTCCCTATGGTTACCCGATAGAGAACCGGCTGACCGAAACCTATGCGCCGCGCGAGTACTGCGTGCAGTACAACGAGACCGATCTCGACTTCGTCTCGCGGCTCATGGAGGCGGAGGGCATCTATTACCTTTTCCGCCATGAGGCCGGGACGCACACACTGGTGCTGTGTGACGCAATGGCTTCGCACGGCGATCTGCCCGGCTACGCGACGATTCCGTATATCGGCCGAGACCGCGCCGCGATCGCCGACGAGGAACACATCGACAGCTGGCAGCCGGTTCAGGAGGTGAGCGCGGGGCGGCGCGAGGCGAGCGACTACGACTATACGAAGCCGCACGCCGATCTGGGCGTGCAGCGCGCCGAGCCTCGCGGTCACGACCACGACGACTATTCGGTGTACGAATGGCCGGGTGGCTATCGCGACGACGCGCACGGCGCCCAGCGCAATCGCGTGCGCCTGGAGGAACTGCAGGGTATCTACGACCGCGCGCTGGCGCATACCGACGTACGCGCCAGCGCGCCGGGGTACCTTTTCGAGCTGGAACGCTGCCCGCGCGCCGACCAGAATCGCAAATACCTGATCGTGCGTTGCACGTACCGCTTTCAGGAGAACCCATATGCAAGCCACACGGGCAACGAGCCCGTGCTGCACGAGGCCGATCTGCTCGCCCAGCCCGACAACCTGCCGTACCGTACGCCGCGCACGACGCCGGTGCCGCACACCAACGGCCCGCAGACGGCGGTCGTGGTCGGGCCGCCCGGTGAGGAAATCTGGACCGACCGCTATGGCCGGGTGAAGCTGCAATTCCACTGGGACCGTTACGGCCGGCGCGACCAGGACTCGTCGTGCTGGGTGCGTGTTTCGAGCCCCTGGGCCGGCGGCGGTTTCGGCGGCGTGCAGATTCCGCGCATCGGCGACGAGGTGATCGTCGATTTTCTGAATGGCGATCCCGACTATCCGATCGTGACCGGGCGCGTCTACAACGCCGCGAGCATGCCGCCCTGGAGCCTGCCGGTGAGCGCAACGCAAAGCGGGCTGCTCTCGCGCTCGACGCCCGGTGGCGCGGTGGAGCACGCGAACGCGCTGCGCTTCGAGGACCGCAAAGGCTCAGAGCAGTTGTGGATGCACGCCGAGCGCAATTTCGACGCGGAAACGGAGCTCGACCATACGCTTTCCGTGGGGCACGACCACGCACACACGGTCGGCAACGACGAGACGATGCAGGTGAAGAACAACCGGCAGAGGAGTGTCGGGCAGAACGAGACAGTCAGCATCGGGCAGCATCGGGTCGCGCAGATCGGCGGGAACGAGACCACCAGCGTAGGCGGAAGCCATAGTGTCACGGTAAAGGGCGACAGCACGCATACGGTCACCAACGGCAATCACAGCTTCACCGTGGCGAACGGGACGCATACCGTGCAGGTCGAACAGACCAGCACGCATGCGGTGGCCGCCGGTTCGCGCATCGTCGATGTTGCCGTGGGCGACTACAGCGTGACGGCGGCAACCGCGGTGCTCCTGTACGGCAAAAAGCAGGGTGTGGGCATCACCGGCGACGGCGGTGTCGGCATCACGGGCAGCAAGCTCGGCGTCGACGTGATCGGGAACGACGGGGGTATCGGCATCACCGGCGATGGCAAGGGCCGGGGCGTGGAGGTCACCGGGACCGGCAAGGGCGTCGTCATCACCGGCACCCCTTTTACGGAAGTCTATGGCACGACCAACGTGGACGTCTCGGCCCCCACCGTCAACGTGGGCGATCAGGACGTCAAGCAGGTCAACATCAACGCGAAGAAGATCGTCATCTCGACGCAAGGCGCGAGCATCGAGCTCGACGCGTCAGGGATCACGATTCAGGGGACGATTGCCCATATCAACTAGTCGCGCAGGGAAATGGAGAGGATCTTATGGACACTCACGCAGATCAGACCGATGAAGCGATGGCAACGCAAGCCGCGTCCATCGATCCCGGCACCATCGACGACGCTACACGCGCGAAGCTGCGCGCCCTGTTCGACGCGGGCGCGGCCCCCGGTCCGGCAGCGCCCGCGCGAGGGCCCGCCATCGAGAGGCTGCTCGCAGGCGAGGTGACCGACACCCATCATCCGGACAGCCCCGGCCGGGTGCGGGTGCGCTGGCACTCCGCCCAGGGCGACGCCGTGGAGTGCTGGCTGCAATGCCTGCGCGGGCAACGGCCGCGCAGGGGCGATCGCGTGCTCGTCGAGCAGCCGGCGAACTGGCCGGAGGCGCTGGTCACGGGGATTCTTTCGACAGGCGCCGCGGAGGGCGAAGCGGGCATCCCCGAGTCGCATGGAATGAACGGCGCAACCGAGGCCGCCGACACGCAAGCGAGCCAGATCGTGAGGCTCCAGCCCGACGAATGCGTGCAGATCGACGATGCACACGGCAAACCGCTCGTGCAGATTCTCGCTTCGAGCGCGGGGCCGGTGGTGCGCCTCATGAGCCCGAACGTCAACCTGGAGGCCGCGGGCAAGCTCAGCCTGCGTGCGCGGACACTGGAGCTGGAGGCGGGCCGCGGTGGCGTCGATATCCGCACCGAGGCCGATACGGTGGTGAGAAGTCGCTACATTCGGCTGAACTGACCCACGAGAGGATTGGGTGATGCAGCGTGAATTTGCCGCCAAGGATGCTGCGTTGGGCGCGTTCATCGAGCAGCCCGACTATCCGACGCTCGTGCTCGGCGCAACCGATCTCGACGTCGTGCTCGCGTTCAGGATGCTGCAGGAACGCGATCGGCGCGACAGGCAGCGCGTCTACCTGCTGTTTCCGTTCGAATGCGCCGCGTCGGGCCGCTTTGTTCAGCAGTGCATGGCTTCGCTCGCCGCGCAGATTGACGCAGAGAACCAGGCGCGCGCGCAAGAGGGCGTGATGCCGTGGGCCGAGCTCCCGCTGCTTTGCACCGATCCGACGCAGCACCCCGCCATGCGGCTAAGAGCGGCGATCGGGCATGTGCGCACGCTGGTTGCGGAAGGCGTCGATATCGTCTGGGGGCTCATGCCATCGACCCTCGAGGACGCCGCCGGCTATCGCGAAACGGTGTTGCCGCTGCTCGCGCTCGATGGCTTCGAGGCGTGGATGGACGGCCACCGCTTCTGCGTTCGCGACGATTGTTCGCGGCGCTTCCTGTTGCCGCAGGAGTTGCGTGCGCAAGCGCAACACGTGCTCGCGCTTGACCTCGACTTTTCGTGTGAAAAAACTGCGGACGCCATGGTGGGCGCGATGAACGACGCGGCCCGCCCGCTGGCTGAGCGGATGCAGGCGGCGATGCAACTGGCCGCGCTCGATCTCACGCACGGTCGGCTCGACCAGGCGCTGGAGAAATATCGCCTGCTGTATGGCTGGCATCGAGAGCAGCGCAACTCGCTCGGGCAGGCGCTGGCGCTGGGCGGAATCGGCGATATCGCGACGCGCAGCGGCCAGCACGCCGATGCGAGCCGCTGGTATGCGCATGCGCTCGATGCCGCGGCGGACAGCGGCAACCTGGGCGTGACGCTCAATATTCTCATGGCGTCTGGAGAAGCTTGCCTGCGCGTGAAACAGCCCGCGCGCGCGGTCGAATATTTCGCGCTCGCGAGCCGCGGTGCGGACAAGCTGATGTTCCCGCACGCGAGCGTCGCCGCACTGGAGAAGCTCGGCGTGGCCCTGCTGGGTGCGCGTAAGACTGCCGAGGCAGCACGCACGTGGACCGAGGCGAAAGCGCTCTGCGAGCGCTTCGGTTGCGAGCATCAGCGCCGCTCGCTGCTCGACCGTCTGGCCGCCCTGTATGCGCAGGCCGGCCTGAAGACGCAGGCGACAGCCTACGAGATGGAGAAAGATCGGATTCCTGCATATCGTGGAGGGCACATCGATAAATGAGCACCCCACCGGGAAATCCGGCCAGCCCGGCGAGCGAGCCGCCCCCGGCGCGTGCGCCGTTGATCTCGCCGACCGGCAACACGTCGGTCGACGCGCTTGCCAGTGCGGTCAACGCCGGCGCGCAGCCGTTTCAGCAGCTCGGTAACCCGAAGGCCAACACGCTTGACCGCGTCACTAATGTCGTGAACGGTGCGGTGGGCAGTCTCGGCGCGCTGGACCAGTTGCTCAATACGGGCATGGCGATGATTCCCGGTGCGAATCTTGTGCCTGGCATGCCGGCGGCGTTCATCGGCGTGCCGCATCTCGGGGTGCCACATGCGCACGCCCACCCGCCGAGTGATGGTGTGCCGATGCCGAGTTGCGGCGTGACGATCGGAAGCGGCTGCCTGAGCGTGCTGTATGGGGGCATGCCCGCGGCACGGGTGCTCGACATCGGCCTCGCGCCCACCTGTGGCGGCTTGGCGCCCATCTTCGAGATCTGCACCGGATCGAGCAATACTTTCATCGGTGGCGCGCGCGCGGCGCGCATGGCGCTGGACCTGACGCGTCACTGCAATCCGCTTGGCATGAGCGGTGCCGGGCATGCCGAGCAGGACGCTGAGAAGGCGAGCGCGCTGAAGCGTGCGATGCACATTGCCGGAATGGCGGCGCCGGTGGCCTCCGGCGGGCTGACGGCCGCCGACCAGGCCGTGGATGGGGCCGGGGCGGCCGCCGCCGAGATGACGGCAGCGCAGACAGCGGCAGACGCGATCGCGATGGCGATGAGCAATCTGATGGGCAAGGATCCCGGCGTTGAGCCAGGAATGGGCACGCTGATCGATGGCGATGCGAGCGTGCTGATCGGCGGCTTTCCGATGCCCGATGCGCTTGCCATGTTGATGCTGGGTTGGGGGCTGCGCAAGAAGGCGCACGCCCCCGAAGATGCCGGGGAATCCAAGCGTACGGAGCAAGGGGAATGCAAGGGAGGACACCCCGTCGACGTGGTGAGAGGTACGGCGGAGAATGAGTTTGCCGACTATGCGACCCTCGACGCGCCCGCATTCAAATGGGAACGCTACTACCGTAGCGACTGGAGCGAGCGCGACGGCGCGCTGGGCTTCGGCTTTCGTCACAGCTTCCAGCACGAACTGCGCTTGCTGCGCACGCGTGCGATTTACGTCGATGGCCAGGGTCATGCCTATGTGTTCCGGCGCAGTGCTTTAGGGCGCTACGAGGATGTGTTCGCAGGCTACGAACTTGAGCAGCAGGGGGAGAATCGATTCGTATTGCTTCACGCCACGCACGGCGAATTCACATTCGAACGTGCGAGTGCGGCGCAAGCATCGACGCGGCTCGTATGCCATGTGCACGAGGGTGTCGAGAGCGCGTTGCGCTATGCAGGCGACGGCACGTTGCAGCACATCGAGCAAACAGCCGGGCGTGAGCAGCGCCGCCGGGTGATCGACCTGCTTTACGAAGCGCGCGGCCATGTCGTGGAAATACGTGTGACCGATCCTCGAGGCGCAGTCCTGTGCGTCGCCCGCTATCGCTATGACGCCGCCGGGTGCCTCGTCACGTCCACCGATGCGCTCGGTGCCTCGATGACCTATGGCTACGACGCGTGGCGACGGATGATCCGCGAAACGGACGCGAATGGTTATTCGTTTTCCTACCGTTACGACCGTGACGGGCGTTGCGTGGAAAGCGCGGGGCAGGACGGCCTGTGGCGGGTGCTGCTCGACTATCAGCCTGGCCGCACGGTGGTGACGCAAGCCGACGGCGGCAGATGGACCTACCTGTACAACGAGGCGCGCACGGTGACGCGTATAGTCGATCCATATGGCGGCGTGACCGAGCGCGTGATCGGCGACGGCGGACGCATTGTCGAGGAGGTGGATTCGGGTGGGCGCGTCATGCGCTGGCTCTATGATGAGCGAGGTGAAAATACCGGACGCCTGGATCGCTGGGGAAATCGCTGGCCGACGCGAGACGAGGCCCCACAGTTGCCCAATGCCCTTGCGCATGTTGTCCCTGCGAGGCCGCTGGAACTGCTCTGGGGGGATGCCAGCCCCGAAGAGCTGACGGACAGGGTGCTGCTGCCACCGGAGATCGAAGCAGTCGCGGCGGCCGCTTTCGCATCGAGCGCCGCTGTGCTTGAGCCTGCCGAGGAGCGCGATGGAGCGTGCCGCGTGATCGGCCGCACGGACGAATCCGGGCACGCTGAATGCCTGCACCGTGACGCGGCCGGCAATGTGGTGCAGTTGCGCGACAAAGATGGACGCGACTATTGCTACACCATCGCATCGTGGAACCTGCGTGAAAGCGAAACCGATCCGCTGGGCAACACCGTCCGATACCGGTATTCACCCAAGCAAAACATCACGGCCGTCATCGACGCGAACGGCAACGAGAGCCGGTACACGTATGACTACAAGAGCCGGCTTACCCGTGTGGCACGACACGACACGATACGCGAATCGTACGCATACGACGCGGGCGACAGGCTGATCGAAAAACGCGATGGCGCCGGCAACATATTGCTGCGTTTCGAGATAGGCGAGAACGGCCTGCATAGCAGGCGCATTCTCGCGAGCGGCGAAACCCATACCTACGAGTACGACCGTCGCGGTAACTTTACCAGAGCATCGACGGATAAATTCGAAGTCACAGTGACATACGACGCATACGGTCGCCGTACAGGCGACAAGCGCGATGGGCGCGGTGTCGAGCACAGCTTCGTTGCCGGACGTCTCGCGAGCACGACCTGGTTCGGGCGCTTCGCCGTGCGCTACGAAACGGATCCAACCGATGACGTGGTGATTCACACGCCGGACGGAGGTGTCCATCGGCTTCAGCGCGCAGCGGACGGCACGGTACTCTTGAGACTTGGCAACCGCACCAACGTGCTGTACCGGTTCGATGCAGACGGTCGATGCACCGGGCGGTTGAGCTGGCCGGAGGGTCGCACGGAAGCGGTCCGTTACGTGCAATACCAGTACAGCGCGACGGGCGAGTTGCGGCGCGTGATCGACAGCACGAGCGGCACCGCCGAGTACCAATACGATGCCGCGCACCGGCTGGTTGGCGAGAGCCGCGATGGCTGGACCGTTCGCCGCTTTGAATATGACCGCGGCGGAAACCTCCTGTCGACGCCGACGTGCCAGTGGATGCGCTATGACGAGGGCAACCGGCTTTCGGGCGCCACATGTGGCGTGTTTCGCTACAACAGCCGCAATCACCTGGCCGAGCAGATCGACGAACATAGCCGTCGCACAACCTGGCACTACAACAGCGTGGATCTGCTGGTGCAGGTCCAATGGAGCGATCGTGAGGAGATATGGACCGCTGAGTACGACGGACTCTGCCGGCGTATCGCGAAAGCGATGGGGTGCGCGCGCACGCAGTACTTCTGGGACGGCGACCGTCTGGCCGCAGAGATTGCGCCAGACGGAAGGTTGCGGATATACGTCTATGTGAACGGGACGTCGTATCTACCATTCATGTTCATTGACTACGACAGTTGGGATGCCGATCCGGCATCTGGCCGGTCCTATTACGTTTTCTCGAATCAAGTAGGGCTGCCGGAGTGGATCGAGGATATTTCTGGTGCATGCGTATGGAGTGCGAAGGAGATCAATCCTTACGGGGAGATCTGTGTTGCTCCGGGCAACGAATTGGAATACAACCTACGCTGGCCGGGTCACTGGTTCGATCCTGAAACAGGTCTTCACTACAACCGGTTCAGGTCGTACAGCCCGGTGCTCGGAAGATACTTGCAGTCAGATCCGGCAGGGCAAGCTGGCGGGATTAACCTCTATGCGTATACCGCTAACCCACTAGTTCTCGTTGACGTTTTGGGCCGTGAATGCCCGCATGGCAACGAAAGTTCGAGCGAGTGTTCGCAGTGCGCGGACCGGGAAGAGGCGGCGCGGATTCGTCAGGAGAAGCTGCAATTAATCGCGAGACGGATGGAAATCGAAGAGGAGGTTACTGGCCATCCGGGAACACTCCTCGCACCCTACGATCTGACGGGGAAAGATAGCCGCTACAAGGACGAATACAAGCGGCTCCTCAACGACATAAACACGAAGCAGGAGGCCGAAGACGCTGCGTTGCTCAGAGAGCAATTCCCATCCATGGACGCTGTCACGCTCCCACCGTTCGATGGAAAGACCACCATTGGCTATATGTTTTACACGGATGCAAATGGGCAGTACCACGTTAGAAAGCTGTACTCGGGAGGCCAGGTGCTATCGAACTACGACTCGTCGGGTCACGTTGAGGGCAAGGCGGCTTTGATCATGCGAGATGAGGGAATAACGGAGGCAGTGGTGATCCACAATCACCCATTCGGAACATGTCACTATTGCTATGGGCAAGTGGAGACTTTGCTTCCAAAAAATGCGAAGCTGCGGGTCATTCCTCCAGAGAACGCGATAGCGCCAACGAAGTACTGGCACGATCAGCCCAAGGATTACTTTGGAAATTCAGCGGATCCCAAGCCGCCACCGAACTGATAGGGGCATAGACAGGTGATGGAAGCCATCAAAATGGAATATGTTGGCGGCGCGTGCGAAATGCACACGCGGCAGGAGTTGGACGCCGCGCTTGCGCAGTGGAGCGGCGCGGCGAACGACTACTGGCTGTTCCACGGCAACGCCAAATTTCCAGCCTTGGCGGTCATGGCCAATGGGCCGTTGGCCACTGCGCATTACTTTCCCGACGCACGTCATCCTGGGTTCATTTCCCTAGGCAATATAAATGGACTGGATCCCGATGGTACCAGCACGTTTTTCCTGACTGACACGGAAACGACGGACGTAGCCAATTATCGAGTCATACCCATTGAGGTTGCATGGGAGGCTGCGCGAGAATTTGCCGAATGCTCGCGTCGACCGAACTGCATCGAGTGGATCGAGCTTTAGTGTCGCTAACACAACCGCAACATGAGGCCATGACGGCCATATCCTGGCAGCATGTCCAGGTTGCGTTAGCGACTCTTAATCGGCTTCTCGACAGAAACCTGCGGTCAATTTTTCCACCGGCGGAACGCTAACCACGTTATGGACAAAAGAGACGAATCGTGGCGGGTGTGCCATCCGCACGTGCATCGCGACGCCTTCCATCCGGCCGAGATCGACCGAGATGGAATGGACACCGCCCTCCCTTTGGGGGTGCGGAGTCCGGCAGGGAAGCGAGGCCCTCCGAAATCGAACGGCATCAATATGTCAGAGTGGATTTCGACACGTCTACTTGAAGAACGGAGGGCCCCAATGAATGCTACGACATACGGATATTGCAAAGCACGTGTTCCCGTTGTACCGGGCCGACGTTCAAACCGGCGAGATAGCCAACTGGCCGTACCGGATCAACCCGAGCGACGGATGCGATGGTTTGTCATCGATGATCGGCCAAGCCGATGACACGTCGCGGGCGAGGGCGGACCCGTGGGGAACGGACCGGCGAGGGTGGCCGGTCCTTCGCCCACCAAACGGCTGGATCGGCGCTATCCCCCGGGCGCATCGATCACGAACTGCGCCCTGAATGCCTCGAGCAGCGCATGCGAATCGTCAACGTTGTCCCCGAACATGTGAGTCACCGCTCGTGCGAGCAGGTCGGCCTGCAGCGTGGCGTAGGTCTCAGGTGACTGGAGCATGGCTCGCACGGCTTCACGGGTCGCGTTGTTTGCCACATCGCGCGCGTCGCGCGCAAGCATCCCCGCACAGGCGATTTCGACGTTGAAGTCGCACGCTTCGAGCAGATCCAGCGCCTCTTCGTACACGCGCTCCTCGTTGCCCGCGTAGAAGTACTTGCGCATCACGAAGAGCAGGTCGGATGCGTCGGTGTTCTTGATGGTGCGCCGGTCCTTCCATGCCATGAGCTTGAGCAGCACGAACGCAGGAAGCGACACGACGGGCACGACCAGCCCTTCACCGATCTCCACCAGCTGCGCGGTGTCGACCGCCTCCTGGAAGCCCAGCACCGTCATGACGAAGTCGCCCTCGGGCGGCCACGCGATCTCGCCAGGCGGCGCCTCGATGGGACCGAATGGGACCAGGTCGAGCTCGACGCTGAACTCATCTCCCTCGCGGCGGAACAAGAGCTTTTGCTGTGCCTTCGGGTCACGCTGGAAGTGACCGCTGGCGAGCAGCGTGTCGACCAACCGGTGGTGGAAATCCCAACTGACTGCGCACACGGCGACATCGACATCGCGTGTGGCAACCGGCGCCTTGATGCCGTGGATGTGCCAAAGCTGGACGTCGCGCCCACTCGCGCCCGCGAGCACGAACCGGGCCCCAAGGGTCTCGCACGCGTGGGTGACGTCGGCGAGCAGCGCGACGGTGAGCGGGTGAACCGGCCGTTCGGCCGGCACCTTAGCTTGCAAGGAAGCGGTCATGGAGACTCTGCGCAACGGCGTGGTTCCGGCTGTCGCCCGAGGCGATCAGGTCGGCGTAGATGAGGAGTGGATGGACGATGCCCGGTGGGATGTCCCAGCTTTTTTCTGCGTGCTTCGGCCAGAAGGATTCGAGGATCTCGACCTCACCCTGATCGTCAGGGCGAAGGCGCGCGGCCTTCATGAGGGCCGTGCTCACACCAGCGTGCACATACACTGCGACCGACGCCGGCTTGATCTCATGGGTGAGCACATCAGCCGCGCACTCGCTGCCCAGACGCGCGTCGAAGTCAGACAGCGGAGCGCCTTTCCACCACTCGATGCCGACGCCGCTCGTAAAGCGCCGGGCGCCGAGCTTCTTGCGCAGTCCCGTTGGGTACTGGCTCACCCACTCGGCGATGAAGCGGCGCCGGTCGGCGATCACGCGCTCGCCGGTGGCCTTCTTGATGACGAGCCCGCGCGCGATCAGGTCATCGACTGCCAGGTTCACCGTGTTGAGCGCCACGCCCGACTCGGCGGCGATGGTGCGCATGGGCTGCTCGACCAGTCCAGGCTGGCAAGCGAGCGCAAACGTCACCCGCAAGCCCTTGGGCGTCGTCGAGCGCGAGCTCGTATCCGTGGGCTTGAGCGCGGGCTTGTCACGGCCCACGATCATGATCGTGGCTTCTGGCTCGTCGAGATAGACGTTGCCCGCCGTGTCCATAAACGGAATGCGCCTGGCGATGAACTCCGCTGCAGCCTTGGGCGTCACATGGTAGGTGATGACCATCAGCCGCCGGTCGTCCGCGGCAGCATCAAGCTTGGCCTGCGTGTGCCGGTGCACGGTGTGGAAGGAGGACTCCCACCGGGGTTCGAACACCACGGGCATGTCGAACCGCCTGCCCGCAACCGAGAAGTGGACCAATGCGTCAGCGTCATCCGGGCGCGCTGGTGCATCAAAGCGCGGCGACGCAGAAAAGTGCCGGGTGGCATCCGAAAAGGCTTCGCAGGCGAGGCTCAGCGCCGTTTGCCCAGAGGCCGAAAGGCGGTCGGTGACGGCCTTCAAGGTTTTCTCCTGTACGTTTTCAGTTCATTGTACGCCAAAAGCGTACAAACTGAAAATAACGTACATACGCCTCGCATCCTGGTTCTTTTGGGGCGAGTTGGCCGGACAGTCACCGCTCTGTATGTTCTTAATCGCTTGTACGCTAAAGACGAACTCCCCCATTGATAACGTACATCGCCGCCTGAAGGGACTACGAGTACGTCCGCGCGATCCAGTGCCGAAAACGCTTCACGCAACAGCGCTTCCTGATCGGTAAAGCGCTGTTTGTCGCGTGTGCGGAGTTTGCGCAGGTTTTCGATCTTTCAGCGGGCGTGGGGTGCTGGTGCCAACGCCCGGACTTCCCAGTCAGTGATTCGATCCGATGGCGTGACGCATGATTTATTCTGGTTTGGATCGAGAAAATTTGTATTTTCTACGAAAAAACAATGCATTTGTCTGGCCGGCTGCTGAAGGTGACGGCAGGGGCCAAAGGAGTACAAGGTGGCGGCAGGATGCAACTAACAGTCCGGATATCTTTAACCTGGCCAACGCCTTTCGGCGGCTGCGCTGCCCGGTAACAGGCATCAGCGGGAGTGCCGGTGAGAAAGCAACGGGCTTTATCGCGGCCGCCTCTATGCAGCAGGCTGCTGCACATTTAACGCGCCCTGGTTCGCTCATAGGTTAAGGCAATCACGGGAGCGTGCTGGCGTTCATCGAGGTCCGGCGGGGGCGAAAGAGGACATTCCCGGGTCGCCTGATGGCGACCGGACACTCACTTGAAGCGGACCAAGTTTTGATGAGCCACGTGCATCTGGATCATGTTGCCCCGTATCTTGAAGTCTCAGGAGGGTTACTGCGTTTGACGACGGTCCGCGGGCGGGCAGGTAGTGACACGCGATCTCGTGCGTAATAACATTGTGTTGACGTGTTACACCCGTCGGCATAACATTGTAATTACGGTGATCCTATGAGAACGACGATTCGCAGAATGGGTAACTCGCAAGGCGTGCTGATTCCAAAGCCCGTGCTAGCGCAGTTGGGATTGGAGCACGAAGTGGAAATGGAAGTCGAAAACGACGCAATTGTGCTGCGACGCCCCCGCCACAAACCCCGTGAAGGATGGGCGGAAGCGAGCAAGGCGCTCGCGCAGAGCGGTGATGACGAGTTGGTGATGGGCAAACTCTCCAACGCCGGCGACGAGGGGCTTGCATGGTAGTGCGCGGAGACGTTTGGTTGGTCGCGCTCGATCCGACTATGGATAGCGAAATCCAGAAAACGCGGCCCTGTGTCGTGGTCTCGCCTCCCGAAATGCACGACCATCTGAGGACGGTCCTCGTTGCTCCAATGACCTCGAAAGGGCGGGCAGCCCCTTTTCGGATTCCGGTAACGTTCAAGCGCAAGCACGGCTTGATCCTTCTGGATCAGATTCGTGCGGTAGACAAGGTGCGACTGGTCAAGAAGGAAGGCTCGGTTGCAGATAAAACGTTGTCGGACACCCTTCGAACCTTGCAGGAAGTCTTTGCAGAATAGGCAAACGCGGGGGGACGCAGGAGCGAAGGCAAAGTCCCTTTTCTTGACCGCCGCGGTTGCAGTGGTAGCCGTGACGTGGGATTTGACCGATGAGAAGTCGTGCATTTCCTGCCGGTGGGTCATACTGCCCATCACGCCTGGAATCGATCACTACGATTCGATGCTCAGGCCAGGACTGAAGCTTGATCGGAAAACCATGAATATCTCTCTTGATGCGGCAAAGGCAATCTATCGCCAGGCGATCGACCCGACAGCGAGCGACGGCGAAGGCGCCAGCTGGTGGGATGCAGTCGTAGACGAAGTTCGCGATGTGGTCGCCGCCCGCACGGTAGGCGAGGCCGCCGAAGTTATAAGCTGGTGGCATCATGACTGGACACTCGTTTCTGACACGTCGCGAGACGCGGCGAAGCGAATTCGAGAGACAGCGCGGGCGCTGCGTTGCGAGGCATAGGAAATCAAGGGAAGACACGAAAAGCAAAGCGCGGTGGAACGGATAGCGGTTTCGGCGACCTATGAGGTATTGCAAAACGGCAAACCCGTCGCCGGTCGCGTCGATTTTGTTGCGCGGGTGGCGGATCCCTCCAGGGCATACGACCTGACCACGCGAGCGCAGCGGGTGGTAGCGCGACGGCTGCGCGCGCGTATGGCCGACGTGAAGATAGTCGGCGCGACGTCGGGTTAGCGGAACGGAAAACGGGGGGCGAAATGGCGCGGTCCGGCAAGGTTCCCTACATCTACAAATGCGCAGAATGCGGTCATCGTGGCGAACAATGCTTCGATGACGACTCGCACGACGGCGAGGCTTCCAAGTGTGCCTCCTGCGGTGCGGCGGTGGCCCTCGAGTGGGATGGCGGTGTGACGTTTGAGAGTTCGAAGTCCATCGCCGACGAAGCAATCCCGCGCGCTCGCGGACGAAAGGAACCGGACACCGGAAAACAGCCCTGTGGCCGTCGGGATCGCCGAGCTCCTCATATGTCAAATGGAGTGAGCCTCACGCGGGGCTGCTATCCGGACCACATCGTCAGGCTTTCGAGCGTCGCGCCTCCGGGACCAGAATATCAGCGGGCAGAGAAACTTGCTCGAGTAAAGGCAAGGAACAATAGTGGCGAGAAATTACGCGCCGTGGCGTGCTGACTGATTGTCATATGCCCTGTTTAGCGCCAGCTGGACGTTGAACATGCCGTTTGACATACGTGAACTACTCCGTTGTTTCGGCAACAAGGCCAAAATTCCCTTCATCGTATACAGCAAGATCAGCGTGCCCGTCAGATCGCCGACGAACATGCTGAAGAAGCTCTCGAACCATTCCTTCGTTGCACCGGTCAGCGCAAACCACAAATGATGGAACAGCGGATTTGCCACCGAATAAGCAACCGCGAGGATGAGGAGCCGCTTCGGCGTGAGATTGGCCAGCGTTGCACGCAGGTCGTAGTACTCCAGTGCAAGCCGGTAGACCAGATACGGTGCCAGTGAACCAAGGATCGCTCCCGCGATTGCCCGAACTGGATCGTGGGGAAACCAGTAGACAAAGTCCACGAGTAGTCCGGCAAGCAGCAAGCCAACGAATCCATCGACACCAACCAGCAATGTGCTCAACAGTCTGACGCCTGACGGCAGATAGATCCAGTTGACGCCCCGTACAAATGACGTGTGCGTGAATACCTCCTGATTGATCCACAGGGACGCAAGAAACGCGATGACAGTAGCCGTGATCGACCAGAAATGCAAACGTAAGCTAGACATTGCGGAAACCTACCTTAGGTTCTAAACGAAAACTTGGTGACGCGCGCCTGTGGCTACACGGACGTTATTCTCAACAGCGCGTAAATGATACGTCCTGCTGATATTCTGCCTTGATTCTTGCCATGGTTGGTGAGACCAACAAGACAGGCCGATGATCAGAAAAAGTTTCGCAGACCGATTGCAACACCCGTCTGGTCGCTGCGACCCGGCAATTCCACCCCGGCCGCTCCGCTGACCTTGTTGAAATCAACCGTTCCGTAGACTTCGGTGCGCTTCGAGAATAAGTATTCGGCCAGCGCAACAACCGTGTAGCGGTTGCCGCTGCCAGTTGTATTCACGCCCGTCGTCGCATTGCGCATGTGATCGAAGTAGAACGCGCCCGACAAGGAGAGAGGACCGTTCGCTTTCCACGACAGGCCGGCGTATGGACCGTCATCGGTGCGATTCGTGTTCTTCATCTGGCTGACGTCTGGAACAGGCTGTTCCGCAAGCAACGTATCGACAAGACCCGTGTTGTCACGCGAACGCAAATAGCCGGCATAGACCCTGGTCTGCCCACACGCGTAGGCCATGTTCGCATGTACGAGCGACTGCTTGTCGCTCGAGTTGTCGCCTACCTGCTGCATACCCGCAGCCATGCTGAGCGAACCCTTTGAATACGACGCAAGCAGGGCGTACATCGTGCCCGCGCCGGGATGACCAGGAATCTGGCCTGAGAAGCCGCTTGCGCCGGTTGACTCGTAGTTGCTGCCGAACGAATAAAACGCGCCAACGTACATACCGCCGAACTGCCCGCTGTACTTCATCGCGTTGTCTGCGGCCAGTCCTGCGCCCAGCGCATAAGGCAACCACGAATTCTCGGGATAGTTCGCGTATGTCAGGGGATCATAGGTGCTGATGAGCTGGTCGAACATCGGCGTGTTCTGGCGACCAAATGTCAACGTGCCATACTGGCCTGCAAGGCCCACATAAGCCTGGCTGTCGAAGAGTCTCCCGTTGTCGCCGGGGCTGCCGTCCCGCGGATTGAAATTGTTCTCAACGTCGAAGACCGCCTTCCGGCCATGACCAAGGTCTTCCGTACCGCGCAGTCCGAAATGGCTATTGATGACTGCACCGTTTGTCATGAACAATCTGCCGTTGTTCTGTGCATCGTCGTTCGTCAGGTAGCGCATGCTGATGTCGGTCATGCCGCCCAACGTAACCGAACTCTGCGCCAAGGCATGCTGGGACGTCAGCGCAACTGCAATGCCGCCCAAAACCGCGGCTGGTCTTCCATTTTTCAACTGCTATCCCCGAATTTGCTTGTTTCCTTCTGGCGCTTCGCGACCGAACCTGCGCCACGATGCATTCTGCCCGAACGGGGCGCGTATGACTACGGACCCAGTCCGAACTCCGAAAAATGAAAGGAGATCGAAACCATACGCGAGCCAGATTGCCGGACTTTCCGGGACCAGAGTGAGCAGAAGAAATTGCCACGTTACGATGGGCCCGGCGCGGGGTCTTCAGTGAGTCCGCGCTGTGCGGGCTCTCTTTTCAGGGGGGCTTTTGCAGTTACTGATCACACTGACAGGCAATGCCACACCGCTGCGCGTTCTGCTCGGCGAGTTCTTGCGCACGCTGCAGCTATTCGTTATCATTTTTATAACGAATGGAGACCAACATGCATACGTTCTACCCGGGTTCTCCGGACTTGAACCTGATTTCGCGGAAGGGCGCCAGCCAGGTCAGTTCATGGCTTCTATCCTACCCGACGTTTCGGGACGCGCTCCAACGCGAAGAGACTGATCTGGTTGCGCTGCCCTCTTATGCCAGGCTTCCCGTGCTAAGCAGGATGACGGAGCCGGCGACCGCGTCGTCAGACGTATGGACGGATCTGGGAGGGGTGCGAGCCTCATACATCGAGCTCAGTACACCCTGTGTCGCGCAAATTGTGCGAGATCATCTATCCGGGGGCGCAAACAGGTCGAACTCTGCTGACGAAGTATCGGACGAACTTGAAACGCTGCGTTCAATATTTCCCGCAGCCAGGGTCCCTCTTGTGGCGAGGCCACCGTGCCTGCTCAGTCCTGGCGCGGGCTTTTTCCTGGAGGGTTGGGCTCGGTTCCTTGCATACTGGTCCCGCAACGACAGGACAATCCCGATGCTTGCCGTCGACTGGCAGTCTCTGTATGGGTGCCTGACTGACGAGCTGCCCAGAAGCTCCAGTTCGGTGACGAGGTTCCGACGATCGCCGGCTTGCATTGAGTGACGACGCATCAATGTAATCGGTCCGCCGTGGCAGGTGTTGGCCTTACGTCGATGGCGAAACATCTGGGTCCACATTCTCGCCGCATCCTGATGAAATTGCCGCCAGTTCATCAGGGTCGCGATACAGTGCGGAGCCTTTTTTATGACCAATGGAATAGACCTGTCCTAAGCTTTATCCCGGGTGTTGTTTTAAACCACAGGCAAATTGCCATGGCATCACAAACCCGGTATGTTTACCGTTCCAAAAGTTATGACGGTTTTGAAAACCTGAGCTTTTGGCGTGTGTTTGCGAGCCCACAGTCCGCTACGGATCGTGGGCTCTTTTTTCTCTAATTAATTTGGATGTCGAATTATCCTGTGTGCCGGGCAGAGCTGCTTTTCAGGCACGGCGAGACGTTTTAACAAGGATTGGCCTTGACCGGGTAAGCCGGGTTGGGCGGACTCGAAATCGGGGTTACGTTTATCTCGCGTCGCTTCCATATCCGAGGCGATGGAATTTGCTGATTCTATCGACAAAAAATATCGCGCTTGTGAACGTTCGCTGTCGGGAAGATCACCCGTACCTGGTGTCGCGTATGTAGCGCGCTCGCCGTTACAGCGAAGTACCTTATCCGGCGACATCCATGGGAAAGAATATGAGCGGCGAGCCGCTGCGTCCGGCAAAGCTGCTTGTCGAGGTTGAGAGCCGGTACATCGGGTTCAACGTTGGCAAGACACACAAGGCTGGAAGAAAGGTCAAGGTGCAACGTAGTCAGGCAGACCCGGACACCTTTATCATCTGGTTCGGGAAAGCTGAAATTGCCAGAATCCCCGCCCTGAAACTTGCCCAGACCATCGAATACATCGACGCATGGCCGAAGTTGTAAGGTTACTGTGGTAGCGTCCTCCCGGAAAACCGCCGAGGCAGTCTGTCGCCTGGGCAATGCACTGCAGGAAGCATCGGGGAATGGGTTGGAGAAATGCCGGAATTTGCTGTTTGTTTGCCAGAACTGCGCTCTCGTCAGCTTCCCTTCGCGGCCTTCGCGAACGCCTCGCCTAGCTTGTCAAAGTGTCGGAGCGCAGCCGGTGTCAGCTCGATCTGTTTGCGGCGAGCATCTTCGGTCTCGTTGAGCACGAGCCAGCCCTTTTCACGCATCGATGTGATGCGGGAGTGTAACGTCGCCGGCGACCCAAGCTCGCTATGGCCCATCATGTCCCGAACGGAAAGCCGTTCGTTCTTTTGCCTCATGCGGGCAACAAACTCGAGAATCTTCTCTTCAAGTGGATCGAGTGCGGGAAGGGAAGGTAGACCCCGTAGCGCCTCGGTGAGTTGAAGAAAGCGAAGATAGATATCAGCAGGGCGTGTCATTACCATCGCTCCAGAGAAAGCGTCGCGCAGCGGAGCGGAGCGCGCAGGGCAAACCGTGATGTTACCCCGGTATAAACGGGCACCAGTATTTTATCTCCATGTCTAGCTTACGACTGCATTTCGTTTCGGTGGCGGGCACCGCCGTCGTGTTCGTACTGTCGCTCTGGATCAATCAGGAAATTTTCACACACACGGAATTCGTTCGGGGTGTGAACTGGATCTATCTGCCGTCAGGCGTCAGACTGCTGAGTACGTTGCTTCTAGGCAGCGATGGCGCAATCGGCTTGCTGATCGCTAGCTGGCTCGTCGACTTCTTTTACTTCTTTCCGCACGATCCGGTTCGGTCGTTTGCGGGTGGAATCATTGCAACGGTCGCGCCGTATGCAACGTATCGCCTTGCGAGGGAGTGGTATGGGTTGCATTCCATGCTGCTCAATCTCACGCCAAAGCGATTGCTCGTACTGGCAGTTGCGTATTCGGTCGCGAACCCGATGCTGCATCACATCTGGTTCGCACTGGAAGGAAATACGCACAACCTCGTCGAAAGCTTCCTCATGATGTTTGCGGGCGATCTGTCCGGTGCCCTCATCATGCTGTATATCGTGAAGGGAATCCTCGCGATGCTCCCCGTACGGGGCACGTCACGCACCTGATCTGCTGAATATCCACGAAGCTCTAGTCGCCTCCGCTTCGCCGCCGCAGTCACGTGTGCATTGCCATACGGTGGCAACTGCGGGTACGCTCATCGCGTTCAGGAGTTCTGGTGTCCGACGACCTTGCTGCTCACGGCAACCAGTTTTCCGTTCTGGATGCGATAGGCAGTCAATTGAATCGTGGTGGGGCAGCAGTCGGGATCGTTGTCGCCCTGTTCAAGGCTCCTGACGTAAAGCAGGCTGTCCTTGATGACCATCTGCTGAACGCCCTTGGTTCCAATCTGGTCAGAATGACCGTTTGCCCAGAACACCTGGACGGTATCAGACCACCAGTTTCCGCCATCGGTCGGCTCGACTCCGAACGACAGCGCAATGACCTGGCCAATACCCGCAACATCTCCTGTCACGCGCTGGCTTCCTTTCCAGTTGACTGCAACGTGACTGTCACGCGCTTCGCGCGTGACAGTCTGCCGAATCCTCTGGATGTTGACAGTCTGGGCTGCAGTCGCGGCGGGTAGGTTCGCGACGAAGATGGATGGCATCAGCGCGGCAACGACGGCCGCCTTGCATAGTCTTTTCATGCGCTTAAAAGCGGAAAATAAGTTGGATGCGAGCCTTCATGCGCGACTGGCTGGATGGTGCGCGCCATTCCAACGATTTCTCTCAGGCCCGACATCGTTACAAAAAATATAACATCTGAACAATAAGCTTGCAAGGCTGCCGAACAGGTACTCAGCAGGGAATGTTTGTCGAGCAGCCAGTCCAGTGGATACGCGCTGGTATCCGGTCGGGGCGTCGCGTGGTAGACGTATCGATGCATTTCGGAGGAGATGCGCATTTCCGGGGTGCAGCGAGACCGCTGCGCGCCTGTCCAGTTGAATGCCGTTCTTTGCAGGCGTCAAAGTTTGCCATCAATTGGGCTTCGTGAAGCATGCCATCGATCAGTCGGGCGCGGACGGTACGAGCGGCTCTGGCATATGTCAGCCGAGCCCGCGAAGAACGTACATCCTGGCGCGTGCGCGCCGGATGGTGTTCAAGTTCTCTGTCGGGATCTTGCCAAAAGGCTGGATAGATATGTTATAAAAGTTATATCGGTATGGGGCGGGCAGCGCTGCGCCTTGATGCGCAGCCGTGAGTAGAAGGTTCACGACTCCGGGGGATGTGGGCAGCTGGCAGGCAGGGTGGTGAAGTCACCTGCGTTTGGTGTATGTGCAACGAAAGCGACGCGCGGGAATCCGGTCTTGCGCTGTGTATCGCCAACATCGAAGGTCGTTGTGCCGTCACGCCTCATCGCTGCATCAGCCTTGACTCTGATCGTATGGAGTCGTCGTCGTCCCTATGGTGCGAGGAATTCTCTTTGCCGATACGTGGCGTCGGAGGTGCCGCGCGTTAACCTGCTCAGGAAAGTGTGACGGCCCGGACGGTTTTTCAATAGATGACAGGGGGAGCAAATTCGAGGGGCGATATTTACATTGTTTGTGGGAATCGGAGATGTAAAACGTTTGCCATAAGGTTTTTACTCGGCGCATCAGATGGGTTGCAAAACGCATAGCTTGAATATCGTTGGGATCATTCACAATGATGCATACAGGGTGCTAAAGTTCCGTCGGATTCTGCCGACAATCACGAGCATAAGAATCGCGCTATCGGAGTAGTTCACGATGCGCGGCATTGATAAATGCGCACTGGGGCTCTGCGCGGAGCAGGTAACTGTCTCTATCAAGCCATGAAGTTAACGAGAGAAAAATGAGAAAAGAGAAAACGACCGGTAAGGCATGTATTGCTGTTGCGATGGCAGTTCTGTTCACGAGCGGGGTTGCTCAGGCACAGGAATCAGCCAACGACGAGCTGAATTCGTGTGTCAAGAAGGAGCAGGTCCTGACGACGGCGAAGGGAGCGGGGATCGGTGCGATCACCGGGCTGACTGCAATGCTTGTGACGCACAAGAATCAGGATGCCGGTAAGGCTGCCTTGATTGGCGCGGTGGCTGGTGGTGTGGCTGGTGGTATTGCGGGATTCGCAACCGCCTACTACACGGCGATCGATACCTGCTACAAAAAAAATCCCTCCTGGATGCCGGAGTCGAATATCCAGCGCACCAAGGACTACGACAACGTCAAGAAGCAGATTCACTATCGCCCCAGCCAGGGCATCGTGACGCGTGTTGAGTCAGTGAATATTGCCGGACCGGTCAAAGCCGCTGGTCAGGCCGAGGTCGACAGCGCGTTTATCGTCATGACGCCGGACGGCGCCGAGACGCCCGCTACCGTGGAGCGAAAGCTGTTCGTTGTGGGTGACGATGGCAAGGAGACGGAATTGAAGTTCCCTGGCCAGACTTCGGAGCAGCACACGTTCGAGCCGGGCGAGCAGACGGACGTTGTGCGAATTCCTGTTCCGCCCGATGCCAAGGCGGGCAGCGTGTATCGCGTGCAATTCAGTGTGGCCGCAGGCGAAAAAGCGCCGGTCGTCGCGTCCCAGAAATTTACCGTCACCGAATAAGCGTCGCGGTTCCTGCACGCTGTTTTGCGTTCGCCTGTGGACGGGGTGATGCGCGCGCCATCGGGGTCGGTGGCGCGTATCCGACTGCCTTGCTACGTGTCAACCAATGAAAACGTTTCTAGTGCGCCTGATGGTCCTGGGCGGATCGCTGCTGCTTTCAGCCTGCGCAGCCAGTAGCCTGCCGGGTTTCCAGAACGCCTATAAGAGCTACGATGTTCCGCCGTCACTCGTCAATCGGATCAAGGTCAAGTTCCGCGAACATGGCCTTGCGGGAGCAACGGTAGTGCGTGATAGCACCGGCCGAATCCAGCTCGCCGGCGAATATCGCAACGAAGACGAAGTCGACACCGCATTCCTTATTACACAGTCCATCGTGGGGCTGAAGTCGACTTCGCCAATCTATCCGGAACGGATTGATCACAAGCGCTGGGAGGCCGCCGCCGGTCAGGCACTCGCGGACTACACTCGGGCGCAGAAGCACGCGTCGGCAACGCCCGTGCGGCGGGCGCTTGTCGTCGGTATCAATCATTTTGCGGATCCGTACCACCTGCCTGACATCCTGGGCGCTGACGATGCCGTCGTCGTCCAGGGCTACCTGCGACAGGCTGGTTATCAGGTCACGGCGCTGCTCAACGAACGCGCGACCCAGGCCAACATCACGGCTGCGATTGCGAAGCTCGACCAGGAAATTGGGCCGAACGATGACGTTTTTATTTACATATCGAGTCACGGCAACGCGCCGGTACCGACACCGGGCGGTCGGGATCTGCGCAAGATGTCAATCATGACCTACGACTCGGGCGACCAGAGCACGGTCCGCTCGAACGACCGCACCGAAGTCCTGCTGCATTTCCAGGCGCATTCGGTGCCGGATACGCTGGTTCAGAATCTCGCACGCAAGCCTAGCCATACGATGCGCGTTGTGATCGACACCTGCTATAGCGGCGACATGCTCGACGATATCGCCGATGACAGCACGGCCTACATTCTGCGTGCCAACGGCGGCAAAAGCGAGCACGAGGGAATTTCGCTGGCTGCATGGACGGGCGAGGCCTATGCCGCGAAGGGGATCCGCTTCGCCGACGATGCGGGCAACGGCGCGGCGCAAGGTGGCCCGGTCAGAACGACGATCGATCGCAGTCGCAGTGGCTACAACATCATTACTGCGACGAGCCCGGATGAGGAATCGCTCGGCCCGAAGTCAGGCCACTTCACGAGTCCGCTCGCGCCCGACCAGACACTCAGGGGATCGTTCTTCACGCAGTCGCTGTTCGCATATCTTGCGCACTACAAGGGACAACTCGGCCCCGCGTTCCGCGACGCGCAGACCTTCACGTCGCAAAAAGCGCTTAGCGGCGGGAAGCATCAAACGCCGCGCCAGTACTCGACCATTCCCGATCAGCAGAACGATCTTTATCAGTAAGCGGCCGGGTTCGGCTCGCTGACGTTAGTCCATAGGAGAATCGACATGCGGTATCCCCTCGTCGCGCTTTCGCTTGCCGTGCTTGCATCCCACGCCTTCGCGGAAGACGAATTCACGGCGAAATCGCTGTTCTTCGCGCAAGACAACGCCGTAGTTGCCGTGGGCACCGGCGCACCGCCGACCGCCGTCGCGGCGACGTCTGCGCCAGCGACCGACGGCGTCCAGCAAACGGCCGGCGCTGGCAAGATCGTGAAGGTCTCGCAAAAGAAGAAGGTTGCCCGGATCGGCGCAAGCTACTTCATTCGCCTCAAGGAAAACGACGGCACCACGCAAGACGTTCTGGCGCGCCGCGTGTTCAAGAGCGGCGAGCACTTCCAGCTCGGTGTGAAGGTCAACCGGCCTTCGTACGTCTACATTCTCAATGAAGCACCGGACGGCACCGTAACGCAGATCTACCCGCAGGCGTCGCAGGACAACTTCGTCGACGCGATGGGCGTCGTTTTCTTCCCGGCCAAAGGCTCGTTCGTTTTCGACAGCAATCCGGGCATGGAAAAGCTGATGGTCTATCTCACGCCCGAGCGCGAGCACGGTGATGTCACGCGCCGCCTGCGCCACGTCGCACCGGATCTCGTCTCGACGCCACTGACGCAGACTGCGTCTGACGCGGGTTCGTGCGCAGCAGCGCCTGTAGCCGCGACGGCTGCGGCGGACACCGGGGCGAGCGGCGCGGCGGCGCTGAGTCTTGCGGACGCTGGCACCGGTTACGCCGCGAAGGGCATCGCCTTTGCGCCCGATACGAATACGGGCTGCGGCGCGAAGGTAGCGGCGAACGATACTCAGGAGTTTGCCGCCAAGGGAATCGCCTTTAGCGACGACGCCACGCCTGCTGCAGGTGGCCAGGTCGCATCCTACGTTGTCAAGCAGGCGAAGAAGCCCGAAGCCGCGAATCTCTACCTGAAGATCAATCTCGCCCACGAGTGACGCACGTCGTCATGGACCTCTGAACGGACAGCTTCGACCATGGAACACAACCATCTGATCATCGGCCTTGGCGGCTCGGGCGGAAAAATCATCCGGAACCTGCGCAAGACCATCGAACGCAATCGCGATGCGCAGGGCAACAGCCCTTCGGATGCGTGCTTCGAGTACCTCTACGTCGATACGTCGACCGATGAGCTCGACAAGCACGACGAATGGAAGGTGCTCGGCAAGGACATCGATCTTGCGCGCAGCCAGTACGTCGTCAACACAGCGAGCAGCGTGCGTCCCGTGCTCGACGATCCCGAGTCGTTCCCGGGCCTGCGCGACTGGATCGAGCCGCGCAGCATCTTCGGCTTCGTCAAGCCGGGAATCGCGGGTGCAGCGCAGCGCCGCAAGCTCGGTCGCCTCGTCTTCGCGCAGAACGCCCCACAATTCGTGAAGGCCGTCGAGGACCGCATGCGCCTGCTCGAAAGCGGACCAGGCCGCACGGGCGTGACAATTCACGTTGTCTGCGGGCTTGCGGGCGGCACGGGTAGCGGATCGGTCGTGGACGCTGTCGCGCTTATCCGCAACAAGTATCCCAATCCGGATCTTCACCGTATCCTCATCTACGCGCTGCTGCCGGAGAAGGACTCGAAGCGCGTGCGTGACGTGGCGGGCTTTTCGAATTACTACGCGAATGGCTACGCGGCGCTCGCCGAGCTTAACGCGATTGCGGTCGGCCAGTATCATCCCGCGAATGTGCTCGACGGCTCTCCGATGGAGCACGACGTCTACTTCAACGGCTGCTATCTCGTGAGCAATCTCAACGAGCACAACCTGCAGTTCGACGTCGACACGGAGATTCCACGCGTTGTCGCTGAGTTCATCTACCAGAAGACGCTCAACAAGCAGTGGGAAGGGCTCGGCCGCGCGGAGAAGGGCGAGAACGATATCAAGAACTTCGAAAGCGAAGCGGACATCGGCAAGGCACGCGCGAAGCTGTTTCTGTCATTCGGCGTCGAGCGCATTGTGGTGCCGGAGCAGGAGATCAAGGAGTTTCTGGCCTACGGTTTCGCGGAACAGGCCACGCGCCAGCTCATGTTCAACAACTTTCGCCAGGGCGAAGGTTATGCCGACGAGCCTCTGCAGAAAGACTGGGGCTCCGAGGTGCGAAAACCCGAAGTCGCACGCCAGCTGCTGCTAAGCGACGCGCATCTGATGCTCGAGACCGGCATCCTGGAGGACGATGCGAAAAACGCGATGTGGAAGCCGGCGCGCGAGTACTGGAAGCAGATCGTGAGCCGCCTCGCACCGGAGATCCAGGCCGACCAGACGCTCGAACAGACCAACTGGACGCACGCGCTCAATACACGTCTCGCGAAGGTTTTTGACGAGACGTACCGTACCATGGGCGGCGTGCGCAAGTTCTACGAGATCAAGGGCAACGCGCGTCCCGAAATGGCGCGCCACATATGCTCGGTGATCGAGAAGGAGCTGTTCAGCCAGTGGAAGGTGGGAACACATTCGCTTATCCAGCTCCGCCAGTTTGTAGATGCGCAGCTCGCGGTGCTGGATGAGCGCCTTGCAGTCTTCAACGAAGAAATCGCGAAGGCGCCCGCGGCGGAGCAGACCATCCTGCAGCGCATCGCCGAGCTGACGACGCAGTTCAACAAGGTCGGCTTCTTTGGTCAGCACTTGACCGACAAGCGCAGCTCGTTGTTCGCGGACATCGCGAACCAGCATCAGGATCTGTACGCGCTTCGCACGCTCCACGAGGGGCGGCGCTTTGCGAGCAGCCTGCTGCCGTTTGTGAAGGACGGTCTCACGACGCTGCGCGGCCTCATCGACGAGCTGCACCAGAATCTCGCTGCAGCGACCGAGAAAGTGCGTCAGGAACAGGCCGCGCGTCTTGAGGGCGCGGATGCGATCTACCAGCAGCGCATCTTCGATCGCAACGCCATCACCAACGTGATGAAGGCTGTCGTCGTCGACGAGCAGGCGCAGGCCGCGCGCACGCAGCGTGTGCGTCAGTCGATCATCGATCTCGCCGGCACCGATGCGGACTCGTTCGACAAGCTTTCCCGTAGCCTGTCGCTCGGGGCGATCCTCTCGACGATCACCCAGGCGTCGGCGAGTATCGTTGAGTCGGCGCATGCGGAGATCTCGAAGAATCTGCCACCGGTGTTGCACGTCAATATCGTTGAGCGTCTGCAAAAGCAGTATGACGCGAATCCCAGCGGACTGAAGAATTTCGTCTCGGGTCTCTACGAGACCTCGGGGACGATGCTTCAGTACAACAAGACCGAGGTCGACCGGATGGTGGCCGGCAACGAGGGCGGCTCGCGGGGCACCGCGAGGACGGTCGGCGTGTTCCTGCCCGAATGCGAAAGCCAGAAGGACTTCCACGCGAACCTGACTGCGCTCTTCGAGGCACAGAAGGACCCCGCGTCCGACACGGTCGTCGCGGCGGGCAAGCTCTCGAACGAGATCGTCATCATGAAGATTGCATCGCTGATGCCGGTGCGGTTCATCGAGCCCCTCGCGATGCTCAAGCGTCATTACGATGGCCTGCTCGGGGACTACAACGAATCCTGGCTGCTGCATGGCGCCGGTAACGGGAAGAACCTGCCGCCACTCTATGCGCGTACCGCAACCGAAATTGCGAACCAGGCCAAACGGCAGCCGTACCGGCTCATCGGGCGCCTGCTCGAGATGATCAAGCTGCGCGAAAACCGCACCACTGGCGAGCCGGAATGGGTGTTCGTCTACGAGAGCGATGGGCTGCCCACCTCGAAGGTGCTGGCGGGTCGGACCTGGCAGGACGTGCTTGAGGGCGACCAGGCAGCGGGAGTTCAGGAGCTGATCGAGAAGGAGATCGCTCGCCGTCTTGACGCAGGCTACAAGCATCGCGAGCAGAAGGAAGCGCTCCTTGAGCAGTTCAACAAGCTCGCTCGCGAGCAGTTCGAAAAGAGTGGCGAGGATACCGAAGACCCGGCGTACAGGGCGCTGGTACGGATGAAGCCGCTGGTGCGCGAGATCGTTGGATTGACCAATGCGGCGGCCGAGCCCGCTTGAGTGCGGTGATCCGAACGATGAACACAAGGACCAACATGACGATTTACAAGTGCCCGACGCTCGGCGACTGCGAGCGCGCAAACAGTGGAGAGCTTTTCGAGCGTGCGCCGGGGGAGGACCTGAGCTGCCCGGGTTGTGGAACCTTGCTCGAGCAGCAGATCAAGCCCGTCTCCGCGCGCGGCCCACGCAAGCCGGTGATCGTTGCGGCAGTGGCGGGCGTTGTCGCGCTGGCGCTCGCAGGCGGCGGAGCCGGGGTTTACTACAAGAAGGCGCACGGCGCGGCAGCTGAGGGCGCGGACAGCGCAGCCCAGGCGCAAACGCAAATGCAGGCGTCTGCGCCCGCAGCAGTCGCGGCCGCGCCCGCATCAGCGGTTGTCGCCGCGGCAAGCGACGCACAGCCACCGGCCACGCGAGCCGCAAGCGGCATTGCACCGAGTGCAGCCGAGATCGCCGCGCTGCGCAAGTCGGGAGACGCGAAGCTCGCACAGGGTGACGCCGCCGGGGCCGAGGCCGCCAGCAACGACGCGGCGACCAAGGAGATGATCAAGGTTGCCATCGCGGACATTGCGCAAGGCAAGCTCGATGATGCCGACAAGGAACTCAAAGACGCGGCGACGCGGGACCCGAAGCAGTCGCTCGTCTACTACAACCTGGGTGTGCTGCGCCTGAAGCAGGGCCACACCGACGACGCACTGAAGCAGTTCGAGGCGAGTTTCCTCAACGGCTTCTCGTACTTCGACGAGATGGACAAGGATCCGGATCTGGACAGCATTCGCCGCGATCCGCGCTTTACCGCGCTCGTCAGCAAGTATCGCGCTGCCACGACGTGATGCCGCCGATCCGGCTGGCGGCCATCGCCGCCATGGTTCCCCTCGCGCTGGCTGCGGGCTGCTCCAGGAGCGACGATGCGTCGGTGCTTGGGCACTGGCGCGCGGAGCGCATGCAGGTCTACAGCGTGAAGTTACCGCTTGGCCCGGATGTCGTGATCAGCAAGGACTCGATCACGAGTCCGGGGGTGGACGCGAAAATCCCGCTCGACGGCATTGAGCGCAAGGGCGACGAGGCGGTGCTCGATACCAGTTATGGCATGGGGATATCGCTTTATTTCGCGAGTCCCGATCGCGTGTACCTGAACGTGCCGATTATCGGAAAGGTGTATTACCGGCGTGTAGATGATTCGCCGGTAGGGACGACCGATGTCGCCACCGCAACAGCGCAACATGCCGTTCAGGCGGTCGTCCCAGCAGGGCCGTCGGTCATCACGCCAGCGGCACGGCCTGCTGAGGTTAGGCAGGTTTCCGCTGCGGCGCCCGTTGCGAGCAACGATACGGCGCAGGGGCTCATGCAGCAGGCAGAGGCGGCGCTGCGGGCAGGTGAAGGCGCGCAAGCCGAAAAACTGCTGTCCGAGGCACAGACATCGCCTTCGGCACACCCGCTCGTCGACTACGATCTTGCAGTTCTGGCGGCGGAACGCTCTGACTCAGACAGCGCGATTGATCATCTGAATCAGGCGTTTAAACACGGCTACCGGCAATTCGCGACACTGGATGCAACGCCCGAATTCGAGGCATTGCGACGGGACGTGCGCTATCAGGCGCTCGTTGCCCGTTATCGATAAACGATGCACAAGCACGCCCGTGACAATCGATTGAATTCCTCTTGGGAGAAGATATGAACGACACATCGCGCAACATGATGCTTTACGACGCGCAGAAGAAGAGTGTAGGCGTCGCGTTTCTGTTCTGGTTTTTTCTGGGCTACCTCGGGGCACACAGGTTCTACACAGGAAGGGCGCTGACGGCCATCGCACAGATTGCCCTGACGCTGGTCGGTGCGGCAACAACTTGGGCGGGCATCGGTTTTTTCCTGCTTATCGTCGTTGGTATCTGGGTATTGGTCGATGCGTTCATGCTGCCAGGCATTGTACGGCGCTATAACGTGGCGCTTGCCGGCCAGATCAGCTGAAGTCGTTTCGGGATGTGCACGACTTCACGACTTCTCCGACTTCGAAGGGGCTACGTGAAGAATAGCGCAGCGTTCGACGCACGCTTTACTTAAACGACTGCGAACGGCTTCATAGCGGATGTATTTCTCTCCGGCCCGTCCAGTGCGGCGCACGGTGCAGTGGAAGTGTTGTCGTTCTGACAAAACAAAGGAAAGAATCATGAAGAAGGCAAGCTGTATGGCGATAGCTCTGGCTCTGAGCCTCGGCGCTGGTCAGGCCGTTGCAGCAGGGTGTCTTAAAGGGGCCGCAGTCGGTGCTGTAGCCGGGCATGTGGCTGGCCATCACGCAGTTGCCGGCGCAATTGTAGGTTGCGCAGTTGGGCACCATATGGCGAAAGAAAAGGCAAAGAGGGCGGCTGAGGAGCGCGCAGCCGCGCAGGCGCAGTAGACGCCAGATAGGAAAGACGACGCCGAAGCGCGGATCCAGACATTGTCGGCGATGTGATCGCGATGTAGTCCAATCGCCAGTGGGGAGACCGGGGGGCTAGTGAATGATACAACGCCGGGCCATTGCACCCCGTTGATAGGGTGACTGCGAGGCGGGCATCCTACTTATCGAGAACCTGACGGAACCCGAACGGACGGCGCTGCCAAGGAAGCTATATCAAGCTTTCCTGGTCGAGCGCGCGATAGGTGGGACGCCTGGCGTGGCGGCGATACCCGGAGCAGTGAAGAAACGCACGGCGGCGACACAAGGAACTGGCGATGACATGCTATGCGCGTGAGTGTGAGGGGCGGCGGGAAGTGTTTAGCTTCGACGGTGTATAAAGAATTCGCATAGGTCAGTTATGCGGCGCGGCAAAAGCAACGTTCGCAGATGCCATCCAGCTACGGATAGGTCACGGCGTATCAGAAGCCAAATCAGTTGCCTGAGGGGCCGAGTCGAAGCGTTGGCTCGATCTATTGACGAATACAAGAACGTGTTCTCTTCTATTCTGTAGCCGCCGCGCCCGGGTGCTGGTCGTCGTTGCCCGTGCGCTTTTCCTGGTAGCCCTTGGATGCCGACTGCCTTGCGCAAAGAAACAGACCCAATATGGGAAGCACGATATAACTCGCGCCCAGCAGCGTAATCACGTCGCTCGACACGGACGACACGAGGCTATTCACACCAAACGCCAGGCCCATCTGCGAGCAGCAATAAATGGCGCCTGCGGCGCCGCGATGGGCCGTAAAGCGGCTCATGCAAATGGCCGACGCGCAAAGCACGATAAACGAGTAGCTGAACGACACGCCTGCGACGCTCAGCAGAAAGCCGCGCGCGGACAAGCCACCCAGCGTCGAAAGCGTCAGCAACGCAACGCCGCAGAAGATGGCGATGAAAAGCCCGGCGATCATTGTCGAGAGCATGCCGAATCTGCCGATCCACCGGGGCAATAGCAGACGGCTGACGACCAGGCCGCTGCCGACCAGCGCGCTCACCCAACCGTAATGCGTGGCGGAATAGCCGAACTGCTGCTGCAGCACGAATGGGCTCGAGCTCGTGTACATGACAAAGCAGGTCATGCCGACACCGGCCACAATGGTCGACGAAACGAACGTCGCATCCGACAACACTACGCGGTAGGCCGCGAAGACATCGCGTGCCGTGATCGAGCGATTCTTGTGCGCGTTCGTTTCACGGCAGCGCAGATAAACCGCGAACATCGCGCAGAGCAGCAACGCCATGACGACAAAGTTGGCGCGCCACCCGAACCACGTTTGCACGAAGCTGCCCACCAGCGGGCCGAGCACGAACGAAAGACCCGTGAACAAGGTGATGTACGAGCTGGCAATCGCGTAACGATCGCCTTGCACGATATCGGCCAGCACGATGCGCGACAGGGCGAGGCACACGCCGCTGCCCAGCCCCTGAACGAAGCGCGCGAGCAAAAAGCCCGTGATCTTCGCGGCGAACACGGCCCAGAGATTACCCATGATCGCCACCGCCAGGCCGATCAGAATGACGGGCTTGCGGCCATGTTTGTCGCTCATCGGTCCGTACATAAGCGCTCCCACGCCCGTCCCGAAGAGAAAGACGGAGATCGACGCCTGCACATATTGCTGCGAGGCGTGCATGACGTTCATGATTTCCGGCAGCGACGAAAGATGAATGTCCGTGCCGAGCAGACCAATGAGCAGCAACGCCGTGACCACCACGACGACCTTCATTTCATCGCGGCTAAAGCGCACTTTTTTCGATGGGGACACAGACCGTCCTTGCAATGTTTCGGGCTCGAGCGAGGTGGGCTGGGGCATCAGACGAGGCACGCCTGCTCGTGCCTTTGCAGATGACGCGCGATGATCTGCGCGCTTTCGCGGCTCATGATGCTGTGGTGATCGCCGGGCACGTGCACGACGTCCAGCGCTTCAGCGAGCGCGCCCCAGCCGAGATCGGGTTCGCCGAACTGCCGCGCGAAACCTTCCTCGCCACAGCACAGCAGCACGCGTCCGCTATAGGGCGCCGGACGATACGTGCGAAGCGCTTCGTCATTCGCGTCGATCACCGAAAGCACCTGCCTGATCTGCCGCTCGCCTGTGCCGGCCGGCAGCAAGCCTTGTTGCGTTGCCGCTTCGAGCACATGACGCCAGTGCACGTCAACGGGGACATCGCGCAAGCTTTCCCAATCGAATGACAGCTTCGGCATGAGAATGCCGAGCATCACAGCGTCGTCGCTGAGCCATTGCCGGGCCGCCATCTTGCCGTAGGTGCCGTTGCGGTACAGCGGCTGCACGCTGGTGTTTTGCGCGCGCGAGTCCAGCAGGGCCAGCAGCGCCACGCTTTCGCCGCGTCGCTCAAGCTGCTGCGCCATCTCGTACGCAATGCATCCGCCCATCGAATGCCCGACCAGCCGGTATGGGCCCTCGGGCTGCACCGATTTCATCAGGTCGATGTAATCCGAAGCCATCGCTTCGATGCTGCGCAGCGGGGTCGATTCGCCTTGCAGGCCACCCGCCTGGATGCCGTACACGGGCTGGTCGCCGCCCAGGCTGCGCGTGAGTTCGACGTAGTTGGTCGTGTGCCCGCCGTACGGGTGAATGCAGATGAGCGGCGGCAACGCGCCCGTGGTGCGCATGCCCACCATTTGCTGGCTGCGCGGGTCGCGCATCGTTTGCAACGAGGCGGCGAGCGCTTGCACCGTGGGGCTTTCGAGCAACGCAGCCGCCGGCAGTTGATGGCCGATCAACTGCTCAACCTGCAAAATGACGCTCAGCGCGGAGAGCGACGTGCCGCCGAGTTCGAAGAAGTTGTCGGTCGCGGCAACCGACGGCATGCCCAGCACCTCCGCGAAGATGCGGGTCAGCTGCGACTCCACGGTGTCGTGCGAAGAAGCCACCGTCGACGCATCGTGCGATGCGGCTGCGTCCGGTTCGAGCGCGGATTGGCGAGGCTGCAAAGCCACAGCGCGTGCCGGGCTCGTGTTTCGTGCCTGCGGCCAGAAACGTTGACGCTCGAACGGATAGCCCGGCAACGCGGCACGCCGCCGCTTGGCGCCTTCCTGCAGCTTATCCCAGCACGGCGCGACGCCAGCCACCCACAAGCGCCCGATGCTCAGCGCCAGCGCGCCGCAATCGGACCATCCCGGCGCGCCGGAGAGCGTGGCCGTTGCGACTCGCGCATTCGCACTGTCCGCATGCCGCCGGACGATCGACGTGAACGCGTGGCCCGGACCCACTTCGACGAAGAGTCCGTCCGGCGACTGAAGCAACGTGTCGAGGCCTTCGGCGAACCGCACCGTCTGGCGCATATGGCGCACCCAATGTGCCGGGTCGATCGCCTGCTCGTTGGTGACCCACGTTCCGGTCACGTTGGTGATGTACGGAATGTGCGGAGCACGCAACTCGACCTGTCTGACGAGCGCCATGAATGACTCGAGCGCCGGATCGAGCATCGCGGAATGAAACGCGTGCGACGTTGCCACGCGCTTGCAGCGCAAGCCGGCGTCGTCGAGGCGCACCTGCACGGCGTCGATCTGTTCGGCCGGACCCGCGAGCACGCAAGAGCGCGCCGCGTTGACCACGGCGAGATCCACGCCGTTCGCGACGTAGGGCGCCAGTTCCTGCGCCGACGCTTCGACTGCGAGCATCGAACCGGCGGGCAAGGCCTGGATTAGCTGGCCGCGCATGACGACGAGCTTCAGCGCATCGGGCAGCGACATGACGCCGGCCACGCACGCGGCCACGTATTCGCCGAGACTGTGCCCCATCATCGCGTTCGGGCGCACGCCCCAATGTTCCAGTTGCCGCACGAGCGCGTATTCGACCACGAAGAGCGCGGGTTGCGTGATGGACGTCTGCATGAGCCGCTCGCGCGCGGCATCGGTCGCGCCGGACACATCGGCTGGCGGATACAGGACCGTACGGATGTCGAGGTCCATGAGCGGCTGCAACAGCTGGGCACAGTGATCGACACAATCGCGGAACACGGCTTCGGACGCGTAGAGATCGCGGCCCATGTTGACCTGCTGCAGACCTTGTCCGGGGAACAGGTAGGTGACGCGCGCGGACGGCGCGGGCACGCCCGTGCCGCTGCGCGCGGCGGGCAGTGCAGTGAGCGCTTCGAGCGCGGCGGAGGCACTGTCGCACACGACGACGCGCCGGTGCGGGAAGTGCGTGCGGCCCAGTTGAAGCGTGTAGGCGATATCGCCCAGATCGGCGGCAGGATTGTCCCGCAGGTGGCTGGCCAGATTGTCCGTCATCGCCTGCAACGCACGCTCCGATTTCGCTGACAACGCCAGCACGTGAAACGCCGCGTCGCCTTTGCGCTCGCGCGCGGCCTGCGACGGCGCTTCCTGCAGAATCACGTGCGCATTCGTGCCGCCGATGCCGAACGAACTCACGGCGGCGCGCCGCGGCGTGGCGGTGCGCGGCCAGTCGGTCAGCGTGTCGTTCACCCAGAACGGGCTCTTTTCGAGTTCGAGCTTCGGATTGGCCGACTCGAAATGCAGCGTCGCCGGAATCTTGCCGTGATGCACGGATAGCGCGGCCTTGATGAGACCGGTGACGCCCGCCGCCGCGTCGAGGTGGCCGACATTCGACTTCAACGAACCGAGCGCGCAGAACTGCCGCGCGTCCGTATGGCGGCGCCATGCGCGCGTGAGCGCATGCACTTCGATCGGGTCGCCCAGCGGCGTCGCGGTGCCGTGCGCCTCGACGAAGCCGATGCTTGCCGGATCAACGCCCGCGCGCGCAAGCGCATGCTCGATGACGTCGGCCTGGCCGTCGGCAGCCGGGGCGGTAAAGCCCATCTTCGCGTTGCCGTCGTTGTTGATCGCGGAGCCCTTGATGACCGCCCACACATTGTCGCCGTCGGCGAGCGCGGCGGACAGGCGCTTGAGCACGACGATCGCGCCGCCGCTGCCCCGCACCGTGCCTTGCGCGCGGCTGTCGAACGGACGACAGCGGCCATCGGCAGAAAGAATGTGCCCTTCCTGATGCAGGTAACCGGTGCCGTGCGGCATTTCGAGCGACACGCCGCCTGCCAGCGCGATATCGCATTCGTCGAGCAGCAATTGCTGGCAGGCCACGTGAACGGCGACGAGCGAGGTCGAGCATGCCGTCTGCACGGTCAGCGCCGGGCCTCGCAGGTTGAGTTTGTACGCGAGCCGCGTGGAGAGAAAGTCTTTCTCGTTCAGGATGGTGGTCTGGAACAGCTCGGCAGCGCTCTCCGGATGCGCGTCGAGATAATGAAGCAGATACCCCGAGCGGCCCGTGCCGCCGACCACGCCGATCCTGCCGGTGTAGCCCACGTTCGCGTAGCCCGCGTGTTCCAGGGCCTGCCAGCCCGTTTCGAGGAAGAGGCGCTGCTGCGGATCCATCAGGAGCGCTTCGCGCGGCGGGTAACCGAAAAACGCGGCGTCGAATCGGTCCACGTCTTCCAGCACGCCCTTGCGCTTCACGTAGCGCGGGTCGGCGAGCAGGGCGGGATCGACGCCGGCCGCGAGCAGTTCGCTATCGCCAAGTGCCCTGACCGATTCGACACCGGCCACGAGATTGCGCCGCAATTCCCCGACGCTGCCCGCACCGGGGAAGCGGCCCGCCATGCCGATGATGGCGATGTCGGTGTCCGCATGATCGACGCCATGCGGCCCGCGCGCCGCTTTTGGCGTGACGTCTTGCGCAGGGTTGGACGGCGCTGGAGCGGCTGCCGGCATGGACGCGCCGCGCAGGTGATCTGCCAGCGACCGGATGTTCGGAAAGCGGAACAGGTCCATCGTCGGCACGTGTTGCCCAAGCGTCTGTTCGAGTTCGATCTCGACGCGAACGAGATCGAGCGAATGACCGCCCACTTCGAAGAAATTGTCGTCAATCCCCACGGCGTCCAGCTTCAACACCGCTTTCCACACGTCGGCAATCTGCTGCTCGAGCGTGTCGCGCGGGGCGAGCACGCTTTGCGGGGTCACGCGCTCGGCGTCGGGCAATGCCGAGCGATCGATTTTGCCGTTTGGGGTGAGAGGCCATGCGTCGAGCAGCATGATCGCCGAGGGCAGCATGAAGTCGGGCAGCTTGCCTTGCGCATGGGCGCGAATGTCGGCAGTGGTGACGGCGCCCGCTTCGTGAGCAATGGCGTAAGCGAGCAGCGACGGCGCGCCGCCGTTCGTCGCCCGCGCGACCACCAGCGCTTCGCGCACGCCGGCGCATCCCGCGATCACCGACTCCACTTCGCCCAGCTCGATGCGAAAGCCGCGAATCTTCACCTGATGGTCGAGGCGCCCGAGGTATTCGAGGCTCCCGTCGGGCAGAAAGCGGGCGAGGTCGCCCGTTTTATACATGCGCGCGTGCGGGCCTTCGAACGGATTGGCGATGAATCGCTCGACCGTGAGGTCGGGGCGGTTCAGGTAACCGCGCGCAAGGCCGGAGCCCGCAATATGGATCTCGCCCGCAATGCCCACCGGCACCTGCTGCAATTGGGCGTCGAGCACATACACGCGCGTGTTCGCGATCGGCCGCCCGAGCGACACGCGTACGGCGTCCGGCTGCAGGGGCGCAATGGTCGCGCACACCGTCGCTTCGGTCGGTCCGTACGCATTGAGAAAGCGCCGCCCATGCGCCCAGCGCTTGACGATGTCGAGGCTGCATGCCTCGCCGGCAGCGGCAACAGTGCGCAGTGTCGGCACATCTTCGGGCTGCAGCAAAGCGAGAACGGAAGGCGGCAGCGTGATCACCGTTACAGCGTGGCGCGCAATGGTGTCGATCAGCGCCGAGCCCGGCATCATGTCCGCTTTCGACGCGAGGCACAGCGCTGCGCCGGCGCACAAGGTGCTGAAAATTTCCGCGACCGACGAGTCGAAACTCGCCGACGCGAACTGCAGGAGGCGGCTGTTCGGCCCGATTTCGAACAACGCGGCCATGGTATGGACCATGTTGGACAGGCCGTAGTGCTCCAGCATCACACCCTTCGGGCGTCCGGTGGAACCCGAGGTGTAGATGACGTACGCGAGATCGTTCGGCTTCGAGGCGAGCTCCAGGTTCTGCACGGACTCGCCTGCAATGGCTGTGGCTTCCGTATCGACGCACACGCGCCGTACCTTCGCGGACGACACCTCCGCGCCGGCGCCCTGGCCCGTGAGCAGCAAGCTCAGCTCCGAATCGTCCTGCATGTAGGCAAGACGCTCCTGCGGGTAGCTCGGGTCCAGCGGCAAATACGCGCCGCCTGCCTTCAGCACCGCGAGAATCGCGACCACCAGCGCGGGGCAGCGTTCCATGCTCACGCCAACCAGCTCGCCCGGTTTCAGGCCAAGGCGGCGCAGATGATGCGCAAGCTGATTGGCGCGCGCGTTGAGTTCGGCATACGACACCGTCTGCGTGTCGTGCAGCAGCGCCGCGGCCTGCGGCCGGCGTTGCGCCCAGTCTTCGACGAGCCGGTGCGCGGGCGTCTGCGGAAAACGGCTTTCGGTTGCATTCCAGGCGGCGTAAGCGGCGCGCTCGCGCGCGCTCAGCATCGACAAATGCCTAAGCTCAGTGTGCGGCGCTTCGACGGCGCTCGCGATCAAGGTCTGGAATTGATCGACCAGATGGCGAATGCTCGGCGCGTCCCATAGGGCCGTGTTGTACCAGCACACCGCGCGCAGGCAGCCGTCCACCTCTTCGACCACGAAGTCGAGATCGAACTTCACGCCATGCTGCTCGAGCGGATAAGACGCGAGCGGCAGGCCGGCCAGATCGAGTTGCGCGCCACCCGACCCCATTCGTGCTGCCGCCACTCCGCGCATATGGTCGAGATGGGCTTTCTGGTACGTAAAGGACACCTGAAAAATGGGGCTGCGGCTCGCATCGCGCGCCACGCCCAGTTGCTCCACGAGCAACGGGAACGGATAGTCCTGGTGTTCCTTCGCGCCGACCAGCACCTCCCGCACGTGCTGCAGAAACGCATTGAACGTGTTTTCGCCGTCCACGCGCGCGCGCAGCGCGCAGGGGCTCGCGAAGTAGCCGACCGTGCGCGCATAGCCTTGCGGCGGCCGCCCGAAGCGCGGCGAGCCGACGACGATATCGTCTTGCCCGGTATAGCGGTAGAGCAGCACGTAAAACGCGGCGAGCAGCACCGTGTAGAACGTGACGTCCTGCTCGCGCGCGAGGACGCGGATCTGCTGCGTGAGCGTTTTGCCCAGCTCGAACGAATGACCCGCGCCAACGTGAGTCTGAACGCGCGGACGCGGCCGGTCGGTCGGCAGGTCGAGCACGGGAAGCTGGCTCAACTGCTTTTTCCAGTAGGCCGCGTGCGATTCACCCACGGAGGACGCGAGCAGGTTTTGCTGCCACGCGACGTAGTCGACGTAAGAGAGCCCGGTGGACGGCAAGTCCGCCGCCTTGCCTTGAACGCGCGCCCGGTACAGCAGCCCCAGCTCTTCCATCATCACGATCAGCGACCACGTGTCGGCGGCAATGTGGTGGCAGTTCAGAAACAGTACGTGCGTGTCGGCAGCGCGTGAAAAAAGGCGTGCGCGAAAAACCGGGCTGTTTTTCAGGTCGAAACCGGTGTCGGCCTCTTGGGTCAGGCGCGCATGCAAGGCGGCAGCGTCCCATTGCGACGCATCGTCGTGCTGGAAATCCGGCTGACCGTGCGCATGGATCAACTGGACAGGTTCGCCTTCGGGTGCCGCGTACGTCGTACGCAAGACCGGATGCCGCTCGACCAGATCCTGCAATGCACCGCGAAATGCGTCCAGGTCGAGCGCAGCGTGAATGGTCCATGCCATGGGCAGGCCGTACTCCGCACCATTCGGATTCAGGCTCCACAGAAACCACATGGCGCGTTGTCCGCGCGAGAGTTTCGCCATTGCGGGGGAGGGCGAAGACGGGGCGGCATGGTCTGGGGAAGTGACGGCTTGGTTCGTGTAGCGGTTCTGCGGTTGCATGCGGTAGTTGTTACTTGTCTGGTCTTATATTGAGTCGTTTCACGTCCACGGCGAGGATCGGAGCGGCTGGCCGAAGAAATGTTGCCGGACGCGGCTGCGGAATCCGCGTCAGCGATCGACAGGACAAAACCGGCGGACGATTTATACCGAACGGAAACGCATATTTGATGACGGCCGACGTTGCACGATCGAACCATCGGTTCACGCAAAGGGTCGACGCGATGAATGTCGTGCCCATCCCAACGGGTCGTCGTTCGGCCCGAATGAAAAACTTCTGATGGCGAACTCTAACGATGGCTTTCGCCCGGCTTTCTACGTGATTCGCTCAATCGGACGAAATGATGCTCGGTGTGCAGAAGGGAAAATGGCTCGGTTCGATTGCGCCTGCCGCTGGTTAACGACAGCTATCGCCAAACCTGAATGTCTATTGCGGGCGCTTGCTGCCAGCGGTCCGCGGATTCGGTCAAGCGACCTCGGTTAAGGCATTTATGAAGGTATTTGGTAAGCTAAAGGGTGAGGTAATCAGCGAACGCTTAAATTCGCCAAGCAAATCCAAGCATCGCGCTCGAATGCTAGGCGCTCCATTTTCAAGAATCACTGGTCGACCACCGGACACGCGTCAGGTACTGCAACGTCCGCATCGGCGCGATCAATTAACCTGTCAGTTGACCAGGTTCGCGACGGACATGCGATAGATCTGACCGGCGCCGCGGCAATCGCGCATTCGAATCGCGTGCTGGAGTGGTAGCACTTCCCGGACTTCCCGCGAGTTCGCGCGAGGGCAGAGCATCGCCAACCAGGACGCCATTCCTTCGCCAAGGATCAGGCCGCTGGCTCCCTGCAGGCGATGACCATCGATCGCTCGTTCGTCTTCGCGCCGAGTAGACCACTTCGGCTCGCGCCCACCGCATCCGCGTCTTCGTCGCTTCGGTCGATCACGTCGAAACCAGCCGTCTTGCAGATCTCCCCAGCTGCCTCGAAGCACGTGTCCCAGCCGCGGGCGAAGCCGCTGCAGTTCAGCGTGTAGGCAGGTCGCCCATTTGGGGAAAACTTTCGTGAACCGTGGCGCATGCACCAAGCGTCAGCATTGCGACGCCCGTCAGCCCTCGTTACATTGTCCGCTCCCGGCTTTTCGTTATTCCCACTCGGCGACACCGTGATGACGCGAACACGTGCCCGAGTGGTGCTGGCTGAAACTGTATGTCCCGTCGCCACATCTTGCCGTGGCACCGACCGGCACGGCGCCGTTTCGGGAGCGCGCAGGCGAATGCACGACATGCCCTTCGTGGTTCACGTAGTGGCCGTGCTCCTGTAGTTGGGACTCGTCGGGCGACGATGGCTGGTAGGCATGGGCGATGCCTGCGAGCGCCAGCAGTGCAACGAGACTGCCGCATCGAGCTGTGATCAGCACGCGCACGGCGGCACGATTGCGACTCATGCGGATCCCTGTCGTCCTCGTTCTAATTCTGGGCGCCCGTCGCAGCGGACCATCGTCGGCATACGACGCACAGGGGGCAGTGGCCATTTCAATGTCCATCATTGGTAGTTGCGGGGGGTATTAAAAACCCGTCATGGAGACGGGTGTAAGTGGGCAAAGCGTCGGTTGCATCGCTACTTCTTCTTGGGCGGGGGTGCCGGTTGCTTCTTTGCCTGGCTCAAATCCGAACCCGCGACCGACTTCTGGTTGGGTGTGCTCTTCTTGTTCGAAAGCTGCTTGCTAGCGAGCTTGGCGTCTTTCTTTCCCGTAGCCATAAACACCTCTCAACTGGTTGTGATTGTACTGCTGAGCTAATGCAGGAATAATTTAGCCAAATGTGCGAATAGCGTTTACCCGTGCCTGCCGGGTAAATTGCACCTGGAACGTCGGGCGGTTGCAGTTTGAAGCGCTCAATCGCGCCTCCGTAGGCTCAATCGATGGGCGAAACAATAGTGAGATCGCCCACAAGATCAAGAACATCCTCGAACTGCTTCCGTGGGCAGAGGGCGGAATCGTTGCGGCCGGACGGCGGCAGACATCCACGGCAGCTAACGGGGCCATCCGGTCGCACACTTCGATTTCTCGTGGATCGCAAGTTCGGCCTTTGCTGACGTTCAGCTGTCGCCCTTCGTAAGGCAGCTTCAGGTCGGTCTGAAGCCATTCATATCTGCGCGACCACGAAAGTCCGCTCTCGCTGACGTCGAACGGATCATCACGACCCTAAGCGGTCCCTCGCATTTCTCAAAACCGGTCATTGGGACGGCGTGTGGCGGGAGAGTCGCGCTATCCCTTCTGCCAGATAACGTAGGCGTTAGTACCCATGGCGTCGACATTGGGCATTTCGCCGACCCCCACATGCTGAAAGAAGCCCAAACAATGACTCCATGACGATGTGTCGGGATCGGGTTCAATCCAGCACGAATATCCCAACTGCTTCCAATCTATCGACCTGTCGTCATTGCAGCGCCAAAGGACCTCTTGGGCGATTGCCTCGCACCAAATCAAAGCATCTTCTGCTGAGTCCGCCGCGATGAAAACTCCGGTCGTCGATTCATAGTCTTCGATCACTCCGCGCTCGAATAGCTGTCGGGGTTCTGGCTCGTGGTATTGAAAAATGACGAGGTATTCGTGTGCCATGTCGAAGAAGATTTGTCTAACGACATCAAGTCGTGGCCGGTCGTTGCAGATTGCGGAAGAACCCGGCACAGACGTCAATCGGCCGCTCCTGGCTGTTCGCGGCTAGTTGGTGATGTTGTCGCGTATCGAAGCTGGGTCTTTCGGCTCCCAGTACCCACCGCTACCGTGATACGTTTCCGCGCGCAACGAAAAAGCTTCATTGCAATGCCGGCAGCGAAAATGGTACTCGACGTAGTCGTCCCATGCGGCACCCGCCGCGAGTTTGTCAAATGAGACGGAGACGCAAGGGCTGTCGGGAATCACTTCTACGAGCGTTTTATCCGCGATGTTCTCCGCTGCGATCTGTATCGCTTTGCGTAGCTCGCGAGGATGCTCGATCGCATACCGAACGCAAAGATCCTCGCATCGGGCGCATGCCACAGAAGACTCCTCCAAGGTTTTTCTGCCCTCAACAGGGATGGCCGGACAGATGCCGGTAGAGGCGACGAACCTAATTGTCGACGATTCATGTGTCGATGTCGAACGGCCGCTTGTGGCCGACCAGAGCCTCACGCCAAACGCGACGAATAGCTTCGTAACGAATCTTATGCAAGCGGCATAACCCGACCCGTTGCTACCGGTCAAGTCGTCGAAGGTGCGACGGCTGCTCTCAGAGTCCAACCGTCATTCGCTCGCTATCGTCTGGCCTTAGCTTGTCGGCCATTGCGGTCATCCACGGGTCATGCGGCTCGAACTCGGCGAACGGCCGGCACCGTGCTTCGAGCCTTCCCGCTCGTCAGACCGTCTGCCAGTCAGGCTCTGCTGGCACGTCGCACGACCTCGTGGCTGCGGATTGTTTCGAGGGACGCTGTGCGTGACGCGTTGGCAACAGCGTCACCGGCTTCTTCGCCGCATCCAGGACCCGCTCTCGACCCGCTGTCGCGACGAACGATGTGCCGACTGACCGGTCCTCACCAACCTTGAATACGGCCACGGCTTCACGCAACGCCTGCGCCTGTTGGGCCATCGACTGTGCCGCGGCCGAGGCTTCCTCGACCAGGGCGGCATTCTGCTGGGTCACTTCATCCATCTGCGTGACGGCCTGATTGACTTGCTCGATGCCGGTGCTCTGTTCTTCGGACGCCGCCGCAATCTCGCTCATGATGTCACTTACGCGCTTGACCGACTGAACGATTTCGCTGATCGTACTGCCTGCTTCCTCAACGAGCTGCGAGCCGGTGTCGACCCGAGTGACCGACTCGCCGATCAGTTCCTTGATTTCCTTGGCTGCCGTCGCGCTGCGCTGGGCTAGTGTGCGGACCTCGCCGGCGACGACGGCAAATCCGCGTCCCTGTTCACCGGCTCGGGCTGCCTCGACCGCGGCATTGAGGGCAAGGATGTTGGTCTGAAACGCGATCCCTTCGATCACGCTAATGATTTCGGCGACCTTGGCCGAACTTTCCGTGATCCTGTGCATCGTGTCGACCACGCGCCCGACGACTTCTCCTCCGCGCTGCGCGTATCCCGACGCCGTACTGGCCAACACGGTTGCCTGCTTCGCATTATCGGCGTTTTGACGCACCGTGCTCGTCAGTTCTTCCATGCTCGAGGCAGTTTCCTCGAGCGAAGCGGCTTGCTCTTCGGTGCGCTGCGACAAATCAGTGTTGCCCTGAGCGATTTCGCCCGCCGCCACCGAGATCGACTCGCTGGAAGTCTTGATGCCCTGCACGATACGAGTCAACTGGTCTTTCATGGCGCCTAGCGAGAACATCAAGCTCGAACGGTCTCCGGACTTCAGCTGCAACGCGACACGCAGATTACCCGCTGCGATGTCGCTGGCCAGCGCAGCTGCATCGCGAGGCTCGCCGCCAAGCTGTTTCGCAATGCCACGGGCGATGATCAGCGCCACGCCCAGCGCAACCGCAGTAGCCGAGACGATCAGGGCGATCACCAGCACGATTGCGTGCGAATAGGCCTGACCGGCTGCCTCGCCTTCCTTGGCCGCCCCAGCCTCGTTGACGGCCACGATCGTCCCGATATCCTTTTCCATCGCGTCACGAAGCGCGCCCGATTGTCCCTGCATCAGCGCCATCGCTTCTGCCTGGTTGTTCGCTCGTCCGAACACACGGATCTGCTGATCGACTTCGAGATACTTCGACATGAGCGTCTGGATATCGGCATACGCCGTCTTCTCTTCCGCCTCAGTAATGAGCTTCTCGTACTCGGCCGATGCGCGCCGGTAGTCTGCAAGGCCGGCGTCGATCCGGGCTTCCGCTTCCTGGCTTGCGGACTGCGTCTGGGCACCGGACGCGCGGTATTCGGCGAGGCTAATCGCACGCAATCCCGCTTGCATCTGCAAGCTGCTGCGCACGCTGGGCAACCAATTATCGCGGAATTGGGCAACGTGATCGTTTTCACTGCTGACTTCGAATACGCTGAACGCGCCCAGTCCCACCAACAAAACGATGACCAACGAGAATCCCAGGATCAGCTGCGTGACCACCTTCAGGTTTTTGAGAGATTGCACGGTTGACGCCTCGCGTTGAGAAGAAATCGGCGGCCAAAGTTCGACTGGCCCGGAGGAAGCAAATTGAATCAGCTAACCTTCGTATCGGCAGCGAACCGCCAGCCTTAAGGAAATTGCGGGATTTCCCCTAAATGCATACGTTAGATGAATCTTTTCAGCTTCGGGAATTCAGGCTACCCTTGCAGCCACCCCTCGGTCTCAGGCGAAAGGCACAACGGTGAGCTGCTGAAGGACGTCACTGATAGCCTGTAACGAAGAGACATTCGAAACCAGGTACGTTCGAAACCCTTGTGCTGGCCAGAATTCCCAAGGACTATGAGACCTTTCAAAGCTCAACTTTACGAAATCTGTGACGAGGTTTCTTCTCAGTTTACTGGATGGAGCTTTGTGTCCGGACAGTTCAAGAATAGGACTTTGAAGCACACGGATTTAGTTATACACCCAGGGTTTGGCTTTGAGCGCGGAACAACTCCTGTGCAACCAAGCGTGTGCATCGACAACAAGCGTGCGCAAAAGTTGTGCAAATACGTCTTTGGGGCCAGCGCGTCTACCTCGATTGTTAGTCTCCAGAGCGTTTCACATCTGCTCCAACACACACCAGAAGAACTGCGCTTAGGATTTTGGATTGTGCAGGATCGCAAGGAATATTTATCGGTTGGTCAGCCAAGCCAGATCGTTCAAGGCAGGACATTGGATATTTCTGGGGCACGCTCCGCATTAATTTCGATGATGCAAGATGGAATTGCGTTCATTGACAACCACTACGAACTTGGTACTGAGGATAGCTTTTTGAAGGGCTTGCCAGCGAAGTACACCACGCGCCACGTCAATTCGCCTTACGATCAGATGGAAAAATTCAAGGGGGTGGTGGTTTGTATCGCTCACATCCTGTACGGGGATTTTGATTTTGTTGAGCGTTATCGAAGCGACGATTTCAAAACGCTGTTTCCCAAGCGCACGGACGATCTCGACAAGATCATTGCAAAGTTGCCAGAATTCAAGAAGCGTTTCGCCGAGACTGGCGCAGTCATTTAGGGCGCTGTGAGCTCCTGCCAGCCTGCTGGAAGAATGTCCGTTATCGGGATTGCTCATTGTCTCTTCAGGGTCGACATGCCCGTTGCATCAAGCATGCGTACGAAACGACCGTCGCACGCGACCGTCGAGGAATAAGAGCGCGAACGGCTCGCGCCGAAGGGAAACGATGAAAGAACATTGGCAGTTTCCGGTAGCAGCCTCTGCTTTACTGCATAGCCCAGAATTTGTGGTCCTTCAACGCCGCGAGTGCGCATTGAGCCTATTGCTCGAAGGGGACGACGGAGCCGTCCAAGGAAATTGTGCTTCAGTTCTCCGGGGTGGAATCGTACAAGTGCACGTTTCTGACCTCATGCACAGCGGCCATGTTCAAACTAGCTTATGGAAGGCTCGTCTCTCTCGACAGTACGTGGCTGAACGAGGTCCGAAGCACTGGAAAGAAAGACAAAGTGACTGTCGATGCATTACAACATTTGATGATCACCTTTGATGATGGTCCGTGCTACGAGATCATCTGCTGCACTTGGAGCATAAGGCAGTGAGTGCCCTTGAGAGTGGCATCGAGCACCCTGCACGTCAGTCTCGGCCTGCTGCGTCCGGCGCTGGTCGGCCAGTTTCGGCCACTCGACGGCAGGTCCCAGACCGCGGACAATCCGACTTCTGCCACAGAGCGAACGATTTTCCGCTGAACCTCTCGTTACCGAACAGAAACTAACTCGTAGGTTCATATCGATTTCCGATGGATATGTGATTCATGAAACGCATCTTTTTTTATGCAACGAAGATCGATATCCTGGCAGTCGCGAACGCGGTGGAGGAGAAGACTCCACTGCAATACATACTTGCCCATCATCAGCTCCATCCGGCATACGGTCCGACGGCCGCCGAATATCCAAGCGCATCGCAATTGCCACGTCTTGGCATTGCAACCGCCAAACAAACCGGATCGTGTGAGCAATACATTGTTGCACCGCGCACTAGCGCGATTACCCCTGTGACAAGGCTCATTGGCGGAAATCCCGAGACCTGTTTTGAGTTAGGAAATTGTCCCGATTGCGTAGAGTTCAATGGTGGTGGCTTTTGGGAAGGGCGAGTGCTCATCAACGGACTAATTCAGACGTGGTCGGACAGCAAAGACGCGCAGCGTCTCATGCGTCTTTTCAAGTCAACTATCCAAAAGACCTTCAAACAGAAAATCGGCTCATACTGGATTGGGCCGGAAGCTTTCAAATTCTTGCAAGATGGAGGACGCCTCACTCTGAACGTCGAAGCGGAACCATGTTTCGACATTCAGGTTCCTGATCGACCTATCATCTGAGTTCTGACTGCGCCGGTCACAATCAGATTTTCGAATGTCCGCTACTGAGAGGCGCGACCGTCCGGAACGGGTCGATTATGCCTGTTGCATGAGACGTGGGGCGGTGAGAGTGACGTGCCCGGTCATGGGACGCAGTGCGGCCATGAGGAGTCGTCCATTTCAAGCCTAAACCTCGCACTCCAGCGTCGACTCGCAGTTCGATACCGGCCGTTCGCGATCTGTGAATACCCCGATGTTTCATCGGGCCCTCGACATTTTGCTTCTGCCAGTTGGCACGTGGATATTCCACGACGAATTGTTGGCTACGCCACATAAGAGGCCCTCTGGTCTGCGACAGTACGTGCTACGATTTAACGACCATCGCCTTTTCTGCATGTCCTGGCTTCAATCTCCATGAATGGAGCTAAGATGAACATCGTTCGTCGGCGTCTATTGGTGAGTTCTGCCCTAGCGCTAGCTTGTCCATTTTGTCTACGGGCGGAAGATGACAATGGCTGCCTTTATAGCTTAACAACCGAGGACGCTGGCAGTGTTGGATGTAGCTCGGATCCACTCAAGATAGCACAACGTTCCGAAACTGCAGCGTTCTATAGTGCATTCAAGCTCTCGTCCAATATCAGCTTTATCGGATGCAACAAGACTGCGTTTAAGACCGTTGTTGGTGAAAGCTCCGGGGCGCTGTTCAAAATCTTTTATCCGGGTGACGCCACTGCGTATTCGGCGGCAGACTACGCTGCGCCTATCGGGCATGAACTAGCGCATGTCTTTCAGGTAAAAAATTCAGGCAGCCTGAAAAACCTCCAAAAACGATCGTCATTGTGTATCGAACTAGGCGCGGATTTTCTCTGCGGGCTTGTCTACAAGAACTACCTCCATGGAAATGCCTCAGATTTTGAAGATAATATGAGCCTCATTGGCCGCTACAGAGAATTATCGAACTCCGCACACGGAAACCCAGACCAACGTGCGCAGGCATTTCGAAGAGGATATTTTCTTCGATTCGAAGATTTCAACAATAACATAACAGCGGCGAACAATTATTTCTTGTCCGATATTTTTGGACAGATTCAATTAAATGGCTAACAATGAAATTGTCTAACTGCTTGATTGTCATGACACTCGTAGCGTCTACCGCTCCGACATTTGCTGAAGGGATCGACTATGCTCTTTTCCGACAGTGTTCGGATCTCCGCGATTTGTACGAAGTCGCTCGCAACATATCGACGGACCAGTGCGTGGAGCCTCAGATACCACTTGGAAAGGAAATATATAGGCGTCTAGCAGAAAGGACCGGTTCAACGTCTAACGTTTGTTTTCTACAACAACCACCTGTCCGTATGTTGAGCGATTTCACTTGTTACGCGGTCCGCACATCAAGTGGAAGACAGGTTGACTGTTTCAGGAACGCGGACCTCGGTGCAATTCGGAATTATGAGGAGGATTACCCTCACGTATATGCGAGGCCCGTAAGGAATTATCTCTCACAAATGGCAAGTTGTCCGGTTACCAACCATGATGCGGACAAAGCAGTTCCATCCTTGCTTCCATGGAATTTAGCCTTGATCTCCCGGCTGGAAGTGGGTTTTGTGATTGGCCTTGGAAACACAAATCCGCCTAGTAGTGTTGCTATCCATGGGTTCGCATCCGTCGATCCGTCGATTTCTAGCAGAGATACAGATGCCATCGAATTTGTATCAGTCTCCACAGACGTTGCAGCGCCCGAAAAATCGATGGGTGTAGGCGATAAAGTTGGAAACTGGAATCTGGAAATTAATCACTTCGTGGATATTCCTCCAACACGAGTGGCAGCAAACGGTCAGCAAACCTTTATGACCATGAAATCAATCGATTTCAAGATTGGACGTTCACCAGATGCCACGCTCAGTTCCGACAAAAAAGCGGCTTATTTTCTTGCGTTGAAAAATGCCGCATTTAGCCCACTTTCAGGTGCAGGCTTTAGGCCTGCCGATCAAGTATCACCGGAGATAACAAATAATCTTGATACGATGAAGGCGCAGTTTATCAAGAAAATACAAAATATATCCATATATGGATTTGCACAATTCGAGGCGCCACAAGAAATAAATATTGAGATTTTTCTGACACGACAACCAGCTTGCACTTCTAACAATGGCCTAATGTACGCATTCACTGTATCTGAGCAAGGGCAACCAGGCGTTAGCACCGATTTTGGATCGGCAACTGTTTTTATTGCAGGCGCCGGATCCTGCGCTACCGATAACGATGCCTTGACACTAATGAACGAAACGATCAGTAAAAGCGAGCGTCGATTGCGTACGAAAATGAGTAGTCTTGGCCAAGAAGATGCCGACAACTATTGATTTGGTTGACTTGGTAGAATTTCCACAAGCTCAAAAATTCCGCTATTAAATTTTATCTTATAGCGATGCCCTGACCTAACCTCCAACGAAGTCACACTTCCGTCTGTATTAATAAAAACGGTTGATTTCCCGGTGTTATCGTCAACGGGAAAATCACCATTTCTTGAAGGTCCGAGCTCAAAATTCCTTATTTCGTCCCCGGCCGCTATAGAGAATTTGACTATCTGATTAGTAAAATTGACAATCTCTATCTGATCGAGGGATTCAGCATTCAACGTCCCGTCAGAAGCATCTTGGCCTTGCGCGGAAGCGTGAAGGAGAAGTAGCGCTCCAAACACGAACGACGCGACGCGATGACTCTGCTTCATTGTCGTTCACCTTCTTGCCCTTCGCGCCGACCCAGCAGATATCCAGCGATTGTTCCAAACAGGCCAACGGCAGGCGCGACAGTTTGCGCACTAAACCCTGCAGTGATCGAAAAAATAACTCCAATTACGATTAGAATTAGAATTAAAGCTTTGCTCGCCTCGGCAGCCGAAGCGTTGGCCTTTTTAAGCAAAAACGACTGCAGCAAAAGAGCGATCAGACCAAAAATCAGTACGAAAATAGACAGGAAAAATTCGCGGTTCGTCAAAAGTGAAACCGGGCCGGAGAGGTTGCTCGCACCAGCTCCGGGATGATTCATCGGAATGACGGCTGACGCGCCTTCGGCGTTAACGGTCGTAGGAAAGATGATCGAACCGCCAATCACAAGAGATAGAAGCACTGCGCTCGTCAACTTCGTTCGTGCTTGCATTTTTTCCTCAAATTGCGTCATCCGCGCTTGGCACGTCATGAAGACATGTTCAACGACTATTTTCGAGCAACGACGTGATTGACTAAGGTTAGCGCTAATTTCTCTCATTTTGCAGAGATGGATGCACATTTAAACTCTTTAAGAGCCCTCTATGTTCGGCAGCTAACATATGGGCGACAGGTTGGCGTAAGTCACCACGAAGCGGGTCCGAGCCGCCGGCAAGCAAACGAACGAAAACACGGCTCGTCGCCGCGAGTTGCCCGCACCATCGGCGGGTAGTGTCAGTTGGACCGCCTACACCGGTCGTTGACTTGTTGATCTGACCAACGACTGCTGTGGGTCGAAAGTACGCATCCGACCGCAGTGATAGCTGACGTTCGTGGTCACGCAGTTGTGGATGGCTGAAGAGCGGCCAGAAGCAGCCCTACGAATGTCGACAACTGAGCGTCGGCAAAGGCCGATATGCGCGCGCATTTAATGGTGAGCGGCTCTCCGAGAGTTCGAGCGACCGCCGGACGACACAGGTGATCGCCAGCAATTGGGCCGGTTCGCGCCTTACCGGACAAAACGGCGACGCACGCGATCTCTTATCCGCGTTTATCCTCCCGATGGAGTGCAGAAAATGCTTCACACAGGCGCTGTTTGTCGCGTGGGTGGAGTTTGCGCAGGTTTTCGATCTTCCAGCGGATCGCGGCATGTCCTGCAAATGGTCTAGGGCATCAGCGCCCGGTCCGGATCAAGGCACACAAGGGAGAGCAGAAATTCGCGGTGAGCCTGGCTCAGTGCGCGTGGCAGAACATGATGAATCTCCGCCTGGACTGCCTCGAGCTGGGCGAGACTGACCTCGTCCACCGTCATCCCCACAAAACCCGCCTCGTATTCGTGCGCCAGCGAATGGGGCTTTGCAAAAAGCACTTCATGAACGGGGAGGTTGTGGCCGGCGAGGTAGCTAACGAACGCGGCAACGAAATCGTCGCGCAGACCGTACGTGTCGTAGATGTGCTGTTCCGTACAGCTCCGCGTCGGCGAGCGTTGGCACCTCGAAGTCGACGCGGAACATGTCCTGTGCACGCGGCACGACTGCGCGCGTCACTGTCGGCGTGAGCGTGCCCCGGAGTGGCGCCGCAGTCGCGGAGCAACTGCTGAAGTTGACGTCAGGGGCCAAGGAATACAATGCAACTAACAGTCCGACTACTTCTAACCTGGCAAGCACCTTTCGGTGACTGCGCTGCCCTGTAACAGGCATCAGCGATAGTGCCGGTGAGCAACGGGTTTCATCGCGGCCGCCTTTTAGCAACAGGCTGCTGCACATTTAAGGGGCCCGGTTCGCTCATGGGCCAAAGCAATCACGGGAGCGTGCTGGTGTTCCTCGAGGGGCCGGCGGGGGTGCGAAAGGGCAGGTGGTGACACGCGGTCTCGCGCGTAATAACTTTGTGTTGACGTGCCACGCATAGCGGCATAACATTGTACTTACGGAGGGCCTATGAAAACGACGATTCGCAGAATGGGTAACTCGCAAGGCGTGCTGATTCCAAAGCCCGTCCTCGCGCAGTTGGGATTGGAGAACGAAGTGGAAATGGAAGTCGAAAACGACGCAATTGTGCTGCGACGCCCTCGACACAAGCCCCGTGAAGGATGGGCGGAAGCGAGCAAGGCGCTCGCGGAGGGCGGTGATGACGAGTTGGTGATGGGCGAATTCTCCAACGTCGACGACGAGGGGCTTGCATGGTAGTGCGCGGAGACGTTTGGCTGGTCGCGCTAGATCCGACGATGGGTAGCGAAATCCAGAAAACGCGGCCCTGTGTCGTGGTCTCGCCTCCCGAAATGCACGACCATCTGCGGACGGTCCTCGTTGCTCCAATGACCTCGAAAGGGATGGCTGCCCCTTTTCGGATTCCGGTGACATTCAAGCGCAAGCACGGCTTGATCCTTCTGGATCAGATTCGTGCGATCGACAAGGTGCGACTGGTCAAGAAGGAAGGCTCAGTTGCAGATAAAACGTTGTCGGACACCCTTCGAACCTTGCAGGAAGTCTTTGCGGAATAGGCAAACGCGGGGACGCGGGAGCGAAGGCAAAGTATCTTTTCTTGACCGTCGCCGTTGCGGTGGTAGCCGTGACGTGGGATTTGATCGATGAGAAGTCGTTCATTTTCTGCTGGCGGGTCAAACTGTCTGTCACGCCCGGAATCGGCCTCTACGATTCGATGCTCCGGGCCAGGACTGAAGCGTGATCGAAAAACGATGAATATCTCTCTTGATGCGGCAAAGGCAATCTATCGACAAGCGATCGACCCGACCGCGAGCGACGGCGAAGGTGCCAACTGGTGGGATGAAGTTGCAGACGAAGTTCGCGATGTGGTCTCGGCCCGCACCGTAGGCGAGGCCGCCGAAGTTATAAGCTGGTGGCATCACGACTGGACACTCGTTTCTGACACGTCGCGAGACGCGGCGAAGCGAATTCGAGAGGTAGCGCGGGCGCTGCGCTGCGACGCATAGGAAATCACACATGAAGGTGTTTCTTGACGATGAGCGCCCGACACCCAAGGGCTGGCTCCGCGTCTAATGGCCTGATGAAGCGATCCGACTGCTCGAATCTGGAATCGTCGAGGAAATCAGCTTGGATCACGACTTAGGTGATGGCGCTCGGGGTACAGGCTCCGATGTCATTCTGTGGATTGAAGAGGTTGTTGGCCCATTGACCGCGGAAAACGATCGCGGCCGGAGCAACGACTGTGCGTAACGCCAGCGGAAAACAGCGAAGAGACGGTGCTGGAGACCAGTCAGGAGGGCGGTGGGGCAGCAGGGGAAACTGCGTCCGCCTTGCCAGCCGGGTCAGCGCCCATGCCGCGCCCCTCGGTTGGACGCAGGCGACGTTCGCTGGATATTCGGGCCCCTCCCGCGGACAGTTGACCTGTAGTGTCAAAAGTAGCGAGACTACACCGCTGGAGGTTTGCAGAATGCCTGCAAGGTCGTAGATCAACGAGCGCGCGGATTGGAGCTCCTCCGTTCGATGAAAAAGCGAATGGGTCAAATCGACCCGCTAAAGACGTTCGACCCGGCCTCAACCAAGGGCCGCTTCCAAGGCACAACGGCCGCTCGGGCCGTCAGTTTGGCCGGGCGGGTATCGGCCAAAACTCCTATGTACTGGTGCCTGTATGTCGAGGCTCTGGCACATACACGAGATAGTAAATAGAATCTGCGTGCACGCTCGGAGGCGCAATGCTGGAGTCAAACAAGCACATACCGTTCGCTATACCCCTGCTCGTCAAGGAAGTCTTTGCCAAAAGCAAAAGTTGGACCGAAGCTCGCGGACGACTACGGGAAGTACTCCCCGACCTCAAGAAACAGTCTGCGGCATACGCGGTTTCTGCGGCAGGCTATTCGCGCGAGCCTGCGGTACCTGGTAGCCTTGAGATCTATCTCGATGGCGGGCTTGACCTCTTCAACGAGAATCAGTCATGTCGCGCGCTTTCCTGCAGGCAAGAGGCAGCCAGGCGGCTCACGCGCAGCATTGGCTTGCTCGCGGATACGATCTGGTTGACCGACTTCATTTCGGAAAAATTCATCGACTTCGGGCGCGTGACTAACCGGAAGCTTGAGGCCGTATTGGCCGACACGCTGGTGCTGCTAGAGCTCTACCCATTGATGTCAGCCGGGATCATAAAATTCCGCAGCCCTTGGGTAGCCGCCTGCTCTGGTTGCTTAGAGCACTTCGAGACGGAGGTCGATCGGATTTCCGAAACGATCTTGTCTGAGCATTCGCAGGAGTTCTCTCTGGAGCCACACGTTGCCGGAGGGCTGTCGTTCCGCACCGGGAATCTGTATGACCCACCGTTGTATCTTCGAGTCATGCCGCGCGAAGGCGGCAACTCCGATGCGCCGAAGCTTGAAGATCTCGCATACCACGCAGTCCATAGGGCGATAAGGTCTGCCTTGTGGACGGGCCGGGATGCGATGGTGGGCTCTGGCGCAGTCTTCTCGAATTCTTCGATCGGCCTAGCTGGGCTTGCGTACAAAGAAGGCATCGCTCGGAGCAGCGCGGAGTTGCGGTTGCTCGACGAACGACGCAATGTGAACGTTCCGTGGGTCAGCAGTCTCGATGCAACGCAGATCGTTCAGCTGCGCGAGGAGGCGTCCTCTGCGCTGCCTGCGTTCCGCGAGATGCTCGCAAAGCAACTATCCGTGCCGGTGCGCGAAGATGGCTCGTCATCCAACTCGATAGTCGAGGATCTTCGCCAACAGACCGTCGAAGTTCGAAATGAACTCACGGACGTTCGCCGATCATCGGCGCGATTCTGGAAGGGAACCTTTGGCCTGTTGAGTTTCGGGCTGTCTGCGTACGGCGCGGCGACGCACCAAGTTGCGGCAACAATTGGGGGCTTGCTTCCGGTAATCTCGCTCATCGTGAGCCATAAGGCGGGCTCTGAACGCGATGCAACAAAAGCAATGCGACGACCCGGCTATGTGCTCGTAAAGGCGCAAGACATACTCGCGCATGACCACGAAGTGTGAGGCAGGCTCGAGGATATAGCGCGGTATTCGATCGGACTGCTGCCGCGATCCTCAGATCCTCTTCCCCCACGTGAGTCGGCCTCGGGCGGCAGGCGCAGAGACGAGGCTGCAATACATCACAAAGCGGTCACTGGATTCGTTGTCTCGAACGGCTGTTCGTGGCCGAGGTTGTGTAAAAACGCCCTGGTTACCTACGTTCTGGTCGCCTAGACTGAATCAACCCGTTGGTATGCGAGGCAAAGATGGGGCGATTCGTCGAGGGTTCAGACCGCAATCAGTCAACGCTGCTTCCAGAATGTCTCGATGACTTCATCGCTGAAGACAATCCGATCAGGATCGTCGATGCATTCGTAGACGAACTCGAACTGGCCTCCTTAGGATTTGAAGGAACCACGCCGGCTACCACGGGGCGATCCAACCGGAAACATCTTCCTTCTGCTCTGGCTTCGAGCATCCGCCGACGAAGAAGAAGCCGGAGAGGCGGCGACCACCCGGTTCGCTTGCCTTTTTCAAGTCGTCGCGAAGATGCTTCTTCCAGTCAAGGTCGCGGGTTGCCTCCACCGCGTCATACTTGCCGTCTGCCAGCACGTAGGCATCGGGCCAGCCTTTTGTGGTCTGGTTGTAGATGTTCTTCCCATACCGTTCAAACGTTCCTCTACGAAAGCGCTCCGGGAACTTGATCAAGGCCATATCCTCTGCAAGTTCTTGGAGTTCGACCGCGCCGATGACGCGCAGCCTTTCGGCGATCAGGGGAATCAGGTGGGCTTCTTCGTTCATGTGGCTAGGCAATCTGGGGCAATTGGAAGTCGACGTTGATCATACGACATTCGACTGACTGTTCGGAGGCTAGCTCGAAACCAATGACGTTCAGTTGTTCCTTTGCGAGCTGGAGCTCTCGAAAAATCCCCTTTGGCATGATTTTCCACGAATGCCCGGCTCTGCCGAGCCGACGTCTTAAGCGGGAGATTGCGGGACCTGAGCCAGCGGGAACCTTGCCGATCACGTCGGCGAGGAGAGGCTGCGAGCCCAACACGGCCATTTGCTCGGCAGGGCAATGGCCTATCTTTAAGGCATTGGTGGGAAACTGAATGAAATCCCGCTCCGCCTCACTGCGAACGCTTCTACGTCCTCGATGCGAAGAACAGGGCTGTCGAGGTGTTCGACCGTAGCGAGTGGGCGCGCTGGATGGCCGGGAACGAATTGATCTTTCGCCGTACGCTGGTCGAAGAGTCCGGCGTGACGGTCACGACGCGCTTCCGCGGCGTGGTCGACGCGAGGACCCGAGAGCCCGCGCTTTTCGTGACGCGCGTCGCCGGAATGGCAGCCCGAGGTGACAACGAGAGCTATGGCGCACGTACGCTCGATCGGGCACTCGAGCAGCAAGAACGCAGCGTGCAGAAAATCGTTCGGTTGCTCACCAGGCGGTGATCGGTGAGGAAAATTGCGGAGGTCGAGCAGCATTTCCCCGGGGACGATCGGACTGCGCATGCCCGCATACCCCGCGCGCAGCAGGGAGCGTTCACCGGCATCGGGCAAGCGGGCGGGTTCGGGGGAAGCCGGGGGCGGGGGACTGCATCAGACGATTCTTGCGGCCCCGTGGTTTGACGGAAAAATATGTACATTATGATAAGAAGACTTATCTTCATAGGCTACATCGCGTATCGACTTATGGAGAGAACTTCGGAGCGGTGGGCCGATCTGGCGGCCGGTGGCGCGTCTTCCGTTAGCGATAGGGCTTCGCCATTCATGCACGTCTGCAGCCGCTTGCGTCGGCTTTTGGAGCGGTGGGGCGCGAAGCGAGAGGCGCTTCGCGACCCAGGTCGTGTAAAAACGCGAGGCGGACGCAATGACGAATTCACGCGATCAGCCGAAGGCGTCAACGGCCCAATTTGGCCCGTGTAACAGTTATGGGCTCTTTGAGCTCTTTGTGAGAGGAAGGGGTACCCAGGCGCCGTAATGCGCGCCGGCGTGACCGCCCTGGTGCGAGCCCATCCTCAGGCTCGCATCTTTTGCATCATCGCCTCCGTGCCGAGGATCGCCATGACGCGCCTGAGGTTGTATGCGAGGACATGAAGGCTCATCTCGGTGCTGACATGCGCGCGTGTTTTCATAAGGAAGTGCGCCGCGCCCATCCAGAATTTCAGCGTGCCAAACGGGTGTTCGACGGTCTGACGGCGCACCCGCATCATTTCCGGCTTCTGGTCGAGCCGTTGCTGCATCGCTTCGACGACGGCCTCATGTTCCCAGCGCTTTATCCGGCGAGCCTGCTTGCCTGATGTGCATTGTTTTCTGATGGTGCAGGTAGAACAGGCCGAGCTCGAATAGCAATGCAGCGTCATGCCATGCTCGATGTTCGTGAAACGCCAGTTGAGCCGCTGCTGGGCCGGGCAAAGATACTCGTTATCCTTGGCGATGTAGATAAAATCCTGCTTGCCGAAATAGCCGTCAGCGTTCTTGCCCGAAGTCAACGGTTTAGGAACGAAGGTCGTAATACCCGCTTCATGACATTGCAGGACTTCTTCGCTCTTGAAGTAGCCCCTGTCGGCGACAACAGTCAGATCCTTGATGCCGGTAGCCGCCCGTGCCTGGCCGGCCATGTTCGTCAGCTGGCCGCGATCGTTGCCAACGTTGGTGACCTCGTGTGCGACGATCAGATGATGCGTGTCATCAACTGCGGTCTGAACGTTATAGCCAACCATTCCCGTTCCCCGACCGCTGGTAGCCATTGAGCGCGCGTCTGGATCGGTGAGGGAGACCTGTCCATCTGGTGACTCGCGCAATCGCTGCTCCATCGCCCTGAGGTCCTGCATCTGCTGCCTGAGCTTGCTGATCTTGTCGCTGATCCGACTCGTCTTCGCCTCGGCAACATCGGATTGAGTCCGGTCTGCTGTTTCCATCGCGCAAAGATATCGCGCGATGCTCTCATCGATCTGCTGCAGGCGCGCCTTGACCTTCGCGCTCGTAAAGTTGCGATCCCGATTATTGACGGCCTTGAACTTGCTGCCGTCGATCGCCACTATCGACTTTGAGAAGAGGTCCAGATTACGGCATAGCACGATGAACTGGCTGCAGACATTGCGGATTGCCTTGCCGTTGTTGCGCCGGAAGTCGGCGATAGTCTTGAAGTCCGGCGAAAGGCGGCCCGTGAGCCACATAAGCTCAATATTGCGTTGAGTTTCACGCTCCAGACGCCGACTGGACTGAATGCGATTCAGATAGCCGTAGATATAAATCTTTAGCAATACAGATGGATGATACGAGGGCCGCCCCGTTGCTGCGGGCGCGGTTCCGTCGAAGCCGAGATCATGGAGATCAAGCTCATCGACGAAGACGTCGACTACGCGTACCGGATTATCCTCGGAGACATAGTCTTCGAGATACTCGGGCAGCAGGACAGCCTGCTTACGGTCTTCGCCTTCAACGAATCGCTTCATGTGGCCGCCCGATCTGAACGCGTTACTTCAGTTTAGGCGATCAGCATGCGTTTTCACACAAGCTGGACCCGTTTCAGCCAGTCACCATCTTGCGGCCTGTGCGGCGCGTCTCGGAGTACAGCAGACATTCGCGGGACGAAGCACTGCGTAAAACGCAAGGTTCGCGCACTGCTCGTGAACGCCTAATCTGACAGGCCATGCTGCAGGCGGTTCGCTTCGGCAAGTCCATCGGCGAGCGCATTGAAGCGTATCAGCACAGCAATCGGGGCAAGCGACTCTTCGTGCATCACGCGCGCATCCATCAGCCGCTTCGTGCAAGTCTCCAAAAGGAACCCTGTAGAAGGAAGCCAGCTGCGCGCAGTCACTTAAAACCATGCGGGAACAAAGTGACTTCTCAACTAAAAAAATCGGTGCAAATCCTGCGTTCGCCGCCGCACGGACCCCACTCGCGCGATGGACTACGGTTCTGTCGGGGGACGACGGGGGAGAATCTGTATGAACGCAATCCAGAGAGCGTGGCGCGGTGAAGAGCGCCTGTGGAAGGTCTGGTGGTTGTGGGGATACGGCCCCGCGTTCGCCTTGTATGTCTGGGTAAGGACGGTCGTCTTCGGGTTGTACCGGGCGGCGCCAGGTGGAGTGCATGGCGACGCAGTGTTCGCTTACCTGCTCGGAGGCGTATCCGTAACAGTTTTTATTGGCGTTACGACTTGGCGCTGTGCGTTTAACGTTGAATGGCGCCAATGGGGCTACTTCGCGCGTGTTGCAACCGTAATCGGCATCTGCTACGTGGCGGCGGTTATCCCACACAATCTCGCATTGTTGCAGGATGACCCCGCGGCATGGGCAATCGAGACGGGCACCTCGCCCTCTTCTCTGGATGCGGGACAGCCCTCCGAACCCGCAATCGTGCAGATGCCCCAAAACATACCCGCTCCGGCGTCGGAAGTTGTTGCGCCAGCACCTACAGTCCCCACGCAGCCCGACGTCACGCCAAACCTAGTCTTTCCTGAAAAGAAGGTAGCACCGCGCGCACCAGCTCCGGTTGTGCCGGCTCAACCGATACAACGAGCCCTGCCACCGCTGCTAAGCCCTCCCACGCCGGCACCACAATCAGCACAGGAGAGCGGCGAAGTGGGTGAGATCGCCTACCGGCACGTTGGAAACGAACCCAGTCTTAAGCTGACCGACCAGGTTGGGGCTTGCCGCGGCGGGCATTATTTCTGGGAAGATGCTGCAGACGGGCTGAGTTCAAGGGACGGCTGCTGGGCTGCCTGCGGATCCGTCATTGTCATCGAGTATCGGGGCGGCTACACCGTTCAGTACCCGGTGGAGTCCTTTGTCGCGGTCTCCGATGTGTTCAGTACGTTTACGCAATAGCCGTTGGGCGGCGTCGCCCAAACAAAACAGAAAACCCGGCCTGCAACTGGCCGGGGAGTCCGGGTTGACGCGGGCTATGGCCTGTCGTCCAGAAAGCGCGTAATCGCCGCGACGTTGGCGAACCGGGGACCGACGAGAACAAAATGCACACTCATTACGACAATCTGAAGGTAGCGCGCAATGCGCCGCTGGCCGTAATCAAGGCCGCATATCGCGCACTCAGCCAGCAGTATCACCCTGACAAAAACAATTCTCCGGATGCGAAGCGCATCATGCAGATCCTTAATGATGCGTGGGCCGTTTTGGGTGATGAAGAGGCGCGCACCAAGTACGACCGCAAACTGGCTGCAGAGGAGGCGATGGCCGCCGAAGAGCGCGAGGAAGCATTGCGCAAACGGCAAGCGGAGGAGTCGGCGCGCCAGCGTCAGGAAACAGAAACGCTGAATCCGCAGGCGGAGAAGGCGGCACGTCGGAGTCAGAGCGCAGCGAAGCAGGCGGCGGATGTGGCGTATGACCTTAGCTACGTCCGGTTCACAAGGGCCGCGGAACGCTTCGAGAGCGCCTACCGAAAATATACCTGGAACACCGACCTGATAACTGGATTTAAGACGGCTTTGGCCATCATGGGAGCCTACCTTGCTGAGTACGCGCATCCGATTGACGCAAAACTTGCAAAACGGATAGTCAAGTCTGAGCTTCCTTGTGTGATTGAACTTGAGGCTGCCGTGAAGGAGCTGAAGAGGCATGGACCATTGTCTGATGTGCTGGCGCGGGTATGCGGCAGACAAACCGATGGTCGGTCAGGCTATTCTGGCCGCGTGGTCAAACTTTCCCGGCGGGGCGACCGGCATCTCTACGGGCTGACCCCTGTCGTGCAACTTGCCTTCAGAATTGCTGGCTTGGGCGAGATCTACTAATCCTGCGTCGACGCGATAACCGAAGGGTTGGACGCTTCGCCGTTCGAACGACCGTTTGGTGGGCGGAGCGGGCGTATGAACGTCCGAACGACTGTCGGGCGAGTGACGCTTCTTGGCCGAACTCGGCCGCCTCTGCTGCGTTTCCCTGTAATCCGTTGAGAACCATTTTTGTCCTGCGAGAGAGCTCACTGTAGACCTGACTGTCACCAATACGCCGCCTTAGCGCGGCTGAGCACGGACGATTGTCCCGCTGGTGCAACAATTCATCGCGCCCGGATGGATTTATCCAGTCCTGATTACCCCGGAGAATGGGCTCACTCGCACCACACTGTGCGCCCCAACTGAAGCCTGAGACCACGATGACCACGATCCTGCAAATCAATTCCGCCGCTCGCTCGCAAGGCGCCCAGTCGACGCTCCTCGTCAACGAACTGACGGAGAAGCTGCAACAGGCGAATCCGCGTGCGCAAGTCGTCACGCGCAACCTGCAGGCCGAGCCGCTACCGCACCTCGACGACGCCATTCTTGGCGCGTTCTTCACGCCGGCCGAGCAGCGCACGCCGGAGCAGCAGGCCATCGCCGCGCGCAGTGAAGCGCTCATCGCAGAATTGCAGGCCGCGGACGTTATCGTGATCGGCGCGCCGATGTACAACTTCGGCATCTCGTCGCAACTGAAGACGTACTTCGACTTCATCGCGCGAGCCGGCATCACGTTCCAGTACACCGCAAACGGCCCCGAAGGCCTCGTGACGGGCAAGAAGGTGTACGTTGTCACGGCGCGCGGCGGCAAGTATCACGGCACCCCGCACGACAGTCAGACGCCGTACCTGAAGTCGTTCCTCGGCTTCCTCGGCATGACCGATGTGAGCTTCATCCACGCTGAAGGCCTGGCGATGGGCCCGGACGCAGCGAGCGAGGCGCTCGCTTCCGCCCGCCAGGCGATTGCCGCCGTGTAAGGACTGCCCGCTCGCCGCCGCCTCGGTGGTTCCTGACGGCGGTGGGTCGAGGCAGTGAAAAACGCCACTGGCTTTGCGCCAGTGGCGTTTTTTCTTATTCATCGGTGGTCTTCGGCCTAGGCGTTAGCTGACAGCACTATAGTCGCTGCGTCGCACGCCCAAACGCGACACTCACCTGTCGTGCGCGCTGCCTGTCGTTCCCGTGCAGATAGATCAAATGTGCTGCAGTACATTTAACCTACCTGCACGGCGATGAGGTCAAACGGGCGAGGCAGTTCGATCAGGCGTTTGGCATGCCCGAGCGTTAGCGACCGAGGCTACGTGGCCGTCAATCCGCCCCATGAAAGCGCCAACTTTACTTCGCAAAACGCACCAACATTACTTCGGCGGACGGCTCGCGGTAGATGCCGGTGGTACTGTGAATAATTAGAGCTGTTTCAAGAAGGCGAGCACGCTATCCGCGGGCTTGAACCGGAATGACGCGGCATGCGTCGGTGCTAGTTTTCCAAGCGCGTGTTCTTTGGCTACAAGATCGATGTCAGTGTAGAGGTGGGTCGTTTGGGAGCTTTCGTGCCCTAGCCAAAGGGAGACGAACTCGATCGTGTGACCATCCTCCAACAGGTGAGTGGCAGTCGAATGCCGAATAACATGTGGTGAAACCCGCTTGCCAATCAAGCTTGGGCAGTGCGTGTGGGCTCGGTCGACGGCCTGTTGCAGGATGTAGTCGACTCCGTTGCGCGAGAGTGTCCGGCCACGACTACTGGGAAATGCCACGGTGGTGCGCAGGCTCTCCAATTCCCGAAACCAGGTTTTCAGCATTTTCGCGCTCTCCGTAGGTATCGGGACGCTGCGTTCCTTTCGACCTTTCCCCATCAGATTAATCAGCGTGGTGCTGCCGAACTGAATCTGTTCGATTTGGAGCGCGGTGATTTCGGATACGCGCGCGCCAGTGTTGTACAACGTGAGCAGCAGTGCATAGTCGCGTCGCCCACGCCATTGCGAAAGGTCGGGTGCAGCGAGAATGGCGTCGATTTCATCGCGGCTCAGTGAGTGGATCAGCAATCGGTCGGTCCGTTTGCACGGTATCGCGAGCACCCGAGTCGCGAGGCCGACCGACAGTGGATCGCATAGCGCTACCCATCGGAAGAAACTGTGAATCGCTGCAAGCCTGGTATTGCGTGAGCGCGCACAATTGTGGCGTTCGGTTTCGAGGTGATCGAGAAACGACAGAATGATCGACACATCCAGCGCGTCGATACGTAATGACGAAGGTTCCGTGTGCGTTCTGTCCCGCACAAACAGTAGTAGCAAATGGAGTGTATCGCGATAACTCGATATCGTTCGTGGACTCACCCGCTTATGCGCCAGCAGATGTTCGAGGAAAAAACCCTCCAGCAACGGGCCGATCAACTGGGTAGGCTTCATTGCCTTTCTCCACGGATTGCAGACCGTTCAAACGTCGATAAGGCGGTCGCCAACAACGCTGGCGTGGCCGTCAGGTACCAATATGTTTCCTCTGGGCTAACGTGTCCGAGATACACGGACAAGTTCGGAAGCCATTCCCGGATTGGCGCGCCGTCCTGGCACCATCGCGTCAACCGCTCAACGGCAAACGTGTGTCTCAGGCTGTGCAGCGTTGGTGGTCGGGCGCCTGAAGATGGCGCCATGCCGAGCTGGCGTGTAGTGCGGGCAAACCAGGTTGCGAAGAAGCCGTAGTTGATCGCCGTTCCGATTTCGGACATGAAGAACAGGTCAGACAGTCCGGCATAGCCGAGCTTTCCTCGCAGCAGTGCGTAGGTTCGTAATTTCTCCGCAGTGGTCGGATGGAGTACTACTATTCTCGACTTGCGAAACTTGGTCTCGAGGATCGTTACACATGGCGGATCAGCTTCCAGCAGAACGTCGTCGATCCTCAATCGGATGACTTCGCCCGCGCGCATGCCCGTACTGGCCAACAGGCCAATCATCGATGCGTAGACGTGGGGGCGCAGCGTACGCTGTGGCCGCATCGCCGAAGCGGCATCCAGGATTCGAACGATCTCTTCCTGCGTAAAGATATAGGGCCGTCGCCGCCGCGGTCGAGCGAGCAGCCCACTATCGGGGATCTGTGTCTCGGGAATGCTGGCCTTCAGATAGCAGAGAAACCGTCTAGCCGTTGAGAGGCGGCAAGCCTGCCCGCCGGGGCTGCGGACGGATGATGGACCACATGCCCAGTCAAGCGCAAGTCGAGCATCAATCGGCCATCTGCCGTTTACTCCGGTCACATATTCGACGAAATTGTTCAGCATCCTCGTTCGCGCGGCATCCTTGAATCCCAGGGCTTCCCGGACGGCCAGGTAAGCAGCGAGATGGTCACGCAGTTCAAGATGCCCGTTCATGATGTCACTCCCGGCCACGGCAAGGCCACGTGGGCAAGCGCTGCGACGTCGAGCTTTGCGTAAATCCCGGTGGTCTTGATTGATGCATGAGCACATCGGCGACGTCCTTGAAACTCGCACCCCGACAGACCATCCGCGTAGCTGCGGAGTGGCGAAGGGCATGCGCCGCTGCGGGTATGCTATTGATCCCGCAACGCTTCATTGCCTGCCGAACGGTGCCCGATACCAGCGACGAATCGCGAATCGGCCCGTAGGGTTTCCTCGTGCTCAGGAACACCTCACGGCAGGAACAGGCCGGTCGTTCATCACGCAGGTAGACTAACAATGCGTCACCGACGTCGTGCGGCAGCGGTACTCGCCGCTCGCGGTGATTCTTCCCCGGTGCGATGCGTACAGAACCGTCGTCCCAGTCGATGTCATCGAGCGTCAGATGCCTGGCTTCGCAGGCACGCAATCCCAACCTCGCCAGTAGCAGCAGGATAGCTCGGTTGCGCAACTCGTGAGAACCGCCGTCCCGCGACGCATTGATCACACGTTCGGTTTCGTCGGCAGTCAGCCGAACGGGAAGCGACGCATACCGCCATTGGGGCATTGAGGGGATCGCGGCCTCCATCCCAGCGTCCATTACCCCATAAAATACGAGATACCGAAGCCATGACCGAAGAGATGTTCCCGGCTTATTCCGACTGTGGCCGTGAAGCCGGGTAGCCTCCTGGCGAGCGAAATCCGTGAGCCATTCCGCGCGCAATACGCATCGTTCCGGAACAACCACGTCGCGATATTGGGCAAGAAATCTGCGAACGAAAAAGCAGTATTGACGACGCGTGGCCGTCGCGAGACCGGCGACTTGCGACAGGTGGCCATCGAACTCATTGACCCAGCGATCAAGTTCGGCGGGTAATTCGACGAGCCGTGGCGACGTGGCGGTCCTTCGCGGCCTGACAGCACAGTGTAATGTTGACATCAGCTTCTCCAACCGGCCACGATGGCCGATCGGTAAAGCTTGCTCTTTTATGCGAAGTCGCTTCCGGCACTGCGCGCCGCTGCTCGTTGCTGATTGGGCGTCTTCGGCTACCGACATCGAAGAACCGCTGATAACCAGGAACTGTGTCTAAAAGCACTTAGAGACCATTTCAAAAAGACCCCAAGGGGGCTGTTAACCTTTTCGGCAAGCTGTTAACCTTGGTCGTCTGAACAACTGGAACCAAGGGGATGGGCGCACCGATCATTGATGACGAACTGTGGGCATTGATCGAACCTTTGCTACCGCCGCCGAAGCCGCGTCGCAAGAAATACCCGGGGCGGCTTCCGATTTCAGACCGGGCTGCGCTGATCCTGTTCGTATTCAAGACCGGAATACGCTGGTGCGACCTTTCAACCAAGCTGGGATTCGGATCGGGGCCGACCTGCTGGAGGCGTTTGCGCGACTGGCAAAAGGCCGGCGTGTGGAGCGCGTTGCACGAGTTGCTGCTCGCCAAGTTACGCGAGGCCGGCGAACTCGATTTCTCACGGGCAGCGGTCGATTCATCCTCGGTGCGAGCCGTTGGGGCGGGCGAAAAACTGGCCCGAACCCCACCGATCGCTCGCGACCAGGTTCGAAGCATCACATCCTCGTCGACGCCAACGGCGTGCCCATCAGTGCAATCCTGACTGGCGCGAATCGTAACGACGTTACCCAGTTGCTGCCGCTCATTGACGCGATCCCGCCCATTCGCGGCGTACGCGGCCGACCGCTTCGCAAGCCCAAGGTCATCTACGCAGATCGCGGCTACGACTCCGAGCCGCATCGTGAGCGGCTTCGTGCGCGCGGTATCGAACCGGTGATCGCCAGGCGCCGTACGGAACACGGTAGCGGACTCGGCAAATTCCGCTGGGTGGTCGAGCGGACTCACGCATGGCTGCACAATTTTCGTCGTCTTCGCATTCGCTTTGAGCGTCGAGCCGACATTCACGAGGCATTCCTTAAACTTGGTTGCTCGCTCGTCTGCTGGAACATCTTCAGACGTGCCGAGCAGTCTTTTTGAAACGGTCTCTTATGCGCTGCAGGGCATAAGTGCTTACCTTGTTCGCCCCCTATCAAGCTTCTGCCGATGCTTGAAAAGGCGTTCCGCCGCTGCAAGCGCCCGGTCGGCAAGAGCTGGCGGATGGACGAAACCTATGTGAAGGTCCGGGGTGCATGGAAGTTCTCTCCCGCGCCGTCGACAAGGCCGGCAACACGGTTGACTTCCTGCTGCGAGCGAAGCGGGTCAAAGAGGCGGCCCGACGGTAATTCGAGAAGGCCATCGATCAGAATGGCGCGCCCGAAACGGTAACCAACGACAAGAGTGGTGCCAATCTGGCCGGGCTGCGCGCCGTGAACACCGAGCGTGAGACGCCCATCAAGATCCGCCAGGCCAAGTATCTCAACAATATCGTGGAACAAGACCATCGGGCGATCAAGCGCCGTACCTGACCCATCTTGGGATTCAAGGAATTTCGTTGTGCCCGCATCTTGTTGAGCGGCATTGAACTCATGCATATGATCGCCACGGGGCAGATGGAAGGCGCAGGCAAACTCAGACCATCGGCCGCCCGGCAATTCTACTCGCTGGCGATGTAAGTAATCCTCATCATATCGTTATCGTTCGCCCAAATCGCCTTACCGCGACAGAACCCGTGGAGGCGGCAAAAGCCTTTTTCAGGAAGGCCATCAGACATCAGGACCAGCCACCGAAGAGCATCACGCTTGACGGCTATGCGGCCTCGCACCGCGTCGTGCGCGAGATGAAGGCCGATGGCTCGCTGCCTGAGGACACGAAGATCCGATCCTCGAAATATCTCAATAATCTGGTCGAGCAGGACCACCGCAACATCAAGTCCCGAACGAAAGTCATGCTCGGCTTCAAACGTTTCAGGAACGCAGCGATCACGCTCTCTGGTATTGAGCTGGTACATCGCATTCGCAAGGGCCAATTCGGCCTCGCAAAGCTCGGCCTCAAAGATACCACTGCGCCCGCAGTCTGGGAGGCCGTCCTGTCTGCTTGATGAGGTATCCTCTAGAGCCGACGGCGCTCTCATGTCGAACGCAAAGGAACATGCCCGGTACTATGAGGCCCGCGCCCCGGGATACGACGCCTCCGTGGGGTATGGCACCGTGCTGGTCGAAGCCGGCCTGGCGCCGCTCAAGCAGCATCTGGTCAACGCGCTAAGTGGCCTGGATGTGCTCGAAATTGCGTGCGGCACTGGCTACTGGACCCGCGCAATCTCGGGGGCGGCGCGCTCGCTATATGCTGTGGATTACGACGCAGCGTCGCTCGGGCGTGCCCGGCGGCAGCTTGCACAAGAAGATCACGTCCGTTTTGAGCGCGCGAACGCTTATCGGCTCGGCGAAGTGCCCGCCCGGTTCGACGGCGCGTTCGGCATGTTGTGGTGGTCGCACATGCCGCGGGCGCGCGCCTCTCCCGGTCCGCCACCCTGCGCCACGGGCCGCGTCATGGCGTACAAATAACTGTCGCCTGCAACAAGTCCGCGGTTCGGACGTGCTTCGTAATTGATCATCGTCCCCTCGCGGCAAAAACCGAGCCGCTCCATGCTGCTGTGCGCGCGGCCGTCCACCGCACAGCATGCGAACACCCGATACACCCCGGGCTGCGTAATCAGCCAGTCGAGAATGACGCGCAGGGCAAGGATGAATTTGCGACGCTTGCGGCTGCCGCCTTGTCGGCTGATCATCACGCCGAGTTCGACTTGCGGCAACCGGGGCGTGAGTTCCACGATAGCCGTCAGCGCGCCGTCGTCCTCGCCGAACAGGCCGTAGCGGTATCGCAAGCTGTATTGCCAGCCCGTCATGGATTCCGTGATGTATGCGTGCGTGGCCCAGGCGTCAGTATGCCTCGGGATCACGAGATCGAGCATGGTTTCGTTGTCGCTGAACATCTGTTCGAAGAGTGTCGGACAGTCGTCTGGCGTGAGCGGCCTGGCAATCAGGCCGTACGCGCTCATGGTATCGAACGGCTTTAACTCCATGGAAACCTCCTGTGGCACTGTCACGTTGGCGAGGTAGTCACGTAAGGTGTCACGATGAAGAAAAGAAATCGCTTTATCGCGGCCACCGGTTCCCGGCAGCAATCCTTAGTCTCGCGGTTCGGTGGTATTTCAAATTCGGCGCGGGCTTCGCAGATCGCGTCAAAGCTGCCCGCCGCAAGCCTGGGCGCATATGGCATCTGGACGAAGTCTTCGTTACGTTGCGCGGTGAACCTTATCTGCTCTGGCGGGCAGTCGACCAGCACGGCGCCGAACTCGACATCCTGCTGCAGAAACATCGCGATAAGGCCGCAGCAAAGCGCTTCTTCAACCGCGTGCTGGCCGCCTGTGCCAACGCGCCACGAAGGATTGTCATCGATCAGTTGCGCAGCTATCCGGCCGCGAAGGCCGAAATCTCAATTCCCTCTTCAAACGCGGCTTGTGGGGGCCCTCGCCGGTATATCCCTGATCGGCAAACGCGAGCTTAACCGTCTGGCCCGTGGCCTGCTGAACCTGACGCGCAAGTTCGCCGACCTGTGCACTCTCCTGTTCATTGGCGGGCGTCACATGCACAGCAAGCAACTGCCCCAGGGTATCGACGGCCATATGGACTTTGCTACGTTGTTTGCGCTTATAACCGTCATAGTCGGCTCGCGGCCCGCTCTCGCACGTCGACTGCAGCGTGCGGCCATCGAGAACCACTGCGCTGGGCTGCCCCTTGCGGCCTTGAACGACCCGTACGATCGAGCGCAGGTCGCTGACCATGGCCTCGAAGCAACCCGCCTGAATCCAACGTTGTGTTTGCTGGTAGACCATCTCCCATGGCGGAAAGTCGTTGGGCAACAGACGCCATGGCGCACCTGCACGCACGATCCAGCGAAGCGCGTTGAAAATCTCGCGCAATTCGTATCGACGCTACGGCGCGTCTTTGCGCATCAAAGTCAGATACGGCGCAGTGAAGTGCCATTTTTTGTCCGATACATCCGTCGGGTAGGGGCGGCGTTTGCTCATCCCGCCAGGTTACCAGGTTTGGCCGTAAGTGCCTAACACGCTACGTGACAACGCCGTACGGCCTGATGTCGTCGCCATCGCCATCGCCAGCGCTGCGGCCGTCCGCCGTGTTCGACCGGAATCAACCATGACCGACATGGCACTTCTCCAGACGACAGTGCATCGTCCAATTTCGTTGCACGTCCGGTATCATCCGCGAGCACAAGACTTGAAAGCGAAGCCGGTACCAATGCAACCCGGCCAGCACCGCTGGATGCCGGAGCCCGGCCAGCGGCGTGAGATCGAGGACGCTGACAGGGGACCCGCACGCTGCCCCGCAACAGGCGGCCGGCGCGCGGCGTAGCAATCAGTCGGTTACTTTGCCGCTGACTTGAGCGAGTCCGACAGCCCGTTGGAGAACTGCGCTTCGGCGTTCGTGATGCCGTTCTCGAAGTTGCACTTCTGCTCGACCATCTGGAAGTGCATCGCTGCCATTTGCTGCGCTTCCATCTGGGCTTCCATTGCCGCCATTGCGCCTATTTGAACGCCCATTGCCATAGGAGCCTCCGATGAGAAAAGTTGCGTTGGTTGGCTGTTTGCTGCGTTGACCGGGGCCGGTGAAGAAGCACCGACCACAGGGATGATCATAGGCATCCGTAAAAATGCGCACGTGCCGGACGCGAAGGCGGCGCGCCACGTGCGAAGCACGAGGACGGCTGCTTAAACCCTTAAACGCCAACGCGAATCGTTCGATGGAACTGGGAAGCGTGTGTTCTTCTTCGCTCGTGACGAAACATCTTCGCATTTTCGGGCGTTGCGCCCGTGGCGCATGCTAGCGTCGTCAGACCGGGCTTCACTGTTTTCAAAATCCGGGGGCGCGCCGCTTGCACGCTGGACCGTCCACGCTTTAAGGAACGCACATGACACTTCCTGGTTACTATCATATTGGCCCTGCTGCACCTATTGACACCGACGCCGCCGAGCACGAGCCACAATCCCCGCTCCGGCGGCCCTCCGGCGCGCCCACGGCAAGTCAGAACTCTGGCGTGCTCGACGGCCTGACGGCGGGTGGACCGTCGCGGCGTGCGCGGTCCGCCAGCCGTCAGCCGCCTCCCGCACATTCGCCTTCCGGCATGCCGGAAGGTCCGCCGCAAATGTCGCCTCAGGATTTCCAGTCGCACAACGATCAGATGTCGCAGCTATTCCAGCTATGCCAGATGGCGCTGGATGTGTCGCAAAACAGCCGTCAGCTTCTACAAAAGGCTATGGACGGCGAAAGTCAGCTTGCCGCATCGGAAGCCGCGGGGATGGAGCGCGCCGCCCGCTGATTCCCGGTCTTTCTGGAGTGACGAAATGCTGATTAAAGAGCCGCTCGGACTCGCGCAGTCCTTCTTCGGTAAAGATCAAAGACTTCGTCCTGTTGGCCGGGTCTTCGATGAAACCCCGTTCGTAGAGTCGGTTCAGCACATCCCAGTCGAAACCCTTCCATGCGCGGTATCGATCATGCAGGGTCAGGTAGAGAAGTGCCAGGGCGACTTCATCAATTGCGTCGGTGTTGATGTTCACGATGCTTCGCCCGCGGCCGTCCGAACCCGCATACAAAACCGTTCGAGACTGGCCAGAATTTCATCAGCCGACTTGCTCCAGGAAAACGGTTGTGGATAGGCGTTGTAGATGTCCAGGTATTGACGGATCGCGTCTTCGAGTTGACGTGTCGAGCGAACCAGGCTTTGATCGAGGCCGATTTGTGTGTGCCATAGTTACCTGGCATGGCTCTGGTGCAAATAGGCGGTCTGTACGAGATTGTTGTTATCTAGAGGATACCTCATCAAGCAGACAGGACGGCCTCCCAGACTGCGGGCGCAGTGGTATCTTTGAGGCCGAGCTTTGCGAGGCCGAATTGGCCTTTGCGAATGCGATGTACCAACTCAAGGAAACCGATGGCCATGATAAAGCGATTTGTTCTTGGTCATATGGCCATCTTACTCGACCGCCCTTGACAACGCCGACCACGCGCCACCTCCATTTCAGGTGTCATACGCAGATCGACGAAACGCTCGCGTTCATCGAGGAGTCCGCGCAAGGCTGGCTAAACGGCACGCTGATCCGCTGAGTTCTGGAAGACCGCGCAAGCGGCCGGCTCACCGGCATGATCGCGTTGCGTCCGCATCCGCCGCGCGTGGAAATCGGTGTGATTGATCTATACGGACAGCCTCGACAAGATGCAGCAGGTCAACGCAAAGCTGATAGAGGATCCTGAATAGGCAGCCTTGCTCGGCAGGAACAAGGATGTCTGAGCGGAAAGCCTGATGCACGACACTGTCGTCAGGTTGGTATGAAGGCAGGCAGATACCACACGAGCGCGTTGCCATGTTGGCCTGAAACAAGTCTGGTCACGCAAGGGAACCCTTCTAACTGCACGATTCCACCCGCTGACCTGGGACGGTAACACTGAATTTAATTCCGGGATATCAGTCATGATCAAAATGAATGCGAAAAAAGCTATATGCATTGTCGCTGCATCGTTCCTGACTGCATGCGGTGGTGGTGATGGCAGCGATGTAACGTCCGTTGCAGATCCACAAGGAACGTCCGATGCAGATCCACAAGGCTTCTGGCTAGGCAAGTCGAGCAGTGGCCGCACGATCGCAATGCTTGTGCTGGAGACAGGGCAGTACTTTGCTGCGTACTCATTCAACAATTCAGTCGAAGGAATGATCGAGGGAACGTTCGCGGTCGACGGCCCCTCAATCTCCGACCATTCGGCAATCGACTTGAACCTCGCCGTTGGGGCGTCAGCGGTGCCGGCCAAGATTAAGGGTATGGTCGCGGCCAAACAGAAGCTCATCGCTGTGGTAAAGGAAGCCACTCAGACTCAGAAATTCGACGCAACGTACAATTCCGCCTACGATACGTCGCCATCCGTGTCCGAAGTCGCCGGAACGTGGGCGGCAACAGTGGCGGGAAGTGCCGCCCCTACGACCATGACAGTTGCCGGCGATGGCAGTTTCACCGGGGCAAGCGGGTCGTGTACGTTCAGCGGATCATTGAAGCCCCGCGCTTCGGGGAAAAAAGTGCTCGATGGCACAGTGACATTCGAAGACACGTCATGCCCACTGGGGGCGGGCACATCAATCGACTTTGAAGCCGTGACTGCCAACAATCAGATGATCGCGGCGGGCGTTAATTCGGCCAGAAGTGCCGGTTTCGTGTTCGTTGGGATAAGAATGCATTGGGAGGTGAGTAGACCCGGGGAGTTGCACCCCGAGTCTCTCGCACATCCGAACGTGAGCCTCTCGGCTCATTCAGCAGCCGGGTCGACCGGTGGAATTTCACCACCAGCCGCCCACAGAACCGTGCGTAAACGTCTCCATTTACACGGCTCGTCCCAGCCATTCCCATGCCACCTCGCGATGGCAAAGCGACGCGGAAGATCCAAAGCTCTTCCCGGTTTCCCGGTTGGCGACAACCTTCCTTGAGCTGAGTCATCCCCTTTGCTCCACGCCCATTACTGGCCCTTCAACGCTCGTACGGGATGATCCGCCCCCTGTGGGGGGCGACAAATGGAATGAACGCCCCCACCTACCTGGTGGGAGACGCTGAGAGGAGGCGGACCCTCGCGGGCCGACGGCATCAAAGTGCCCAGATGGAAGATCATCGAGGTCTTCACAGGCAAACCGGAGGGTCCAAATGAAGTATACGACGGTCGGGGTGGACATCGCGAAGAACGTCTTCCAGCTTCACTGGGTGGACGCCAGCACGGGTGAGATTGTGAACAAGCAAGTGAAGCGGGCCGCGTTCCTTGAGCATTTTGCGAATCGCGAGCCCTGCCTGATCGGCATGGAGGCCTGTGGCGGTTCGCAACACTGGGCCAGGCGACTGACGGAAATGGGCCATCAGGTCAAGCTGATGCCAGCGAAGTTCGTCAAGGCGTTCAATATCGGCAACAAGAGTGATCCCGCTGACGCTCGTGCGATCTGGATGGCCACGCAGATGCCCAGCAAGCCCGTCGCCGTGAAGACAGAGGCCCAGCAGGCCGTGCTGGCGCTGCACCGGTTGCGGCAACAGCGAATCAAGTTTCGCACCATGCAGATGAACAGCCTGCGAGGCTTGCTCACAGAATACGGCGAGGTGATGGCAAAGAGTCGTGCTGCGCTGGACAAGGCGATTCCCGGCGTGCTGGCAAGGCTGTCCGAGAGACTGCCGGCGATGCTGATCGATTCACTACGCGAGCTATGGAGCGATCTTGAGCGGCTCGACAGGCAGATCGCTGATATCGAACGGCGCCTGCAGGCCTGGATGAAGGAAGACAGAGCTTGCAAGGCAATTGCCGCGATTCCCGGTGTGGGGCTGCTGACAGCAACGGCCACCGTTGCCACCATGGGCGACGCGAAGGCGTTCAGGTCAGGGCGGGAATTTGCCGCGTGGCTCGGCCTGGTCCCCAAACAGATTGGCACGGGCGGGAAAATCCAGCTACTGGGTATCAGCCGGCGCGGCGACACATACGTACGTACACTGCTGATCCATGGCGCGCGAAGTGTGCTCTATCACGGGAAGCACGTGGGTCCGTGGGCTGAGGAATTGCAGAAGCGACGTCCGTCAAACGTGGTCACCGTAGCGCTGGCGAACAAGATGGCCCGAACAATCTGGGCAATCCTCGCGCATGACAGGCAGTACGATCCAGCTCATGCAACAGCAGAGTCAGCTTGATAGATCGAGCAATAGAGTAAAGCTTGGAGGAATGACGTCGAAAGGTTGCGTTGGCAATCGAGCGTGATGACAAGACTGGTCGGACCGTGACTCGCTGAACCTGAAACATAATTCAAGTGTTCAGCTCGTGCGACAAATGAGGGGCGAGTCAGCGGATTTCATCGGGGCCCGCAGCGTATGAGGCTGCAACGAGGCCGCATATATAGCTGCAACCCATCCTGTCGAATCAACACGCAAGAAAAACTGGCGCATCGGGGGCGTTCATATAAATTATGTTGGCCGGTCGTTGACGTTTGTTTTGGCCGCCGGAGACGACGAACCACCGGCGGCGCCGCGTCGGCGGGGCAATAGGATGGCTGATCGATTCTTAAAGAAGAAGCGGTCAGCACATGTCTGGAACCCGCATCACCGACCAACAGGTTCGCCTCTACATGAACAAGCGCAAACACCATCCGCAGGAACTCGCGGCCGCGAAGGCAGGAATAAGCGTGCGCAGCGGACGCCGCATTGAGCGTGACGCGACGTTGCCATCCCAGAAGCCGCAGCGCTCCTGGCGCACCCGTCCCGATCCGTTCGCCGATGTCTGGGACAGCGAGGTCGTGCCGTTGCTGCGTAACGCTCCCCATCTGATGGGCATCACGATCCTGCGCAAGCTGCAGGATGATCACCCGGGCTGCTATCCCGACAGCATGCGTCGCACGCTGGAACGACGCATTTCTCAATGGCGGGCGCTCGAAGGTCCCAGCCAGGAGATATTCTTCCCCCAGGAGCATCGGCCCGGCGTGCGCGGGCTGTCTGACTTCACCGATATGAGCAAGTTGTGCGTGACGATCGGCGGCGCTCCGTTCGAGCACCGGCTGTATCACTTCGTGCTGGCATTCTCGCGCTGGGAGTATGCCTGCGTGGTTGAGGGCGGCGAGAGCTTCGAAGCCCTCGCCAACGGTTTGCAGAACGCTCGTAAGCGGTAATTTCGGCTCATCTGGAACCTGCGGGTAACAGGGATCAAGATTGCGTCCGCAACTTACACACTGCGGACGCAGATCATGACTGACCCACAAACTGACTTTGACTTCCTGCCCCTGCGGGTAATCGGCAAATCGGCCGACGGCAAGAACCGGTACGACCGCGATAGCAAGCGCAAGCTGATCGCGGCGTGCCAGGAGCCCGGCGCCTCAGTGGCCGGGCTTGCGCTCAAGGCCGGCGTAAACGCCAACCAGCTTCGCAAGTGGATCTCCATCGATCGGACAAAGACACGCCGCCGACCTGGACGGCCGCCGGCACCAGCCCGTACGTCGCTACCTGCACGCGAGCTAGTCTGCCCAAAAGACACGTTGCACGTAAACAACGGCGGCGCGCCGTGCTCCGCTATCCTGGGGCGCATGAATCCACCCGATCTCAAGCACGTACCCAAGGCCGTCAGGGGCTATATCCGCGATCTCGAAGAGCGCGCGACAAAGGGCATTGCCCAGCGCGA
>NZ_JBFRCF010000022.1:0-113613 GCF_040965655.1 Paraburkholderia sp. EG286B | reverse complement strand
GGACCACCAGGCATTCGCCGGCACGCTCGCGCAGTCCGCTGAAGCGTCGAAGGCCACGCCCGCTGACCTCGACGCACAGAAGGGCATCAACGCAGGTCTGCATGAACTGAAGAAACCCGGTGTGCTGATGACAGGGCCTGGTCCGGTCGCCGTGGCGTCGGGCGATGGCGTGCAGTTCGCCGCCGATGGCTCGATCATCGGCACGGCGAAGAAGGGGATTCACTTCAGCACGCTCAGGCGGTTCACGGTGGCGGCAGGTGACTTGCTGTCGTTGTTCACGCAGAAGGGCCTGAGCCTCATCACGGCTGCGGGCGACTTCGTGGCGCAGGCCCAGCGTGGCAGGATGCAGCTCGCCTCGCAGCAAGGCCTGACGATCGAGTCAGTCAACGGCGCGGTTCACGTGAAGGCGGCGAAGGAAATCATTCTCAACGTGAACGGCACCTACGTGAAGCTGAGCGGCGAAGGCGTCGAGATCGGCTCGCGCGGCGGGGTGCTGTTCCGGACAACCAGCGTGAAGGGTACCGGTCCCGCGCAGATGGACCTGGGCGGCGCGGCGTTCGCACCGAAGTTCGTGCCGTACACGACCGACTGCGAGGTGTGGCGGACCCATCCGAAGTTCGTGGTGCCACCGCCGGCACCTGCGCCACTCCCGGCGCAGTGGGAGGCGCTGGCGAATACGGGAGCGGTGGCGCCTGCGCCTGAGTCCCGGCTAAACGACTTCTCGCCCTTCGATGGCAAACCGTCGAACGTGGACTCAGGAGTGCGTAAGGCAAAGGTCACCTTGAACCGCCCTGACGATCAGCAGCAGTCGTTTGTTGCGCCTGATCCCATCAAGTTGGTGAGCGCAGTTCCATGCGACTGGAAAATCTCGGACCTGAAGGCTGACGTAACGCAGCATGTTGAAGCGAGGTCGTATTGGGGTAGGTTGAATAACCGGACACCCTGGAAAAGTACGGACGGCACAGTGTGGTATCGGGGCGGCGGTTCGAGGAATTCGCATTTTGAATTTTCGTACAGCGAGAAAGACAAGGCGATTACCTGCACGGTTCGCGTGATGCTGGTTCCGATGGACTTGTTTCCCGTCGATCGAAAAGGCGTACGTGATACGTCGGTGCCTGCGGCCAAAGCAACGGTTCCATACGAGTTTTTCGCCCATTCACAGATGACGCCTGGAATGATACAGCAGGGTGTAAAGATGGACTTCCGCGATGCGGTCGGGTCGAAATTTGATGTCAGGGCGATAACCAGCCGTATCGAGGCTGTGCTGAATCAGGGGAATTACAAGCTGATTCTTGATGGGTGTTCCAGAGGCGCGGCGTGCGGATGCCGGGTGAAGGTTAATTTCAAGGTCGATCTGCGTGTGTCGATCAAGGGCGCGCCGATTGACGGATTTGACCCGCATGTATCGCTGAATCTATTTCCGCTTGTGCTTCGGGCGGATACGGGCTCGTGGGGGGAGAAGCATAAATGGAAGGATAAGAATCAGACTTTACATGATTACCCGGACGCAAACGTCGAAGCGCATGAGTGTGGACATTATTTCAACTTTCCAGACGAATATTACGATCGGGGCGGCTGGCTTCACGAATCTTATATTGATGATAAGGAGCAGATCGATTTTTCATTGGTGGATGCGAAAGCAGGCGCGATGGTGTGGCAAGGACATTCGCAAACCGATGCAACATTCGTTGGTGCCAATGTGATGGGGGACGGCGCCAATGCGGCGTTGCAGGATGGCCGGGTTACGGCAGCTATCAAACCGTATTATCTGGAATATGTGCGGCGGCAGTTCTCGCTTGCAACGAACAGGTTGTGGAGGGTTGGCTATGACTCGTGATTCATGGATTAAACGGTTGAGACTTGTAGCCATCTGCTTGTCTCTGGTTGGAAGTTATGCACATGCAGAAACTGCAAGGGACACGGTGGACCAAGCGATGCATTTTGCCTATACGACAAATGGCGCTGCCGATGGCAGCATCAATAGATATGGAAACAATGAAATCTCGGTTTCCGGGGATGTGCTGACGGTCCAAATTGGTGATTCTGACAACAACAGGAACATTAGTGGGGTTGGTATATTTCAGTTAAAACTCTCAAATAAGAATCTGGAAGATGCCAGGCAGCTCGCGAAGTTGCTGTGTTCTCAAAAAGATCCGCATAGCGACGTGACGCTTCCTACTCTCTATGGCGCGAAATGCGACGGGGAGATGCGGAGTAGCTACATTAATGATTTCAGTCGTCCCGTGGTTAACCAGATAGTTCAGTTGGTGGACTCACTCACGAATGCAGGGGTTCAGAACGGGAGAAAACTTGTGAAACTCGACCTTTCAGTGGTTTCGATTGATCGCGAAAAGGATGGGTTTCTGGTGTCCGCAAGGTTTAGCAATAGCGGCGAGCATCCTATCAAGTTCAAGACACCCGACAGGTGGAATACCAGAATGGGTCGTGATATGGATATCCTGGGTGTGAACGGCTATCGCGTGGGCAGCGCAGGAAATGATGACGATCAACTTGGGCTGGCATTGGCTGGCAAGCTTCTTGTCGATCCGGAACAGTTTCCAGATGGGGAAGTCAATCTTGCGCCACATAGTTCCGTCGTAGTCAAAATGAAAACTGACTCCATCAGCAAATTCTCTGCTGGCGCATACGACTTGAACATTGGCGCATTCATGAACATCAAGGTCATCGGATTCCAGTCCAGCCTGTTGCAGGTCGATTTCCATTCGGACTACAAGAACCCCACCCGTATCACGTTCGACCGCGACTACCCCTCGACACCCCAGGAGCGCGAGCAGTGGGAAGCGATGCACAAGGCAGAGATGTCGTGGCAGCCGGTCAAGCCGGGGCAAACCTTCGCCGAAGACGGCTTGTACCGCGCCGTGCGTACTGGCAACGGCCATCGCGGTCTGTTGCTCAAGCCGTTCAAGGCCGGGGAGGTGGCGCCCACCGGGCGCGTGACGATGCCGATGCAGGAACTGCCCGATGTCAACATCGACGGGCCGGTGCAGTGGGTGTGGGAAGCGATCGCGCCAACGCCCGTCAAGCCATGGTCATTCGACATGATCGCGGACACCGTGCAGTTCTGCGAGCCCGGCGCTGAGTGTCCACGCAGCGGACGCTGGGTCAGACGCATCCAGTCGGATGACCTGTACGGGAGGGCTCCCACCCGGTACGACATCGCCAGCCTCGTGACGCGACGCCGGGGCGAGCGCATGCCCGAGGGCGACGAAGGCACGGGCAGGACCGATTGGGAATGGGTGGGAGCCTGACATGAGCGGACGCGCCCACATCTATGAAGGCGACCATACGACCACAGGCGGGACGGTGATCGATGGCATCGATGGCACCGGCTACAACGGACGCAGGATGGCCTACCTCGGCGCAGCGGTACGCTGCCCCGCGTGCGGCACCACCGGCAGGATCGAGCGCAACGGCGCGCGCTTCGAGCAGGAGTTCTACGGCAAGGTGCCCGCGCTGGAGAACGACTATTGCGCATGTGCCTGCAACCCGAAACCCCTGCTGCGTGCATCGCGAAGCGGTTGGGTTGTTGAAGCTTGACGGAGGCCGGATGAGTTTTCGCTGGGATCAGCGCATGCCGGAAGAATGGCCTGCTGTAAAGCCGCCGCCCGTATGGCTCTATATCTGCCTATTCATCGTCGTTCATGGCGCCGCACTGGTCATCGTGTTGGCGGACTGGCCGAAAGGCGCGCCCATTTGGTCGGAAAAGCTTTTTCACGGGGCGTTTGCGGTTCCGTTGACGCTTTCGATGGCAATCTGTTTCATGCTGCACATGGTCCTGTATGACGGGCCGGCAATGCAGGCAGCAGCTCACAACACGAAACGCTGGCACCAGATAGCTAACTGGCAGCGGCAGGTCCGCTCGGGTGTCGCCGTGCTCGATAGCGTGGTACTCGCTCCGGAACCGGACCTCGCCGTGCGCATGCTGGGGCTCGAGGGAAAGCCACCGGAGAATCCGGGCAAGGTCAAGGCGCTGGATCTCGGCGCTGGCGAGGAAGGCACACCGCGCCTTCACAGTGTGCTCACGCAACTTCTGACGCCCCTGTTGCCGCGTCTCGCGACGGCGATGCGCAGCGACTCCTTCGAAATCGTGATGCAGTGCGACCAGCCGGAACTCTCGCTTGACGTCCAGCAGGTCTGGAAGCAGATGGAACTGCCTGGGGTGCCCCGCGTCAGGTCGCTGGACAACAGCATGGACGCTGGGTTTGCGGATCACTGGTTCAAGGACTATGTGCAGCCTGCCTATCCCTATGCCTCATACAACGTTGACCGCACGCCGAGATACCGTCTGCTGCTCGCGTGGCATCTGAACAAGGAGGGGCCGGACGCTGCGCCGGCCCATTCAGAGGCGGCGGTGGCGCTCTTGCTGGGTTCGCCCGCGCTCATGCGGGAGAAGAAGGATCTGAGACAGCAAGCGTGGCTGTTCCGCCAGATGACCAGCGACGCCGACCAGGTGGACAGGTCGCTCTCCCTGCTGCTCGACGCGGGGCAGGTGCCACGCGAGCGCATTCATCACTTCTGGCATAGCCGCCTCAAGGGCATTGCCCAGCACGGGACGATGGGCGCGGTACGCGAAAGCGGTCAGACACTCGAAGAACATGCGCTGGAGCAGGCGGTCGGACCGCAGGCACCCGTGGCGCGGTGGCTGCTCCAGGCGCTCGCCGCGAAGATGGCGCACTTCGGGCAGGGGCCGCAACTCATCGCACTGCCTCATGAGCAGGGCGTTGCACTCAATCTGGTGGCGAAGGAACCCGCTCCGGTGAACGTGCCGTGGCAAGAGGAGTACGACTACTGCCCGGTGTTTGGCCCCGCTCTCGGCATGATCATTTCACTCTGGACGTTTGCGATGCTGGTTTCTCCGAACAAGCTGTGGGGCACCTTCGAGACGGTTGTCACCTGCGGGGCCGTTTTCCTGGTGATTGCGGTTTTCGTCGTCCGCCATCCCCGGCTCGTCGCATCGATGGCGAGATCGACCGGGGAATATGTGGCGGGCGCTATCGGGTTCTGAAAAAGGGGCAACGTTGTTTGCGGGCACGCGAGGAAACAAGCCATTCCCCATGCGCCGCCGGAAAACCTTTGTGCGACAAGGACTTGACGCGGATGTCCAGGAGTTGCTCACAGGGCTCTCAACAAAATCTGTGGAAAACCCTCTGCACCTTTCCCCGCAAAACGCCGCCGCTGCAACAAACGGCAACGCTGCGCACAATCCGATTCGCATCAAGCACTTGGTGCAGTCGTCCCAGGGTTACGCACAAAGCTGTCCACCAAAGTTGTGGATAGCGCACCCAGATGTTGATCGCGGCTGCTTCAACCTTGCACAGTGTGGGAGTTCGGCCCGATAATCGCCGTCGATATGGCCGTCGCGTGACCGCGCGTGCACGGGCAACTCTCTTCTCGCCACTACCCGCCGCGCCGTGCTCAAAAACTCGCGCTTTGCCGGTCTTCTGCGTATTCCTGGTTTCCTGCCACTCGCCGGCGCCACCCTGATGCTCGGCGTGGCGATGTCCTTCACCGCGCCTTATCTCTCGCTGTTCGGCGTCGAGCGCGCCGGCATGACGCCGTTCCGGCTCGGCGTGTTCATGACCGCCATCGCCACGAGCGGCGTGATCGCAAGCACGGCAGCGGGCCGCTGGAGCGACGCCACCGGCAAGCACCGAACCCTGCTGCTCGTCTCGCTGTGCGCGGCCACGCTCGGCTATCTCTGCCTGTGCGTCGTGCGCGACTACCGGCTGCTGCTGCTCGTAGGCGTTGCGTTCATCGGCGCGGGCGGTTGTGCGCTCTCGCTCGTGTTCTCGTTCAGCCGCGCGGCGCTGCCCGCGCGCGACGACGCCGAGCGAACCTTCGCGAGCGCGACGCTGCGCACGATCCTCTCCGCCGCGTGGGTGTTCGGGCCCGCGGTCGGCGCGCTCGTGCTGGCCGCCACGAACTTCTACGGGCTCTTCCTGTTTGCGGCGGCGAGCTTCGCGGGTTGCGGCACGATCGTCTGGCGCATGCGCGAGCCGCACCACGACGAACACGCCACGCAACATCTGATGGCGCGTCCCACCGCCGGCGAAGTCGCGCAGGAGATCGATGCGGAAAGCGCGGCCCGGTACGAGGGCCAGCCGCTCACGCAAGCCGAAGTGCAGCCGGGTGCGCCACGCGACCCCGCGACGCTTCCGGCGGCTAAGGCAACGGCAAAAGCGAAGACGAGGGCCGCGCGTGCGCCGGTGCCCGCCGCGGAGGGTTCGCAGAAAGACATCATGCGCGCGATCGTTGCGCTCACACTCATCGGCCTGGCCGCCAACGCGACGATGATCGTGCTGCCGCTCTACATCGTCCATGGCCTGCAGGGCACGCGCATCGACGTGTCGATCATGCTCGGCCTCGGCGCGCTCATGGAGATCCCGATGATGCTCGCGCTCGGCGCGCGCGCCTCGGTGCTGGACAAGTCATGGTGGCTGGCCGCCTGCGCCGTGGTGCATGCCGTCTACTTCGTCGCGATGTCGCTGGCGCCGGGCGTGCACGCGTTGATCCCGATGCAGATCCTCAACGCCTTCGTGGTGGCCGTTACGTCGTGTCTCGGCATGACCTTCGTGCAGGATCTGATGCCGTCGTCGCCGGGCCGGGCAACGGCGCTGTTCTTTAACGCGTCGCGGCTCGGCTCGATACTGTCGGGCGTACTTTCCGGCATGCTCGTGCAGGCGTTCGGCTATCGCGGCACGTTTCTGTTTTGCGGCGCGCTCGCGCTGTGCGCGCTCGTGTTGTTCGCCGTGCCCGGCGAGCAGTATCCGAAGATGGCGCGTGCCGTGCGGCGTTATCTGCGTGAGCGTTCAGGCAAGCGGGATTGATGCCTGGCATGTCTTCGGATGACCAGGCGATTTCATTCGAAGCAAAGGGCGCAGCTGCAAACGCACCGCTCTTCATCGACATTTACTGCACCGTTTCGGCGTCCTGCCCGGCGAGCACTCGTGCGGGCGTTACGGCGTCGAAGTCTTCCGCATCGACGTCATAGCCCGAAGGCTCCCAGCGAATCGAGAGCAGCGCGGTGAGCCCCACGAGCGGCGCGACCGCGATGATCCAGAACACGCGCGCGCCGAAGCGCGGCACGATACGCACGGCGATCAACCCGCCCACGAAGGCGAAGCCGAGGTTGAGCACGAGCGAGGCGAGGATCGTCGTGAGCATGGACTGCGCGAGGAAGCTCGAGATGATCACGGGCAGGCCGAACGCGACCGCGTTGTACGCGAACGAAGACGCCACGCCGATGACCGTGGCGAGCACCGTGCGCCGCGTGTAGACGCCGCGCAGCAGCGCGCCGTAGCTCATGCCGTGCGGGCCAGTCAGCGCCTGTGTCAGTGCGTGTATCAGTGCATGTAGGTGACGCGGCGCGAGCGGTCGCTCAGCCGCACGCCCGCGTCGAGCAGCGCGATGGCGAACCAGCGCGCGGTCTTGAGCATGCCGCTCACGCTCGGCGTCGGCAGCCAGTCGTTGAGCAGTTGCACGGCGGCCTCGCTGCGTGTGGACTGCAGCAGCGCGATCACCTGCAGCAGCGAGCCTTCGTCCTTCGCGAGTTCGGAGGCGCAGCGGCAGCGCGTGTCGAGCGGGCGGCACGAGGCGCGGCACAGGGTGCCCATCAGCAGATCGAAGTAGCCGAAGCCTTCCGCGCCGAGTCCCGCGTCGGCGAGCACGCCGCGCCAGCTTTCGGCCTTGGCGTAGGCGTCGCAATGCGGTCGCAGCCAGGTGCGCACCGCGCGCAGAACGGTCTGCTCGGCGGTGTCGGGGTGATGGACGAAGGTGTCGTCGATCAGCGTGTCATTTCTCGCGAAAGGGGCGGTGTAGTTCATGGAGCCTCCGGTCCCGCACAAATCATTCGGGTAGCGCCGGGTCGTCCGGCATGGGCCCCATTCTGGAACAAATTTCGTCTAAATGCAAATGATTCTCATTTGTGAAAAGAGGAGCGGCTGCGGAAAGGCGGCCTCGCATAACCGGGAAGGGACTGTTCCAGCCAGCGCCCTTAATTAGGGGGACACAAGTCGCTAAAGTGCCGGCCATGCGTGTTCCAGTGTTCTGGCGCAACGTGAGAGTTGGCCCCGGCCCCATGAAGGCCGGGGCTTTTTTTTGCACCGCGCAAGGGCGCGCGGGGCGGGCCTGGCACGCGGCTTGGAGGCCGCCGGGGGCCATACCCGGATGCATAAGTCATTGAACCGAAAGAAACAAGTAAGGTATTATTTCGGCCGCGCAGCGTGACAGCCTGCCGCGCGTCATGGCGCCCCGGAGGTCGAAAGCGTTGCTTTCGCGATCAAAAATGGGCTGTAACAGCCCGTTTGTTGTTTTTTCTCTTAGTACGTTTTTGAATAAAAACAATGACTTGCGTCAATCTTCGATCCGGCCCGTGTTGTTGCGCTGCAAAACTTCCGTATTCCGTTTACCCTCGTTAACCCTTGAACGTGTGTTGCATTTCGCCTCGTCGCTGACAAATACATTACAGCCAGCCTGGTTCGATTTTCACCCCGCGTCAATCTTTCAAGTTGCTTGCGCACCTGAACGTGCGCCGTGGAAGCTATTTGCTCCGCATTTTTGAGGTCCTGTTGAAATGCAATCCGTTCCATTCCTGAGTCTGGCGATCTGGATTCCCATCCTGTTCGGCGTGGCCGTGCTGCGCCTCGGGTCGGATCGTCATCCGCAGCGTGCCCGTTGGCTGTCGCTCGTTGGCGCCGTCGTCGGTCTGCTGCTGACCCTCCCGCTCATCTCCGGCTTCGACAACCACGCGGCCGGCATGCAGTTCGTCGAATTCCGCGACTGGCTGCCCGAGTTCGGCGTGGCGTGGCGACTCGGGATCGATGGCATTTCGATGTGGCTCGTGGTGCTCACCGCGTTCACGACGCTCGTGATCGTGATCGCCTCGTGGGAATCGATCACGGTGCGCGTCGCCCAGTACTTCGGCGCGTTCCTGATTCTCTCGGGCCTGATGGTCGGCACCTTCGCCGCGACCGACGGCATGCTGTTCTTCGTGTTCTTCGAAGCTACGCTGATCCCGCTGTACCTGCTGATCGGCACGTGGGGCAATGCCCGCCGTACCTACGCCGCGGTCAAGTTCTTCTTCTTCTCGCTCGCCGGCTCGCTCTTGATGCTGGTGTCGATGCTGTACCTCTACAGCCAGTCGCACACCTTCGACATGTCGGTGTGGCACAACCTCACGCTCGGCTTCATCCCGCAGATCCTCGTGTTCATCGGCTTCTTCGCGGCCTTTGCGGTGAAGGTCCCGATGTGGCCGTTCCACACGTGGCTGCCCGACGTCCACCTCGAAGCGCCGACCGGCGCGACCGTGATGCTGGCCATGCTCAAGCTGGGCGGCTACGGCTTCCTGCGCTTCACGCTGCCGATCACGCCTGACGCCGCGCACTTCTTCGCGCCGGCGATCATCACGCTCTCGCTCGTGGCCGTGGTCTACTCGAGCCTGCTCGCGCTCGCGCAGACCGACATGACCAAGCTGCTCGCGTACTCGACGGTCGCCCACATGGGCCTCGTGACGCTGGGCCTGTTCCTCTTCAACCAGATCGGCACCGAAGGCGCGATCGTGCAGATGATCTCGTACGGCTTCGTCTCGGGCGCGATGCTGCTCTCGATCGGCGTGCTGTTCGACCGCACCAAGACGCGCACGATCTCGGCTTACGGCGGCGTCGTCAACGTGATGCCGCGCTACGCCACCTTCATGATGCTGTTCTGCATGGCCAACCTCGGCCTGCCGGGCACGTCGGGCTTCGTGGGCGAGTTCATGGTCATCATGGGCGCGATCCGCGTGAACTTCTGGGTCGGCGCGATCGCCGCGACGACCGTCATTCTGAGCGCTGCGTACACCCTGTGGATGTACAAGCGCGTGATCTTCGGCGCTGTGGCGAACAAGGGCGTTGCGAAGCTGGCTGACATCGGCCGCCGCGAAACGCTGATCTTCGCTTCGCTCGCAGCGTTCGTGCTGGCAATCGGCCTCTACCCGAAGCCGATGACCGACGCGATCGAACTCTCGGCGGCGAACCTCGTCACCCAGGCCGGTCGCAACAAGCAACCCGTCGACGAGGCAGCGCCTGCTGACGCAGTGCGCGCTGGCACGGACGTTCGTGCTCAGCACTCGCCGACGTGATCACTGAAGATTGACGGCGCAACCAACGCGCCGCATCGCCTACGGGCGCTGCGGCGCGTTGTTGCGTCCAAGGGTTTTCGAATTTTGAGATTCGAGAAGTAGCCGCGGCGGGCCGCTGTCAAGGGCAGAGCAGGGCGCGAAGTGCGTGTGTTTCCGAGGCGCGACAAACCTCGCGAACACATGCGACAAAGTGTCTCAATCTTCTTTTGACAAAGGTCATTTTCCACATTCATTGATTGCGAAATATCAAAGCGGCTGTATGATGCGGGCGCGCTTCCTTTGTCGGATGTCAGGGGACGCGTCCGGAACTATTCAATGAATGAATTTCAGGCAAACGTGATGAAAAGAACGACCTTTCAAAGGTTACTGCTTCCCATCAGCGCCGGATTGGCCTTGTGTCTTTCCGGATGCAACATGGAGCTCCTTGACCCCAAGGGAAGTGTGGGCGTGGCGGAAAAGCAGCTGATTGCGACCTCCACATGGGCCATGCTGATTGTTGTGATCCCCGTGATCGTCCTGACGCTGTGGTTTGCGTACCGCTACCGCGCGTCGAACCGTAGCGCCACGTACGACCCGAAGTGGTCGCACTCGACGGCGATTGAAGTCGTCGTCTGGACCATTCCGACGCTGATCATTCTGTTCCTCGCCGTGCTCACGTGGAAAACCACGCACGAGCTCGACCCCTACAAGCCGCTCGAATCGAACGTCAAGCCGATCAACGTCGAAGTTGTCGCGCTCGACTGGAAGTGGCTGTTCATCTACCCGGATCTCGGTATCGCGACGGTGAATCAGCTGGCCGTGCCCGTTGGCACGCCGGTGAACTTCAGCATCACGTCGGATTCGGTGATGAACTCGTTCTTCATCCCGCAGCTTGGCACCCAGGTTTATGCGATGGCTGGCATGCAGACGCGTCTGCACCTGATTGCCGACCACGCTGGCGACTACGCCGGCCTCTCGGCGAACTTCAGCGGCAAGGGCTTCTCGGACATGAAGTTCCGCACCCTCGCCACCAGCCAGCAAGACTTCGACGCGTGGGTCCAGAAGGTGAAGGCGTCGCAGACGCAGCTTTCGATGGATCAATACGCGACGGTCGCACAGCCGAGCGAGAAGGCTCCGGTTGAGTACTTCTCGACGGTCGACCCGAAGCTCTTCAACAACATCATCGCGAAGTACAACAACGGCCACGTCACGAATTTCAGTGACCCGTCGTGCGTGACCAAGGGGTAAACCAGGCATGTTCGGAAAACTTACACTGGACGCCATTCCGTACCACGAGCCGATTATTCTCGGCACGATGATCGGTATGGCCGTCATCGGCGCATTCGTGCTCGGTGGCATCACTTACCTCGGTAAGTGGAAATATCTGTGGACGGAGTGGCTGACGAGCGTCGACCACAAGCGTCTGGGCGTGATGTACATCGTGCTCGCCCTCATCATGCTGCTGCGCGGCTTCGCCGACGCGATCATGATGCGTACCCAGCTCGCGCTCGCGTACAACGCGCCGGGCTACCTCCCGCCGCACCACTACGACCAGATCTTCACGGCGCACGGCGTGATCATGATCTTCTTCATGGCCATGGCTTTCATGGTTGGCCTGATGAACATCATCGTGCCGCTGCAGATCGGCGCACGCGACGTCGCGTTCCCGTTCCTGAACTCGCTGTCGTTCTGGATGACCGCAGTCGGCGCCATCCTGCTGATGATCTCGCTCGTCGTGGGTGAGTTCGCAATGACGGGTTGGCTCGCGTATCCGCCGCTTTCGGAGCTTGCGTACAGTCCAGGGGTAGGGGTGGACTACTACCTGTGGGCGCTGCAGATCTCGGGTGTCGGCACGCTGCTGACCGGCGTGAACTTCTTCGTCACCATCATCAAGATGCGTGCCCCCGGCATGACGATGATGAAGATGCCGGTGTTCACGTGGACGGCGCTGTGCACGAACGTGCTGATCATGGCCGCGTTCCCGATCCTGACCGTGACGCTCGCGCTGCTCGGCCTCGACCGCTACATCGGCACGCACTTCTTCACGAATGACGGCGGCGGCAACGCCATGCTGTACCTGAACCTGATCTGGGCCTGGGGTCACCCTGAGGTGTACATCCTGATCCTGCCGGCGTTCGGTATCTTCTCGGAAGTTGTCGCGACCTACGCCAGGAAGCCGCTGTTCGGCTACAAGGCAATGGTCTACGCGACCTGCGCGATCATGGTTCTGGCGTTCGTCGTGTGGCTGCACCACTTCTTCACGATGGGTTCGGGCGCCGATGTGAACGCGTTCTTCGGTATCGCCACGATGATCATTTCGATCCCGACGGGCGTGAAGATCTTCAACTGGTTGTTCACGATCTACCGCGGCCGCCTCGAGTTCAACTCGGCGGTGCTGTGGACGATCGGCTTCATGGTCACCTTCACCATCGGCGGCATGACCGGCGTGATGATGGCGATCCCGGGTGCGGACTTCGTGCTCCACAACTCGCTGTTCCTGATCGCGCACTTCCACAACGTGATCATCGGCGGTGTGGTGTTCGGCTATCTCGCCGGCATGAACTACTGGTTCCCGAAGGCGTTCGGCTTCAAGCTCAACGAAAAGCTCGGCAAGCGCGCGTTCTGGTTCTGGCTCTCGGGCTTCTATGTCGCCTTCACGCCGCTGTACGTGCTGGGCTTCATGGGCGCAACCCGCCGTCTGAACCACTACGACAATCCGGCATGGCATCCGTGGATGATCATCGCGTGGTTTGGCGCCGTGCTCGTGGCAATCGGTATCGCGCATCAACTGGCGCAGCTGTACGTGTCGATCCGCGACCGCAACCTGCCGGAAAACCGCGACCTGACGGGCGATCCGTGGGGTGGCCGTACGCTGGAGTGGGCGATTTCGTCGCCGCCGCCGTCGTATAACTTCGCGATCATTCCGCACGTGAGCGAACTCGACGAGTTCCAGCACCTGAAGGACACCGGCCGCGAGACCGTGGACGTCGCGAACACGAAGTACACCGACATCCACATGCCCTCGAACACGAGCGCGGGTCTGTTCATCGGTCTCTTCAGCCTGGTGCTCGGCTTTGCTGGCATCTGGCACATCTGGTGGCTCATGATCGCTGGCTTCGTCGGCATTCTCGCGACGGCGATCGGCTACAGCTTCCAGAAGAACGAAGGCTATTACATCCCGGCCGCCAAGGTTCGGGCAGACGAAGAAGCGCGCGAGCGCGCACTGGTCAAGGCGTTCGCCGACAAGCAACGCAATGGCAAGGTTGAAGCAGCACTGGAGGCCAACTGATGTCGACGCATACTAGTGCGGCCGCACACGCGGAGCACGATCACCACGATCACCCGCCGTCACACTCGGTGTTCGGCTTCTGGCTGTACCTGATGACGGACTGTATTCTGTTCGGCTCGCTGTTCGCAGTGTTCGCCGTCATGCAGAACCAGTTCGCAGGCGGCCCGACGGGCAAGGACCTGTTCGACATCAATGGCGTCGCGATGGAAACGGCAGTGCTGCTGCTGTCGTCCATCACGTACGGTTTCGCGATGATCGGCGCGCACAAGCAGCGCAAGGGTCAAGTGTTCGTCTGGCTGGCGATCACGTTCCTGCTCGGCGCAACGTTCCTGTATTTCGAACTGCACGAATTCGCGAACATGATCGCGGAGGGCAACGGTCCGCAACGCAGCGCGTTTCTCTCGTCGTTCTTCACGCTGGTTGCCACCCACGGTATCCACGTGACGATGGGCATGATCTGGATGGTCGTCCTGATGGTTCAGGCCTTGAAGGCGCCGGCTCTGGGCGAGCGTGAAATTCGCCGCCTGACCTGCCTGAGCCTTTTCTGGCACTTTCTGGACATCGTCTGGATCTGCGTGTTCTCCTTTGTCTATCTTGCGAGCGTGATCTAAATGAGTGCTCATCCTATCCATGAAGAAGAAAGCCACGGCAGCGTAGGCAGCTACCTGGTTGGTTTCGTCCTGGCGGTGGTGCTCACGGCCGCTTCGTTCTGGCTCGTGCTGCATGGCGGCTTTTCGCGCGAAACCGCGCTGCTCGGCCTCGCCGTGCTGGCAGTCGTGCAGATCCTGGTTCACCTCGTGTTCTTCCTGCACATGAACACGTCGTCGGGCCAGCGCTGGAACGTGACGGCATTTGGCTTCACGGTGTTGACGGTCCTGATCGTGGTCGTCGGTACGCTGTGGGTCATGCACAACGTCAGCATGAACATGATGTCGCGTTAAGCGTTCATCGTTGCTGGACTTGCGCTTCGCTCGCTTCGGGTGAAGCGCAAAAGAAAAACGCCGCCAGGCCTTCGGGCCGGCGGCGTTTTTCTTTTTGCGGCCCGATGTGCGCTTATGCGCCGAAGCGCTGACGCACGACTTCCGCGACGGCCTTGCCGAGCCGGTGGTGTTGCGAGGCTTCGTAGTGAATGCCATCGGTGGGGCTGACGGTGGCGAACTCGCCGGCGTCGAGAAACGCCGAGCCGTATTTCACGGCCACGCGCTCGTAGAGCGGCGCAAGCAGGCGCGATTTCGCGGCGCCGCCCGTGAAGATATCGCCGAGAAAGCCAATCTCTTCGATCGGCACCGGCGACATGAGCAGCACATGAGGCGTCGAGCCGCCCGGACCCGCGCGGCACGCGACGAGCGTTTCGAGCAGCACATCGACCGAGTTCGCGATGTCGGTGGGCGTGACGGAAAAACGGGTCTTGAGGTCGTTGGTGCCGAGCATCAACGCGACCACGTCGACCGGCAACTGGCTTTCGAGGCACGGGCGCAGATAGGCGTGCCCGTTCTTGTGCCGGCCTTCGATGGGATCGTCGTGAACCGTGGTGCGCGCGGGCAGGCCTTCCTCGATGATCGCCCAGCCCGGCCCGAGCGCCTCGCGCAGCACGCCGGGCCAGCGGTCGGCGGGGCCGAATCGCTCGGACACGCCGGGCACGGTCAGCGGCTTCGTGCCGTGCGTATTGGAATCGCCGTAACAGAGCAGGGTGCGTGACGTCATGGGTTGCCTCTTCCTGATTAGCTGGTTGTCTGGTTGCGGGGTGCGATGCAATGCCATTACTCATCATGGGAGATTACTAGACGACTGGTCTAATCGCTCTGTACCATGTCACCTCATGAATGCAGCGGCAGCCGTCGAAGTGCGGCAACACATCCTCGATACCGCCATGCCCATTCTGCTGGGCAAGGGCTTTTCCGCAGTCGGTCTCAATGAGATCCTCGCGGCCGCCGGTGTGCCTAAAGGGTCGTTCTATCACTATTTCGGCTCGAAGGAAGCGTTCGGCGAAGCCTTGCTCACGTCGTATTTCGACGAGTATGCGGAGCGTCTCGACGATCTGCTCTTGCGCGCGCCGGGTACGGCGGCCGAGAAGCTGATGCGCTACTGGGACGACTGGCGCCTGATCCAGTGCGCCGACGATCCCGTAGGCAAATGTCTCGCGGTGAAGCTGGGCGCGGAGGTGAGCGACCTTTCCGAGGCGATGCGCGAGGCGCTGCGTCTTGGCACCGATGCGACGATCTCGCGCATTGCCGCGTGTCTCGAGGCAGGGCGCGCGGATGGCTCGCTCGCGGGCGTGAACGACGCCGCGAGCATGGCGGTGACGCTCTACGAACTGTGGCTCGGCGCGACGCTGCTCGAAAAGATTCACCGCGACCGCAAGCCGCTCGACGCGGCCATGGCGACCACGCGCATCCTGTTGAACCTGCCTCCGGGCAACTAATCGAACGCGAAGCTGCGGCAGCGCGTGAAGTGCGCGCGCTTGTCGCGCATTGTGCGGGAAAACTAGACGACCGGTCTAATAGCGCGTGAAGAGCCCGGTTTCCAAAGGGTGCGCGAGCGCCCGAACCCAACCCAAAAAGGAACGCCGATGAAGGCACTGATCGTTTTGACCTCGCATGAGGACCTCGGCAACACGGGCAAGAAGACGGGCTTCTGGCTCGAAGAGTTCGCCGCTCCTTACTACGCGCTGCGCGACGCGGGCGCCGAGCTCACGCTCGCGTCGCCCAAGGGCGGCCAGCCGCCGCTCGATCCGAAGAGCAGCGATCCCTCCGCGCAGACCGATGCGACGCGGCGTTTCGCATCCGATACCGCGGCGCAAACGGCGCTTGCCAATACGAAACGCCTCGCCGATATCGACGCGAGCGCGTTCGACGCCGTGTTCTACCCGGGCGGCCACGGCCCGCTCTGGGACCTGGCCGAAGATCCGGTTTCGATCGCGCTGATCGAAACGACGATCGCCGCGGGCAAGCCTGTCGCTGCCGTCTGCCATGCGCCGGGCGTGCTGCGTCACGTGAAGGGGGCGGACGGCCAGCCGCTCGTGGCCGGCAAGTCGGTCACCGGTTTTTCGAATGACGAAGAAGCCGCCGTGCAGTTGACCGACGTCGTGCCGTTCCTCGTCGAGGACATGCTGAAGGCCAACGGCGGCCAGTACTCGAAGGCCGCCGACTGGCAGCCGCACGTCGCAATCGATGGTCTGCTCATCACGGGCCAGAATCCGGCTTCGTCGGAGCCGGTTGCCGAAGCCCTGCTCGCGGCGCTGCGCCGCGCTTGATGTTGCGCGAACGCGCGCGTCTTTGGCGGGTGCGTTCGCTTCCCCGACTTCCTTTCGGCAACGCTGCGAGGCGCGCTCGCAGCGCGTGTGCGGCTGCGCGTCGCCGCAAGGAAATCCCGTTTTTGCCAACCGGCGCAGATGCCGCGCGAGGCGCGACCTGTGCCAAGAAAGGAGCTGTAGATGTCCGCATTGTTCGAACCGTTCAAGCTCAAGGGCGTGTCCCTGCGCAACCGCATCGCCGTGCCGCCGATGTGCCAGTACATGGCCGTCGATGGCGTAATCAACGACTGGCATCACGTCCACTACGCGCAGATCGCGCGCGGCGGCGCGGGCCTCGTGATCGTCGAGGCGACGGCGGTTTCGCCCGAAGGCCGCATCACGCCGGACTGCACGGGCCTGTGGAACGACGCGCAGTTGGAGGCGTTCAAGCCCACCGTCGCCGCGATCAAGGCAGCGGGCGCGGTACCCGGCATCCAGATTGCGCACGCGGGCCGCAAGGCGAGCGCGAACCGCCCGTGGGAAGGCGACGACCACATCGCCGAAGGCGACGCGCGTGGCTGGCAGACCATCGCGCCCTCGGCAACGGCGTTCGGCGCGCATCTGCCGAAGGTGCCGAAGGCGATGACGCTCGACGACATCGCACGCGTGCGCGAGGACTTCGTGGCCGCAGCGAAGCGCGCGCTCGAAGCCGGCTTCGAATGGCTCGAACTGCACTTTGCGCACGGCTACCTCGGTCAGAGCTTTTTCTCGACGCATTCGAACCAGCGCGACGATCGTTATGGCGGCAGCCTCGAGAACCGCAGCCGTTTCCTGCTGGAAACGCTGGCCGCGGTGCGTAAGGTCTGGCCGGAGCATCTGCCGCTGACGGCGCGCTTCGGTGTGATCGAGTACGATGGCCGCGACGAGGAAACGCTGGCCGAATCGATCGAATTGGCCAAGGGCTTCAAGCGCGAAGGCCTCGACATGCTGGGCGTGAGCGTCGGTTTCTCGACGCCCGCCGCGCAGATTCCGTGGGCGCCCGCGTTCCTCGCGCCGATCGCACAAAAGGTGCGTCGCGCAAGCGGTCTGCCGGTGTCGTCGGCCTGGGGTATCGGCACGCCGGAGCTGGCCGAGCGCTCGGTGGCGAAGGAGCAACTCGACGTCGTGATGGTGGGGCGCGCGCATCTCGCGAATCCGCACTGGCCGTATTTCGCGGCTCAGGAACTGGGCGTCGAACGCGCCGCGTGGACCTTGCCCGCGCCGTACGCGCACTGGCTCGAGCGCTACAAGGTCGGCTGAAATTGGCCGACCGGTTCAACCGTTGACGATGAGGGAATGCCAATGACCGTCTATCTATTCGCGAGCATCACGCCGAAGTCCGAGCACGTCGCCGACGTGGAGGCGCTCATGCGCGAGATGGTTTCGCACACGCGCAAGGAGCCGGGCAACTTGCGTTACGACCTGCTGCGCCGCGCCGATGGCGCACCGGGCTTTTATCTTTACGAAACCTATGTCGACGAAGCCGCGGTGCAGGCGCATCGCGATAGCGCGCATTTCGTGGCGTACCGCGCGAAGATAGGTGCGTGGGTGACGGAGCCGCCCGAAGTGAAGCTGCTGAAGGGTGTGGACGTCGCGGACTGAAGCCGCACCATGTGCCGCAATCGTTGCGGCGATCCATTGACGCGCCGGACATCGCTTTGCAGCGGTGTCCGGCGCGTTGTTCATTGAGCGGTCGCGCGCCGCCTAGCCCGCCATATCGAGCACCACGCGGCCTTCGATCGCGCCGCGCTCCATGCGAGCGAACACGTCGTTGATGTTCTCCAGTTTTTCCGTGGAGACGGTCGCCTTGACCTTGCCTTCCTGCGCGAACATCAGCGACTCTTCGAGATCGAGGCGTGTGCCGACGATCGAACCGCGCACCGTCACGCCGCCCAGCACCATGTCGAAGATCGGCAGCGGAAAGTCGCCGGGCGGCAGGCCGTTCAGCGACACCGTGCCGCCCCGGCGCACCATGCCGAGCGCCTGCGAAAACGCAATGGGCGAGACCGCGGTTACGAGCACGCCGTGCGCGCCGCCAATTTCCTTCTTCAGATACGCAGCGGGATCGGTCGTTTTCGCGTTGACCGTCACGGTCGCGCCGAGGCGTTTCGCCAGTTCGAGTTTCGTATCGTCGACATCGACGGCGGCGACGTTGAGTCCCATCGCACGCGCGTATTGCACGGCCATGTGGCCGAGGCCGCCCACGCCGGAAATCACGACCCAGTTGCCAGGCCGCGTGTCGGTGACTTTCAGGCCCTTGTAGACCGTCACGCCGGCGCAGAGCACGGGTGCGATTTCGATGAAGTCGATATTTTTCGGCAGCAGGCCGACGTAATTCGCGTCGGCTTTCGCGTATTGAGCGAAGCCGCCATTGACCGAATAGCCGGTGTTCTGCTGCTGTTCGCAAAGCGTTTCCCAGCCGCCGAGGCAATGTTCGCAATGGCCGCATGCCGAGTAAAGCCACGGAATGCCCACGCGATCGCCTTCCTTCACATGCGTGACGCCCGCGCCCACACCCACGACATAGCCCACGCCCTCGTGACCGGGAATGAACGGCGGTTGCGGCTTGACGGGCCAGTCGCCGTGCGCGGCATGCAGGTCCGTGTGGCACACGCCGCACGCTTCGATCTTCACGAGTAGTTCGCCTGGCCCCGGAGTGGGGACGGCCACTTCCTCCAGCACAAGGGGTTTGCCAAATGCGCGGACTACCGCGGCTTGCATCGTCTTGCTCATCGTCGGGCTCCTGTCGAAGCTGAGTGGCGGCGCGCGGCCGGATGCGTTGCGCATCGCGGTGTCGCCGCACGTCCGCCTGCCTTTCGAGTTTGAAGGAAAGAATTGTCGTGTGCGATGAACTTGCTCAATAGTTGGTAATAAAACGGATGAGAAGTTTTTGAAAGAAACTGCCGTTAATATTCAATAAGGTTTGGTAACGACTCCGTTGCACGAATTCATTGAGCCCGATGCAGAACGACTTCCTTTACGAGCGCGCCAGTGAGAGCCATTTCGCCGGCGACCTGGCGCGCGCGCGTCAGTTGTACATGCAACTGCTCGAAGCCGAAACAGCGCACGCGGGTGCGTTGTTTCGGCTCGGCGTGATCGGTTTGCAGGAAGGCACGCCGGCTGATGCGATCGGCTGGTTGCAGCGCGCACTCGCCGTCGAGCCCGGTCAGCGACGCTATCGCGAAGCGTTGGGGCAGGCGTATGCCATGGCCGCACGCCATGCCGAAGCGGCGCAGGTCTATCGCGCTCTGCTGGCGGACGACGCGTCGTCCGCCGATCTCTGGTGCGGGCTCGGCTCGGCGCTGCAGGCGCAGGGTGCGCTGGCGGAAGCGGTGGAGGCGTGGCGCGCGGCGCTGGAGAGCGAAGCGAACCGGGCCGACGCCTGGAACAACCTCGGTAATTGTCTGCGTCTGCTGGGCGATTCCGGCGAGGCTCAGGCCGCGTATCGCCGCGCGCTCGCCTTGCAGCCGGGCGATGCCAGCGCATTGACGAACCTCGGCACGCTGCTGCAGGAAGCAGGTCGGGACGAGGAAGCGCTCGATAGCTTGCGCGCCGCATTGGCGGCCGCGCCGGGCACGGCAGTCGCGATGATCAACCTCGGCGTGCTGCTGACCCGCCTGGAGCGTCTGGACGAGGCGTTGCCCCTGCTCGAACGCGCGGTGGCCAGCGAACCGCATATGGCGCATGCGGCCTACAACTACGGCGTCGCGCTGCAGGCGCGCGGCCGTCTGCGCGAAGCCGAAGCGCAATATCGCCGCGCGCTCGCGCTCGAGCCGGCGCATGCGGAAGCGGCCAACAACCTGGGGAATGTTTGCCGCGATCTCGGCGATTACCCCGCTGCACGCGTGGCGTACGAAACGGCCATCCGCATCCGGCCGGATTTCGTCGACGCGTTCAACAACGCCGCCAACCTGATGCGCACGCTCGGCAGCTTCGACGAGGCGCAAGCGCTGTTGCGCCAGGCCCTCAGCTTCGATCCATCGCGCTCGGCCACGCTCAACAATCTTGGCAACGTGCTCAAGGACTGCGGAGACCTGGACGAAGGCATCGAATGCCTTCGCCGGGCCGTGGCGAGCGAGCCCGGCAACCTCATCGCGCACAGCAACCTTCTGTACGCGTTGTCGTTCCAGGCCGAAGATCCACAGGCGATTCTCGACGAGGCGAGACGCTGGTCCGCGCAGCACGAAGCGCCGCTCGGCGTGCATCGCACGCAGGCGCCTGTCGAACCGGCCGTGCGAAGGCGCTTGCGCATCGGTTACGTATCGGGCGATTTTCGTGAGCATTGCCAGGCATTGTTCATGACGCCGCTACTCGCCCATCACGACCGCACGCGCTTCGAGATTCATGCGTATTCGAGCGTGGTCAGGCCCGATGCGACGACCGCGCGACTTGCCGCGCACGTCGACGAGTGGCACGACGTGCGCACGTCGAGCGACGCGGCGCTGGCGGACCAGATCCGCGCGGACGGCATCGATATCCTCGTCGATCTCACGATGCACATGGCCGATGGCCGGCCGCTGCTGTTCGCGCGCAAGCCGGCGCCGGTGCAGGTCGCCTGGCTTGCCTATCCCGGCACGACCGGAATTGGCGCGATGGACTGGCGGCTCACCGATCCCTGGCTCGATCCGCCTGCGCACGATGGCCACTACAGCGAAAAGTCGTGGCGTTTGCCGCACACGTTCTGGTGCTATGACCCGCTTGCTTCGGAACCCGAAGTGAATACGCTGCCGGCATCGAGCGCCGGCCACGTCACGTTCGGCAGCCTGAACAACCCGTGCAAGCTCACCGATACGACGCTGAACCTGTGGGCCCGTGTATTCGCCCGTTTGCCTGCGGCGCGCCTCGTGCTCATGGCCGCCGAGGGTGAAGCGAGGCGCCGCCTCGCGCTTCGGATCGCGCGGGCCGGCATCGACCCGGCGCGCGTGCGCTTCCTGCCGTTCCGGCCGCGTGCCGATTATCTGCGCAGCTATCACGAGGTCGATCTCGGGCTCGACACGTTGCCGTACAACGGCCATACCACCTCGCTCGACGCGCTGTGGATGGGGGTGCCCGTCGTCACGCGCATCGGGGCGACCGTGGCGGGGCGCGCGGGCTTGAGCCAGCTCGCGAACCTGGGTCTTGCCGAACTGGCCGCCGATTCGGACGACGCCTTCGTGGAGACGGCGGTGAATCTCGCGAGCGACTTGCCACGCCTCGCGAACCTGCGCGCGACGCTGCGCGAACGCATGGTGCACTCGCCGCTCATGGACGGCGAACGCTTCGCGCGCGGCGTCGAGGCGGCGTACGAAGGTATGTGGCGCGCTGCAGCGCAATAGGGCCATCTGGCGCGTAAATACGGGGCAACCGGCGGCCGGGACTCAGCCGAACGGCCATCCAGCGTGCTGTATAAATATACAGTAGAATCCTAGCCTGACAGCCAGGGCCGCGCGCCGATTTCCCGCGCGCGCTGCGCTGCAAGTTGCCGGGCCGCGCCGCGTATTTGCCCCATTTCGCGCGCCGTCCGGCCCCACGCGTGTGATCCAGCCGGAATGCCAGCGCAAGTGAGCGATAACCGATCCATCCGAATCCGTGGTGCCCGCCAGCACAACCTCAAGAACCTCGACCTCGACCTGCACACCGGCGAAATGACGGTCGTCACCGGGCCTTCAGGCTCGGGCAAGTCGAGCCTCGTTTTCGACACGCTTTACGCGGAAGGCCAGCGCCGTTACGTCGAAACGTTCAGCGCCTACGCGCGCCAGTTCCTCGACCGCATGGACCGGCCGCAGGTCGATCGCGTGGACGGCGTGCCGCCCGCCATCGCCATCGACCAGACCAACCCCGTGCGCAGTTCGCGCTCCACGGTCGGCACGATGACGGAGCTGAACGACCACCTCAAGCTGCTCTACGCGCGCGCCGCGAATCTGTTCGACCGCGTCACGGCGCAGCCCGTGCGGCACGACACGCCTGAGACGATCTACGCCGAGCTGATGGCGCGCACGGCCACGGGCGACCCGCGTCTCGTGGTCACGTTTCCGGTCGAGCTGCCCGATACGACCACCGAGGAAGAAGTCGCGCAGTGGCTCTCCGCGAGCGGCTATACGCGCGTGCAGGCACAGCGCGAGGTGAAGACCGCCGAAGGCACGCGCAAGCTGCTCGACGTGGTCGCCGACCGTTTCCGCATGCAGAACGTGGAGAAAAGCCGCGCGATCGAGGCGATCGAAGCCTCGCTCAAGCGCGGCAGCGGGCGCGTCAACATTTACGTGCTCGAGAGCGGCGACGCCGAAGCCGCGGCCGAGCCGCAGATCTGGCGCTTCTCGACCGGGCTGCACTGCCCGGACAGCGATCTGCGCTACGCCGATCCGCAGCCCGCGCTGTTCTCGTTCAACTCGGCCTACGGCGCCTGCGACGCGTGCCGCGGCTTTGGTCGCGTGATCGGCGTGGATTGGGGCCTCGTGATACCCGACGAGCGCAAGACGCTGCGCGGCGGCGCGATCAAGCCGCTGCAAACGCCGGCGTGGAAGGAATGCCAGGACGACCTGATGCGCTATGCCGCGAAGGCCGGCATTCCGCGCGATACGGCATGGTCGGAACTGACGCAGGCGCAGCGCGACTGGGTCATCGACGGGGCGCCGGACTGGAAGGGCAGCTGGCAGACGCAGTGGTACGGCGTGAAGCGCTTCTTCCAGTATCTGGAATCGAAAGCCTACAAGATGCACATCCGCGTGCTGCTGTCGAAGTACCGCAGCTACACGCCGTGCGAAACCTGCGGCGGCGCACGCCTGAAAACCGAGGCCCTGCAATGGCGCCTCGGCACGCAGCAGAACGCGGACGACGTGCTCGCGCCATCGGGGCGCTTCCTGCCGCACGGCGTGGACTGGACACGCGCGCAGCTCGAAGCGTTGCCGGGCCTTACCGTGCACGACGTGATGCTGCTGCCGATCGAGCGCATTCGCCGCTTCTTCGACAATCTTTCGCTTTCCTCAGCATTGCTCGATGATGCGCTGAAGCTGCTGCTCGAAGAAGTGCGCACGCGCCTGAAGTATCTCTGCGACGTGGGCCTCGGCTATCTGACGCTCGATCGCCAGAGCCGCACGCTCTCGGGCGGCGAAGTGCAGCGTATCAACCTGACCACGGCGCTCGGCACGTCGCTCACGAAAACGCTGTTCGTGCTCGACGAACCGAGTATCGGCCTGCATCCGCGCGACCTCAACCGCATCGTCGAAGCGATGCAACGTCTGCGCGACGCGGGCAATACGCTCGTCGTGGTCGAGCACGATCCGTCCGTGATGCTCGCGGCCGACCGCCTCATCGACATGGGTCCCGGCCCCGGCGAACGCGGCGGCTCGATCGTCTACGACGGCACGCCGAACGATATCCGCTCGTCGGGCACCCTGACGGGCGAGTACCTGGGCGGCCACCGCGCCGTCGCCGACGCTTCGCACTGGGAGCGACGCCCGGTTGACGCGTCCACGCCGAACCTGCTGCTCGAAGGCGCGAGCGAGCACAACCTGCGCGACGTGACCGTGCAGATTCCGCTGCAACGCCTCGTGTGCGTGACCGGCGTCTCGGGCTCGGGAAAATCGACGTTGGTGCAGGACGTGCTCTATCCCGCGCTCGCGCGGCATCTGGGCAAGGCGACCGAAGCGCCGGGCACGTTCCGCAAGCTGAGCGGCGCGGAGCAGATCAGCGACGCCGTGTTCGTCGACCAGTCGCCGATCGGCAAGACGGCGCGTTCGAATCCGGCCAGCTATGTCGGCGCGTTCGACGAGATCCGCAAGCTGTTCGCCAAGGCGACGCTCGCGAAGCAGCGCGGCTACACGGCGGGCATGTTCAGCTTCAACTCGGGCGAAGGCCGCTGCCCGACTTGTGGCGGCTCCGGTTTCGAGCACATCGAAATGCAGTTCCTGAGCGATGTGTACCTGCGTTGCCCCGATTGCGACGGCAGCCGTTATCGCGCGGAAGTGCTCGAAGTGAAGATCGAGCGCGCGGGCCGTACGCTTTCGGTCGCGGACGTCCTCGACCTCACCGTGAGCGAAGCGGTGCAATGCTTCGCTGAGGATGCCGAAGTATTGCGCGTGCTGCAGCCTATCGTGGACGTGGGCCTCGAATACGTGAAGCTCGGCCAGCCGGTGCCGACGCTCTCGGGCGGCGAGGCGCAGCGCCTGAAGCTCGCGGGGTATCTCGCGGAAACCGCGCAGTCGCGCGGCAAGGAGGCGGGCGGCCGCCTCTTCATGTTCGACGAACCGACCACGGGCCTGCATTTCGACGACATCGCCAAACTGATGCGCGCCTTCGGCAAGCTGCTCGTGGGCGGTCATTCGCTGTTCGTGATCGAGCATAACCTCGACGTGATCCGCGCCGCCGACTGGCTGATCGATCTCGGCCCCGAAGGCGGCGATGCAGGCGGCGAAGTGGTGTGCGTCGGCACGCCCGAGGACGTGATCGCGTGCCCGCGTTCGCATACCGGCGCGGCGCTCGAGCGCTACGAAGCCGCGCTTGGCAGCGGTGTCGAACTGCTGGCGGAAGAAGAGGGCGTGGCGCTGCAAACCGCGTTGCGTGCCGCGCAGGCGCGCCGCGAGGTGCAGGGCGAGGACGTGGTGCGCATCGTGAATGCGCGCGAGCACAACCTCAAGGCGCTCGATGTCGATATTCCGCACGGCCGCTTCAACGTCATCACGGGCGTGTCGGGCTCGGGCAAGTCCACGCTCGCGTTCGACATCCTCTTTCACGAAGGCCAGCGGCGCTACCTCGAATCGCTCAACGCGTATGCGCGTTCGATCGTGCAGCCCGCGGGCCGTCCCGAAGTCGATGCCGTGTACGGCATTCCGCCGACCGTCGCGATCGAGCAGCGCCTTTCGCGCGGCGGCCGCAAGAGCACGGTCGCCACGACCTCCGAGGTGTGGCACTTCCTGCGTCTGCTTTACGTGAAGCTCGGCGTGCAGCACTGCGTGCATGACGGCACGCCCGTCACGTCGCAGAGCGTCGATGCGATCGTCGCGCAGCTGCTGCGCGAACATCGCGGCCAGCATGTCGGTTTGCTCGCGCCGCTCGTCGTCAATCGCAAGGGCGTCTACACCGATCTCGCGAAGTGGGCGAAGGCGCGCGGCAACACGCATCTGCGCGTGGATGGCGAATTCGTGCCCGTCGCGCCGTGGCCCAAGCTCGACCGCTTCCGCGAGCATACGATCGAGTTGCCCGTGGGCGACCTCGTGATCGAGCCGGAAAACGAGGCGCAATTGCGCACGCTGCTCGGCGCGACGCTCGAAGCGGGCAAGGGCATCGTGCACCTGCTCGCGCCGCTCGACGGCCTCGATCACGTGATTGGCAATGGCGGTTCGACGGCGAGCATCGGCGAGGTGAAGGTGCTGTCGACGCGGCGCGCCTGCCCGGTGTGCGGCACGAGCTATCCCGAACTCGATCCGCGTATGTTCTCGTACAACAGCAAGCACGGCTGGTGCACGACCTGCGTGGGTACGGGCCTCGCGCTCACGCGCGAGCAGCGCGCCGCGTACGACGACACGATCGTCGCCGAAGACGGCCGTGGCCGCGAGCAAACCTTGCCTTCGGAGGAGCAGGAACCCGACGGCATGGTCGACGAGCCGTGCCACGATTGCGGCGGCACGCGCCTGAATCCGGTGGCGCGCGCCGTGACGTTCGACGCGCATCCGATCGTCGACGTCGCACAGTGGACCGTGGCGGAGACGCGCCGCTGGATCGATACGCTGAAGCTGGGCGGCCGCGACGCGCAGATCGCGCGCGACGTGGTGAGCGAAATCCGCAGCCGGCTGCAGTTCCTGGAAGAAGTGGGGCTCGGCTATCTGAGCCTCGATCGCGCCGCGCCAAGCCTTTCGGGTGGCGAGGCGCAGCGCATTCGTCTCGCCGCGCAACTGGGCAGCAATTTGCAGGGCGTGTGCTATGTGCTCGACGAACCGACCATCGGCCTGCATCCGCGCGACAACCAGATCCTGCTCGACGCGCTGCGCAGCCTCGGTGAGAAGGGCAACACGCTCGTCGTGGTCGAGCACGACGAGGACACGATCCGGCGCGCCGATCACATCATCGACATCGGTCCGAGCGCGGGTAAGCGCGGCGGCCGCGTGGTCGCGCAAGGCAGCGTGGCCGATCTCGCGGCGCAGGCCGATTCGCTCACGGGCCGCTATCTCGCACAGCCTATCCGGCACCCGCTGCAGCCGCGCCGTGAAGTGCGTCCGGCGCGCGCGGGACGCGAGGCGCTGCCGGGCCAATGGCTCACCGTGCACGGCGGCAAGCTGCACAACCTGCGCAACGTCACCGCGCAGATTCCGCTCGGACGTCTCGTGGCGATTACGGGCGTGAGCGGCTCCGGCAAGTCCACTCTCGCGCGCGACGTGCTGCTTTCCAATCTGCTCGACGCCGTTGGGCGTTCGGTGCTGTCTTCGCCTGCCGAGCGGCGCGCGCGCAAGGCGGTGAAGGAGAAAGCGCCGAGCGCGGCGGAACGCCGTTCGAGCGTGCTCGCGCGCACGAGCGCGAAGCCGAAGCTCGAGGTTTCGCATACGTGGCAGGGCTGCGATTCGATTAGCGGATGGGAAAGCATCGACCGCGTGCTCGAAGTCGACCAGACGCCGATCGGCAAAACGCCGCGCTCGTGCCCCGCGACCTATATCGGCGTGTGGGACGCGATTCGCCGCCTTTTCGCCGATACGCTCGAGGCGCGCGCCCGCGGCTATAGCGCGTCGCGTTTCTCGTTCAATACCGGCGACGGACGCTGTCCCGCGTGCGAAGGCCAGGGCGTGCGCACCATCGGCATGAGCTTCCTGCCCGACGTGAAAGTGCCGTGCGACGTGTGCCACGGCCAGCGCTTCAATCCGGAAACGCTGGCGGTGACGTGGCGCGGCCGGAACATCGGCGAAGTGCTGACGATGGAAATCGACGAGGCCGTGGAGTTCTTCGGCTCGATCACGAGTATTTCGCACCCGCTGCAACTCATGAAGGACGTGGGTCTCGGCTACCTCACGCTCGGCCAGCCTTCGCCCACGCTCTCGGGCGGCGAGGCGCAGCGCATCAAGCTCGTGACCGAGCTCTCGAAGGTGCGCGACGACATCACGCGCCGCGGCCAGAAGGCGCCGCACACCCTCTACGTGCTCGACGAGCCCACGGTGGGCCTGCACATGGCCGACGTGGCGCGCCTCATCAGCGTGCTGCACCGGCTCGCGGACGCGGGGCATAGCGTCGTCGTGATCGAGCACGACCTCGACGTGATCGCCGAAGCCGACTGGATCATCGATCTCGGGCCCGAAGGCGGCGTGGGCGGCGGCACGATCGTCGCCGCAGCCGATCCCGAAGCGCTCGCGAAGGTGCGGGCGAGCCATACCGGCGCGGCGCTCGCGCCCGTGCTGGCGCGTGGCCAGGGCGACGTGAACGCCGCCGAAAGCAAACCTGCACCAGAGCGGCGCGCAACCGGCGCGGCGGCTTCTACCTAAAGGAATGGAGCGGGCCGCAGAGGCCCGCTCCGCCTTGAAACCGCTTGATCTGTGCCGCGCGCGCAAGGTATCATGGGTTCCGCTTGCAGCAAACGTTCGCTCACCTGTAGCGGCGTCACCTGAGAGCGGAGCAGCGGACTGCAGATCCCCTCCGAACCGGTCGCGGGCTCCACACTCAGGCCACCTCATCAGTGCAGCAAGGCTTCGCAGTTCATGCGCGAAGCCTTTGTCTTTTCAGGGAAGACCATTCTTTGCCGATCGTTGTATCGGTGCCTTGCCCTTGACGAAGCGAGAGGAATTAATCGATGTTCGACCTCGATGGAGAGGCGCGCGAACGGCTCATCGTGTGGATTCGACGCCGCATGGAAGAGTACGGCATTACGTTCGAAGAGCTTGAAGCGTCTATTGCCGAAAGCGAAAAAATACCCAAGTACCGCGACGCATACGGGAATACGTGGAATGGCGAGGGCGATATGCCGGCCTGGCTGTTGCGCTATAAGCACGCGGGACAGGATATCGAGCATTTTCGCTGCTAGCCATGACGGTGCCTGAGTGCGCGCCGGTGTTGCCCTTCGACTGCCAGACCGTTCGCGGCGCATGCCGCAAAGCCCGCGCATTGGCGCGGCGCCCGGTATTATTCAGCATAGTTTTAAAATGCCTTTCGGCGCGAGCCGGGATTTAATTGCGCCTCCTAATGTGCCGTGCCGGTTTAGGCGCGCAATGATTTATGCATTCTTTTTTGCCGGCATTTGCGCGCGTAATTAGTCAGCTTTTTTGAAAACTCCGGTTGGCTGCGCGATCAAGCTGCGCGACAATCTCGCCCATTGCGTTCTTGCTACGGCAGGGAGGTAGTCATGGCGATACTCGTGCTGGGCCTCGTTATTTTCATTGGTGTCCATTCGATCCGCATCGTGGCAGGGCCCTGGCGTGCCGCGCAGATCGAGCGCCTGGGGCCGCGTGCCTGGCGAGGCGCGTTTGCGTTGCTCTCCATTCTGGGCTTCGTGCTGATCGTCTATGGCTACGGTCTGTCACGCCGCTATCCCGTGCCGATCTGGCTGCCGCCGTTCTGGATGGCGCATGTCACGGCACTTCTCACCGCCATTGCCTTCATCCTGATCGTCGCGGCCTATGTGCCGGGCAATCACTTCAAGCGCGCGGTCGGCCAGCCATTCGTGAGCGGCGTCGCGCTTTGGGCGTTCGCGCATCTGCTCGCCAACGGCACGCTCAACGACATCATTCTCTTCGGGGTGTTCCTCGTCTGGGCGTTGTTCGAGCTGCGGGGCGAGAACCGGCGCGATCGCGAAGCGGGGGTGGTCTATCCGCCGGGAGAAGTATCGCGCGATGCGATCGTCGTCGTGGTCGGGCTCGTGGTCTGGGCCGTGTTCGCCTTCTGGCTGCATGGCGTGCTGATCGGCGTGCGCCCGCTCGGCTGAGCGTGCGGCGGGCCGCAGGCGCGCTGCAAAAAAGAAGCCTGCGCATGGCAGGCTTCACAAGGTACAGCTCGGAGTTCCGCGATCAGATCGCAGCGGCACGATCATAGGGCCAATTCATGAAAGCCACGTGAAAGTCCGCGCGACTCGGCTCGCATCGCCGCCGATGCATCAAAGATCGAAGAACACCGTTTCCTGTTCGCCCTGCATGCGGATGTCGAACGTGTAGACGATGCTGCCGGCCTGCTCGCTACGGCGCGCGATCAGCGTGTCGCGGCGCGCGGCGGGCACGGCCGAGAGCACCGGGTCCGCGGCGTTCGCGGCGGCTTCGTCTTCGAAGTAGATGCGCGTGAAGGTGTGCGTGAGCATCCCGCGCATCATCACGATCACGTTCAGATGCGGCGCTTCGCCGGCGTTCTCGACGCCCGGCTTCACGGTGTGCACGATGAAGCGGTGCTGCGCATCCGTACCCGTGCCCACGCGTGCAAAACCGCGGAAGCCGTCTTTGGCGATTGCCTCGCGCGAAGCCGGATAACGGCCGTTTGCGTCGACCTGCGAAAACTCGAGCATCGCGTCGAACACGGCGTTGCCGTCGCCGTCGATCACGCGGCCGATCAGCGTAATGTGCTCGCCCGGCGTTTCGGGCTCGACCACGTTGGCCGTGAAGAGGCTCTTCAGGTCGAAATCGTATTGCTGCGGACACAGGCCGTAGGCGAAGTACGGGCCGACCGTTTGCGAAGGCGTTTCCTTGAGTGCCATGGTTCAACGCTCCGTGGGGGTTTGGTTCGGGCCGCGCAGCACGATGTCGAATTCGTAGCCGAGTGCGTAGCCTTCTTCGGTGGTGTCGAGCGAGAAGCGCGAAATCATGCGCTCGCGTGCGTCTTCGGGCGTGCCCTGATAGATCGGGTCGAACGCGAGCAGCGGGTCGCCGGGGAAATACATCTGCGTGACGAGACGCGAGCCGAAGTAGTCGCCGAACAGCGAGAAGTGGATGTGATTCGGACGCCACGCGTTCGGGTGATTGCCCCAGGGATATGCACCCGGCTTGATCGTGAGGAAACGATAGCGGCCGTCGTTATCGGTGATCGCGCGGCCGGCGCCGAGGAAGTTGGGATCGAGCGGCGCGTCGTGCTGGTCCTGCTTGTGGACATAGCGGCCGGCGGCGTTGGCCTGCCAGATCTCGACGAGCGTATTGCGCACCGGCTTGCCGCCTTCGTCGAGCACGCGGCCCGTCACGATGATGCGCTCGCCGAGCGGCGCGCCATTCCTGGCCGCGTTGCGCGTGAGGTCGTGATCGAGCGCGCCGAGGTCGTCGGTGCCGTACACGGGCGCGTGCTGGTTGCGCAGCTTTTCCTTCAGGGGGATGAGCGGGAGCGTGGGGCCGCGTTTGACCGACGAACGGTACGGCGGATAAACGTACGCGGGGTGCGAGTCGAAGTCGCGCGGCGACAGGATGGACTCGTCCATGGGGTGTCTCCTGGGTTGGATTATTGGGGGAAGGGGGCCTGGCGCCGGCAACGGTTGGCGGTGCGACCCGATGCCGCCACTTTATCCAAAGCGAAAAGTTATGCAAAATGATGTTTTTTCGCATCTCGTATAACGAACCGTTATGCAAAACCGGCTCGCGGACGGACGCGTCAAATTCCGTCATCTCCAGTGTTTTCTTGCCGTGGCGCAGATGGGCAGCGTGCAGCAGGCCGCCGAGAGTCTTTCGGTCACGCAGCCCGCCGTGTCGAAGACGATCGCCGAGCTGGAGCTCGTGCTGGGCGTGAAGCTGTTCGAGCGCGGCCGGCACGGCGCGGTGCCCACGCGCGAGGGGCAGCTTTTCATGCCGCACGCGAGCGCCTGCATGAGCGCGCTGCGCCAGGGCGTGGCCTTGCTCGCGCGCGACGAAGGCGCGGTGGCCGCGACGCTCGATATCGGCGTGCTGCCGACTGTGGCGACGGCGTTGCTGCCCGGTGCGTTGCGCCACTTCGGCGAGGAATGGCCGCGCGTGAGCGTGCGGCTGGTGACGGGGGCCAACACCGAACTGCTCGAGCGGCTGAAGACAGGCGCGATCAGCTTCGCGGTGGGCCGTCTGGCCGACCCCGAGCGCATGGTGGGCCTGAGCTTCGAGCAGCTGTACAACGAGCCGCTCGCCGTGGTGGTGCGCGCGGGGCATCCGCTCGCGCAGGGGGCGGGGCTGCCGGCGCAACTCGCCTCGTTTCCACTCGTGTTGCCGCCGTTCGGCACGTTGATCCGCCAGGCGGCTGACAGTCTGCTTGCCGCCTGGGGCGCGCCGCCGCTGTCGGCGTTCGTCGAGTTGCTGTCGGTTTCCGTGGGGCGCGCGCTCGCGCTCCAGAACGACGCGGTGTGGTTCGTGCCCGCCGGCGCCGTCGAGTATGACCTGCGGCGCGGGACGCTGGTGCGGTTGCCATTGCCTTCCGCGGGCGGCGAAGAGCCGGTGGGGGTGATTCAGCGGACCGATACCCAGCCCACGCCTGCCGGTCGCGCGCTGATCGAGGCCGTGCGGCGTGCGGCGCGCGAGCGCGACGTGCGGCCGGATGGCTCAGCGGCGCCGCGGACGCGGCGTGCGCGCGCTGCCAACCCTTCCGCTGGCAAGCTTTCGCCCGACGCCGGGGGTTGAGGGCTTCGCGGTTCCCGCAGACCCGACACTGCGCGCCGGATTCAGCCGGCCGTGAGCTTCGCCCTGGCGCGTGACTTCGAGGTTGCCGACGCTTCCGGCGCGACGCCGGGCAGGCGCGCGCTCGTGGCCATCCACAGCACTTCGGCGTCTACCTCGCTCGTCGAAATGGCCGCGTGGCCGGTGCGGCTGTCGAAGTAGAGGCTGTCGCCGGCTTCCAGATTGGTGGGCGCGTAGAGCTCCGAATACAGGCAGACGCTGCCGCTGATCACGTAGAGAAACTCTTCGCCTTCGTGGCGGCCCCAGTCGTCGAACGCGTCGAGCGAATGCGCGGTGATGCGGATGCGAAACGGCAGCATCGCCTTGTGCGCGAGATCGGTGGCGAGCAACTCCATCTGATAGCCGCGATAGGCGTGGCGCTGACCCGCGCCGTTGCGCGTGAGTGCGCGGCGGCCGCCGGCATTGAGCCTGGGCGGGGTGCCGAACAGCTCGGCCAGGTCGATTCTGAGCCCGCTGACGATCTTTTGCAGCACGTCGAAGGTCGGCGACATGAGGCCGTTTTCGACTTTCGACAGGGTCGAGCGCGAGACGCCGCACAGGCGGCTGGCCGTATCGAGCGTCAGGTCCTGGGCGACGCGCGCGGCGCGCACGCGGCGGCCGAGGTCGGTGGTCGCCGTGCTGGCGGATGGGGTGAGCGTGGAATCCATGGGCTACGTTCGAATGCTGACGAAAAGCCCTGGTTGGGCCCCGCGATGTCTTACCGATCATATCAAACGGTTGCCCGCGCGAAGCGCTGACCTCGCCTGGCCGGCCGGTCTGCGACGTTGGCTCGGCGGTATGGGGCGAGCCGTCACGCATCGACGCCCTGTTCAATTGCGAATTAAAACGATTCGATTTAACGATCTTTAAAAATTAATCCGTCGATGTTTTAACAAATTTTAAAGATTTACTGGGTTTGATATTAGAATAAGGCCTCAATATGCGTCCATGCGCCGCGGCTCCCACGGATTTTGATATTTATCATTGTAATCAGATGATGTAGATCAAGTGGAGAGCGCAAAATGCATGACGAACGACTCGAATTGTTGATGGCAATCTCGCGAAGAACGCTCGGAATCGAGAGCTTCGAACTGACCGGGAAGCCGACCGCCGACGCGCACCTCGTGAGCGCCGAGGATATTGGCCGCGCGCTGGAGTCGGCGTACGACGCCGGGTTGATCGTCGGCTACCGCATGGGGCGCGCGGAGTGCGAAGAGAACGCCTGAATACCGCGTGACGCGATTCAGAGGCGGCGTCCCTTAAAAGGGCGCCGTTTTTATTTTGGTCTGGATTAACACGATAATAAACGTCGCCATGATTAATGGGCGATGTGGCGCCTGATCAGTTCCGACGATTGTTAATCGGCGCTGCACCGGCTGCATGACTCCCGGCGTTTTCCGCACCGGCGCCGGTTACCAGGCAAACCTGACCAATCAGACGAGCCGTCGCAACGGCGCGAGCGACCAGTCGTGCGGCACCCCATGCACGGCGAAAAACCACGCGGCCACCCATGACGCGGCGACGACGATCAGGTCGCAACGTCCGCTGCGCCACCAGTTCAGCGAGTGCCGCTGAAAGATCCACGGCACACCGAGCGGATTGGGCCAGTCGGCGAACAGGTGGATCACGCCTCCGCAGGCGAAGCCGAACGCGGGCGCCGCGAGCGGCAGGTGCCCGAGTTTGTGATACGACCACACGAGCAACGCGATCCAGCCGATGCCCCAGTGCGTGAACGTGCGATGCGTGATCCAGAGGCGCCGCTTCTTGCGCCACCAGGCGACCTCGAGCCAGTCGGGCGCCGAACCGCCCGCGACACCCGCCGCGAACGCGAGCGCGGCGTAGAGATGCCAGGCGCTATCGGCGCCCTGACGCGTGACGATTGCGGCGGCGATGACGCCGGCGGCCCAACCCGTGGCGTGATGTGCGGTGCCTGATGCCATGAAGCGGTGAGTTGCGAAGTCGAAGGGGGCGCAATCTTCGCAGATGTGTCGCCGTTATGACAGGGGTGACACGCGGGCGACATGCGGAACGTCGTGTGGCGCGTGCGGTGCACGCGCCAGCCGTTCGCGCGTCAGGTCGTGCAGCGCGCTACGTCGAAGCGCAGTTCTTCTTCGGGCGGATCGTTCGACGCGGACGCGCCGTGCGTGACGCGAATGACCGAGCCGTGGCCGTTCGGCGTGAGCGTGACGAAGTACGACGCGTCCGAGCGCGAGCCCACGCTCAGTTCGGTCGTATTGCCGTCGCGCGAACTGTGCACGTGCGGCAGGCGGTCTTCGAGGCAACTCGCGACCGACGAAGCCGATCGCGCCGACGAAGCGTAGATCATCGGTTCGCCGTTCGAAGCGGTGCCGGACGGCGGTGTCGATCCACAAGCGGCGATGAGCGCGAGCGGAGTCGCGGCGAGGAGTCGTTGCGTGAGCGTTTTCATAGGCGACGTGACAATATCGAAGCAGCGGATTATGCCAATAAGTATACGCACGCTGATCTGAATCAAGGCCCACGCAGACGTAAAAAGATGCAACAGGCAACAGGAAAAAACGCACATGCGCTTGTGGCGCATGTGCGTTTCGCAAAGGCAGGGCGGCGCGGCGGGTCGCGCCGCATTTGCCCAACTCCTGGCGATCAGAAGCGGTGACGCAAACCGACTGTCGCGGCCACCTGGTTGCTCGTCGAAGAAGGCGAGAGCGTATTGATCGCAGCGACGTTCGCGATGCCCGAGCCGTCGGCGTTATAGCCGAGCGAGCCCGAAGCGTGCTGATAGACGCCGGCGAGATAGACGTCCGTGCGCTTGCTCAACGAGTAGTCGGTGCCAACCAGCACGGTGTGCCACTTCGGGCTGTTGTTGCCGCCGTTGCCCGTGACCGTGCCGTCGGTGAACGTGTAGGAGCCGACGAACGCCAGGGCGGGCGTCAGATGGTAAGCGCCGTTGATCTCGTAGTTGTCGACGTGCAGGTTCAGGCCCGAGAGGCCAGGCAGCGGCGCGCTGCCGCCACTCGAGAGACTCTGCATGCCGTCGATCTGCGAGTGCGTCCATACGAAGCCAACCTGTGCCGGGCCGTAGGTGTAGTTCACACCCGCGCCGAACGAGCGCTGCAGCCGTGCCGAGATGTTCTGGTCGGCCGAGGCCGCGCTGTTCGCGGCGCCGAGGCCGCCGGAGTTGTTCTGCTGCGAGTAGGCGGCTGCGAAGTTCAGCGGGCCGTTGCCGTACGATGCGCCCACGCTCCATGCGCGGCCATTCGCGAAGCCGCTCGCGTCGTTGCTGAAGCCGTACAGGCCGCCGAACTGGAAGCCCGCGTAGTTCGCGCTGGCGTACTTGACCGAGTTCTTGATCGAATAGCTTTGCGCGAGGTTGTCGTTGTCGAACGGGTGGCCCGCGAGATTGTTGCCGAAGCCCGCGCCGGCTTCCGAGAGCGGCGAGAGGTAATCGACCATCGAGTCATATTGCCGGCCGAGCGTGAGCGTGCCAAACCGGTCGCTCTGCAGGCCGACCCAGGCCTGGCGATTGAAGCCGCTGTCGCCGTTCTTGTAGCCGCCGTTGTTGAGATTGAAACCGCTCTCGAGGGTGAAGATCGCCTTCAGGCCGCCGCCCAGGTCTTCGGCGCCGCGAAAGCCGAAGTAGTTGTTCGAGAGGGCGCCGCTGCCCTGAGCCCACAGGCTGTGGCCGCCGACGTTGTTCGCGTAGACGATGCCGGCGTCGAGCGAGCCGTAAAGGGTGACGGTTCTTTGCGCATGGGCGCTGATGGCAAATGCACTGAGGACGCCTGCAGCAATGAGTGCTTTTTTCATGTTTTTCTCCGGTCAGAACTTGGGGAATCTCAGGCCGAATATTCTGAAAATCGATTTCGTGCCCGGATGATTCGCAACGAAGTGTAGGCCCGGTATTCGATGTATTTACGCAAATCGACGCAACAATGCATCCATCTCATTTCGCGATTGGCATTAATAGCCGTAAGTGACTGCATATAAAGCGTTTTTCTATTGGATTATCGGGTGCGACAAAATGGTCGATCTGGATAATCCGTTGTGCACCCGCGACGATGCGGCAAACGCGCGCAGGAGCTGGCCTAGCGCGAATTCAACGCTTTTTCAAGCGCGATTCTTGTCGTTTGGTGAAAGGTACTGTTCCAGATCATGAAGTGAACACACGCATTGTGCGGCGGTACAATTTCTGCAGCCCTCGACCAAGGGTGGTCTTTTTTCATCTGTTTTTACGCGGCTCTCGGGCCGCGTTTTTTTTGCCTGCGGGAAATATTTTAAATTAATGCGCAAGGCGGAATGGTGCGTTGCGGAAAACGCAATGATTAAAATCGCCGGCCTATATTCTGGTTTGGTGGCGCGATAATCCGAACCGGCTGGATAGAAAGACGTGGCGCCCGACGCGCGACGCGATCCGGGTAGAATCTTGCCCTTGCCCCGCGACGGGCAAGTCCCGCGCAGAACCCGATGAAAGCCCCGCCATGACCGATTCCTCACCCGCAACCGATCCCGATTTCCCCGCCGATGACCTCGCAGCCGAAGCCGAGGTGATCCAGGAAGCGCGCCTGTGGCGCAAGGACGGCTGGACCGCGCGCGTGATCAAGAACGAGGACGACGACGGCTGGGCCGTCGAAATGATCAAGGACGGCGAGCCGGAGCCTGCACTCGTCGGCCCGTGGACCATGGGCCGTGACAAGAAGAATCCCAAGCCGCTCGATACGTCGGCGTTCAACACGCTCGTGAAGACCGCTTCGGAGGTGCTGCGCCGGCACGAGCAGCAATTGCGCGCGCTCTTGCACAAGCGCGTGAGCGTACAGACCGCCGAAGGCGACGTGGACGTGACGCTCGACATCGTTCCCGACGAGTACGAGCCCTACGCGCTCGTCAGCGCGATCGACGCGTTCGGCGAGCAGCTCGCTCAGGCGCGCGTCGCGCCGAACTTCAAGCTCACGAAAGCGCGCGCCGAAGCCTGGGCCGAAGGCGGCTTCGGGCGCATCGAGTAAATCTCAGAGCCTGCCCGCTTACTCCTGCTTGCAGAAGATCGCAGTCAATAGCGGTCCGGCATGGTGGACGATAGCGTTATTGCCTGCCGCCGTGAGGGCTGCCTGCACCCTCGTCTGGGTGCCGACCACGACGGCGCCGTAGGCGGATGGGGCGATGGGTGTGCCGTCGCCGGTCTTGAAGAGCGGGTCGTCCTTCTGGAAACCCACGATGGCGAACACGCTGAAGCCATAGGCCGTCATGTGCTGGCCGCGCGCGGGCCAGAATGCGTTGATCGAATTGCTTTCGACCTTCATGGGCTTCGGATCGATCAGGTTTTGCGTGATCAGCCCGGAGATGAAGTCGTGTGCGGACTCGCTGCAGGTCAGCGAATCGTCGATGGCGGCGGCGCGGGCGTTGCCGGCGAGAAGCGTCAGGACAGCGAGAAAAAGGGCGGCAAAGGTAAAGCGTTTCATTACGTGAATGGCGAAAGTGCGTGCGCCGGAGCCGTTGGACGCAAAACGTCCGGGCTGGCGCGAAGGGTTGCACTCTACGCGTGTTCGGGCAACTTCGCTTGCGGCGCCGCGGGAGCCGATCTAGCGCTTTGCCTTACAGAACCACAAGCAAAAAGTGGGACGATCGTCGGAATACCTGCAAGATTTCTGGAAGGCGTATATATTGCGCGAATATATCATGAATGATACCTTTGTCCTTTGTTTTCAAAGGCCTGCGTATCGTTCATGGTGGTGGTTTCGCCCTCAGCTACCTCCCGGGCTACCACGCCGCTCACCATCAGCGCGCGGAGGCTTTCGTCAGTAATTCCGGACGAATTTTCCCCGATCTGAACGCGCGTCAGCTTTCCCATTTTCGCAAATCTGTAGATCGTGTTCCGCGAGACGCCGAGCGCGGCGGCGGCTTCGTTGATCCGGTACAGCTTCGGCAGGACGGTGCTCATTTGCTTTGGCCCTCGTAGGCGAGAAGTTCGGTGACGACTTCGCCGGTGTCGACGTAGTACCAGTCGGAGTCGGTCAGGTTGTTGATCAGGAAACGTTCGAAATCGGCTGGCGGCATGGTGCGCTGAATGCGCTCCCACTTCGCTGGCGGACCGCGCCACGTCGGCGAGACGCCGGCGGCGCGCGCCGCGGCCAGGGTGTGATGCCCGTCGACGAGGATCCGGTACCGGCGGCCGCGCAGCTCGAACTCGGCCACGCGGACTATGAACACCCGGAAGCGGCCGGCCTTGTCCGCGACCCTAGCCGGGTCGAGGAAGCGCTGCGATGAGATGAGCGGGGCGGTCTCAGCCATGGCCCAGCTCCCGCTCGGCCGCCGCGAGGGCCGTATTCAGCTCCGTCATGGCCTCGTGCGTGCCGCCCTTGTCCGGGTGTGCGACAGAGGCGCGGCGGCGGTATGCGGCTCGCACGACGCCGAGATCCCGCTCCGTTGGCGGCACGCCGATCACTTCCCGCCAATGGCGCGGCGCGCTGGGCGTCGCGATCGCCGTGAAGCCGGTGAATGCTGCCTCGAGCATGTCGCCAGTCCCCCATCGCGCGATGCCGCGCAGCGCTTCAATCGTCTTGGCGATCGCCTGCATGTTGTGCTCGATCTTCAGCCACCGATCGCAGGCGAACGACATCTGCCGTTTCTTGTAGGTGAAGTAGACGGCGACGCCGACGTCCTCTGGCGCGCGCTGGTTGGCGAGCGGCAGGCCGTCTTGTCGAAGTTTCAGATTCGAGCTGATGACGATCTCAGGGTCACGCGCATAGCGGCCGCCGCAGAGGAGGGTGATCTCGGCGACGATGTTGTCGCGGGCTCGCGCGAGCGTCACGTCGAACTTCGCGTGTTCTCGTGACCAGCGATCAGTTCGCTTGCGGCCGGCCGGCCACTGAAGAGGATGGGCGGTAGTCTGCGTCATCACTTTGCCCTGTGGACGAGCCCGGTAGGCGTGCGCTCGACTGCCGAGGGACTGTCGCCGGGCAGCCGCTTCTGGTTGTCCATGAACGCCGAGCCGCCGATCGCATCGGTCGCCTTGATGTATTCGACCTCGACCTTCGCGGTGTCGACGAGCACGCTCGCGACGTGCGCGACCGCCTTGGCCCGGTCGATGTCCATCGGATTTTCCTTGTCGCGAAGCGCCGCAAGCGTCTGCATCAGGTGCTCGCGCATGTCATTCATCGTGCTCACTGTCCTTCTCCTTCGCCTCGCGGGCGATGCGATTGACCTGCCGCGTGATCGCGCCTTTGAGCTGGACCAGCTTCGCCAGCTCTGGGCTACGCGCCCGCGGATGATTGCGACGCGCCATCTCGCCGCGGTGGACGAGTTCAAGCGCATCGATGGTGATTTCGTCCAGTACGTTGGTTCGGCGCCCGGGCAGGAAAGCCACCACGTGACCGTCCGGGATCGGGCCGTTCGCTGCTTCCCAGACGAGACGGTGCACGCCGACCCAGCGCCGTGCCGGTACGAGGTTCGGGTCGTCGGTGACCTTCTGCTCGAGGTATCCGTCCTTGCTCAGCCGGTAGCTGCCGATCGGCACATAGTTGTGCTGCGCCGCGCCACTCATCTCACCTTTCTTGAACTGCGTGCGGCGTGAGTTTGGGTGCTGGCCAGCGACGCCTTTAGTGCCCTTGGTCCAAGGCACATGCCCGGGCTTGAACTGCGTCGCGATCATCGCTGGGTGCGTCCGTCCGCGCTGCATGCGCCCGGATTTGTCGGACTCGTAGAACGCCTCCGATTTGTGCAGCCCGAGCCCGCTTGCCTTCGAATAGACACGAGCCTCGCTCACGCCGAGCTCGGCGGCGATGTCCTTCGTCGGCCGGTCGGCGTATTCGCGCGCCAACTTGAGGAGGTCCTCGGGGCTCCAGGGCTCGCCGTTCACGCGATCACTCCCATGTCGTGCATCTGGCGCAACTGTGTCGCGACGTCGGCGGGGACATCGAAGAACTGGAGCGCGCCCTTGCATTCGACGAACGGCACGGGCTTCACGTCTTCGAGGAGGAAACCCCATTGGCCCTCCATGTGCCACGTCGAAGTTCGTCTCGCCGACGGAATGCAATCGGTGAGCGTCGCGGCGCCGACGATCCCGCCGCGGTGAAGCTTTTCTTGCCCGGGCAGTGCGATGTCGACATCGAAGTAGTCGAGAAAGGCCTCCACGTCGTCATATTCGGCGCGCGTCATCGTCTTGCTCGCGTGGATCAGGAATCGTCCGCGGAGTCGTGTCGGCCAGGTGCGGTTTTCGATGTCTTTCAGCTTGCAGGCCTCGATCGCGACTTCGCGCGCAGCGCCGGTCAGGTCGGGACGCACGATGAGCCACGCCCACGGCTGGCGGATAGAAAGAGCCTTCATGCGAGATCTCCGGTCGGCTCTTCGACGGACGGCGCAGCAGTCTCATCGGGCGCCGGCGGGACTGCAAAAACGGCCAGAGCTTCGTCGCAGTGCTTCACGATGCTGGCGGCATGCTCGCGCACGGCGTTCATGCCCCCGTAGCTCTTCAGGACGCCGCTGGCCATCACCGCGCGGACCGCTCTGCCAATCTCCTCGCTGCTGCCCCAGCGATGGATCTTGATGCCGCTCACACGCTCGATTTGTTCGATCTGCGCCTGCAGATCGGTGACGTGCGAGGTCCGCGATTCAATCTCGCGAGCGATCCGCTTCTCATCACCATCTCGCAGCCGCTGAACCTCGGCCGATACGGCTGCCTCCACGAGACCGTTGTCGATCTCATTGGCACGGCGCAGCATCGCCGCGACGAAATTGCGGGTGACCGGCTGCGCCGAGAGCTTCGGCGCCGCGGCGACCTGTCGAATCTTGCTTCCCGTCTGGATCTCGTATTGCCCCCACGTCGGCGGCAGTTCACCGGGCACGATGACGCCTGCCGGGCAGACGATCCACCAGCGATCGCAATATTGCTGCACGGGCGCCGACTTCTCTGGGTTCTTCAGCTCACGGAGCCAATCGCTTCGCGAGACCTTGATCTCGAAGCCGTGGATCTCAAGCCCGCGGGAGGGGTAGAGGTTGATTGCGACCGCATCGGCCCACCGGTTGTGGCGACCACCGGTCGCGTCGCCGACCTCGAAGAAGAGCGCCCACTCAGGCGCGCAGAAGCGCGCGCGGAGCGCGGCGCGAACGTCGTGCGTTTTCATTGGGCACCTCTTGGGAATTCGTCGTGGGTGCGCCCGTCGAGGAGCCGCCCGGCGATTTTTTTCCCGAGGCGCTGGACCCACGTTTCATCATCGAAGCGATGGAACATGCCGCCGCTCGCATCGTTGATTTCGGGCGCGGGCGCCCACTCCCCAAATTGCTTGAAGAAGAAAGGGACGCCGGCGTGCGCGCACTGGTCGCGCAGCGATCGAGCCCAGTCCGGATTCATCGGGCGCGCGCCGGGGCCGCTCTCGCCACCGACGATCACCCAGTCAATCGAAGGGGAGCTATAGCCGTCTTCTGCGTATTCGGTCGTCGGGCCGTGAATCCACTCGGCATCGGCAGGGCAGTCCTCGCACGATTGCATCTCTTGCCCGCAGCACATACCGGTCGGATCGAACCACGGTTGCAAGTCGACCGGCCCGAGAAGCGGTTCCATCGACAGGAAGCGAATGCGCGCCGGCGTCATCAGCAGCTTCGTGATCCGTTCGTCCGCGCGCATTTGGTCCTCGATGCTGACGCCCAGCCAGACGTTCGGTGCAGGCCATTGGCACCATTCCATTGCAGCTATCCGGATCTCGTTCGAGTGAGATGCGGCGAGCACCCATCCATGACGATGAGGGTCGCTCATATACTCGAGCATGCGGTCCGCACGCTTAGTCAGCACCTGAAACGTGTGCTCGCGCGCGCGGCACATGATCGCGAATACCTTGTCGATATATTCGAACGGCACATCCTCGTGAAAGAGGTCCGACATGCTATTGACGAATACGCGGCGCGGGCGGCGCCAGCTCATCGGCTCCTCAAGCTTCTCGTGGATCAGCTGTACGTTGCCTTCCCACTTCGGGCCCTGTGACGTTACGCGCACGAGGCCTTCATATGGCTGACCGGTTCCGCGGAACCGCATCGCGACGCGCTCGGCGTAGCAGTTCGTGCACCCGGGCGAAACCCGCGCGCAACCGCGCACCGGGTTCCAGGTGGCGTCGGTCCATTCGATTTTGCTGTTCTCGCTCATTCGATGCTTCCCTGAAGTGACGCCGCGCGGCGTTCCGCGTACCACTTTTGCTGCCAGTCCATCGCATCTGCATGCGAGCCGAGCTCACCCGTGATACGGCGCCGCATCGCCATGGCGCCACACTGGCGCCATGTGATCTCGATCGCGCCGGCGGCGATTGCGATCGCGCGCTTGCTCAGGGCGATGTCGTAGTGGCTGTCGTGCTTCGGAGGCGCTTGCCACCAACGCCGGGCGACGCCAATGCGATCGGCCATCGCATGAAGCTCCTCGTCGGTGTCCGCGATCATGTGGCACATCACCATGCGGCCATACGCGGCGCGCATGTCATCGACGTAGACGCTCATGCCTCGGGCTCCTTTGGTGCCGCGCGGTCGAGGCGCTCGATCTCGGCGAGGATCAGGGCTGCACCCTTCACGAGAGCCGTGCGAGGATCTTTCGGCTTCCACCAGCGCGCATGAAACGTCCATGTATCGGGCGGGTTCGCATAGAAGCCGCCGTCGCCTTGCGACGCGGGGTAGATGAAATCTGCTGCCGCGATCGCGTATGCACTGCCAGCGGATGCGAGAACGCCGGGATCGTGGCGATCATCGCGCTCGGGCGAGAAGCCCTCGACGGAGACTTGGCGCGCGCGCTCGGCGAGCACGTCGCGAGCCGCCGCGGTATCGTGCGCGACCCATGCTGGAGGTTTGCCGCGCGGCGGTTTCCACTGCTCGGCGCCGTCCGTATAGGTGTAGCCCTTCGCCTCGAGCGTGCGAACCGCAGCTGCGCTCGCGCGCGCTGCGGCCGCGCGTGCCTCGCGCTCGGCGACGGATCGCTTGAAGTACTCGCACGGCTCGACCTCGCCGCTTTCGATGCGTTGGCGATCATCACCGCAGTCGTTGAGACAGTCGCATTGCGGCTTTTCAATTGCCATGGCGGTCTCTCCCCAGCCATCCTGCCAAGGCGGCATTCGTCACATCGCTTTTGTAAGCGGCATATGTCACTGGAGAGCACCGGGTCAGGTCATAGCCGCGAGGTTTAGCCCAAGCCTCGAATGCTGCGCGCTTTGTTGGGGACGCTCTGAAGGTAGGCATGCCTTCCTGCGCATCCATCTGGCAGTAGCACGGCCCACCAACATCACCATCGACCGTCCCTTCGCCATCGCAGCCCGGGCATACCGCAGCATCTGCGGCGACGGTAGGCGTAGGGGCGGCGTCGATTAGATGAAGCGTGCTCGCATCCTCGATTGCGCTGCGCTGCGTGGCGAAGTCCTTCAGTACGTGTTCGATGTCGTGGCGCGACGCCCACTCGGCTGCGGCCAGTTCTGTGATAACGAACGGCGCTACCGCAGCAGGGGCGACGGGAGCGGCGAGCGCTGATTCGAGCTCCGCGCCGACTGCTTTCAAACGCTCGATGTTCTTTTCGGTGTACATGTGCTCGAGCGCTCGCGCGGCATTCGCATGTCGCTGGACGAGCTTATGTGCCCAGTCAGATTGCACCGCTCCCGCTGCATCGGAAGGGGCAAGAGCCGCGCCGCGCACAAGGCCGATACCGTACATATCAATCGAGCCATCGGCCAGGAAGAGATGCCCACATCCTGCAACGCGGAGTTTATCGGCGATCTCTTTAAACGCGCGCTCGGAGATCTCGAGAGTCGAAACTGTGTGTGTCATCGTTTCCTCACTTCGGCCAACTCATATCTTCGAGGACCAACTGATCGCTCGGCATGACGACTTCGGATGCTTGAATCATCGAGAGCTCGAGCTCCGGCGCTGTGCCGGCGACATAGCGCATGCGTCGGCCGCCGAACTGGCGATCGCACGAAATAGATTCGCGCATGAGTTTGAGGACCTGCATCGCCTTGTCGGCGTCAAGCAGGTAATGCTCGAATCCGATTCGGATGCATGCGATATCGCGGCTAAGCTGGCGCTTCGATCTCGTCGCCATATCACTGGCTCTCTGATGGTTCGTCGACGGGATGGCCAAGGCAGCCGTGCTCTTTGTGATCGAAGTTGTCGCACGCGCCGAGCGGAATAAAGTTGTGGCCCTTAGAGAGCTGCTCGAGCAGCTCGGCCTTCGCTTCATCCGGCGTCATCGTGCGGCCGTCGTCGTGCTTGAACATGTTGCGAAAATCTCTTTTGCTCCAGTTCGTCAGCGCGCCGCGCACGTCGAGGCGCATATGGAAGCGCCTCTTTTCGGAGATGATGATCATGCTCACGCTCCATTGGATTGCGGGGACCGAGCGTGCGCGGCTTCGCGCCATGCTTCGATATCCTTCACGCCTTCCTTGCGCCAGTTAGCGCCGTGACGCAGCACGAGCTTCACCATCCAATGCAGCACGTGAGCCTGCTCGTCTTCGGCCTTTTTCTTGACGTCGATTCCCGCCGCGCGCATCGCCTGTGCGATGGAAATGCATTGGAAGCACATCCAGCCGAGCACCTCGCGCAGCTCGGGCGTGAGCTCGTCGGGGTAGGTGGGCAGTGGACCTGCCTCGAGTGCCGCGCGCGCGGCGCGCACGTTGTCGGCCGAGCCGAAAAGCGTGACGCCGGCAACCGTGCAGATGACTTCTTCGGGCCGGACGCGGAGCGTCGAACCTTGGTCGCCATCTATGGGAGACTGGTTACCTTTATCCTGTGTATCCATTGACTGTTCCTCCGTACTGAAGCGCTAACGCATGCGATGCTGATTGCGCTCGATTGCGACCTTCCCGATCACGACGCGCACTGGCTCCGCGCGATCGCATGACACCATCTCCGCGAACGACTGAACGAATGCATGCAGCTGCTCAGTCGTCGGCTCGTTCGCGAAGAGATAGCGCCGGCTTTGCTCGATGAAGGCATCGCGCCGGCGCTTTCGTTCAACGTTCATCAGTTGCCTGCGACGCGATAGTTGGCAGGCTGGGTATCGGTGCGCGACTGGAGCTCTTCGGGTTTCAGCGCGCAGTCGAAGCCGGCCGCGAGATAGGCGTCGTAGACTTCTTTCGACACCTGGCATCGGATGAGCACTGCTGCCTTCTGCAGCTTCGCCTTCACGTCGACGTCTTCCGTGACGGTCGACTGACGGACCGTCTCGGCGGCCGCGACTTCGAGCTTGCAATCCTGCAGGCTGTGCGACGCGCCCCCGACGAGCGAGACGCCGGCGATCGCGCCGCCGAACTGGACGGTCTGGCCGCAGTTCATTTGCGAGAAGCTCGCTGCGTACGCGCCGAGCACGGGCGCCGATACGTTGCGCACGGTCTGCGAGGTGTGCTCCGGCTCTTGGCTGAACTGGATGGTCCCTTGCGCAGTCGAGGTCGATGCCGAGTTTTGCGTTGCGCTCGCCGACGTCGACGTCTGTGCGATCGCTCCGGCCGCATGAGCCAGGAGTACAATCGACGCCGCGATGATGAAATTCTGTTTCATTGTTGTCACCCCCAACGGTGGTTGCACGGGGCCTTCGGTATTAGCCGTACCGAAGGCCCTTTTCATCAGTTGCCGTAGGAATAGCTGCCGTTGACGTTCGAGTAGCCGTACGACGAGACGTCGGTGCCGACCCCCGACTTGCTGTCGCCATAGCCGCTGCCGTTCGTATAGCCGCCTGCGTTCGCGCTCGACGTGCTGCCCGTATAGCCAAACGAACCCGACGCGCCGGCGCCGATGCCGCTCATGCCATAGCCACCGACGCCCGCGCCGATCGCCGTGCCACCGACGGCATAGCCGCCGCCGCTCGAATTGCTCCACTGCGACGAATAGCCGTTGCCGTTCTGGCCGGCTTCGGCCTGCGAGCCGCCCGACGTGCTGACCGACGACCCGAAACCACCGCTGAACGAGAACGAGCTCGTCGCGCCGTAGTTGCCATTCCCGTTGCCGTTATTGCCGTTGCCATTGCCGGCGAAAGCGACGGGCGCCGCGGCGAGTGCGAGGGCTGCTGCAAATGCAAAAGTGATGCGCTTCATGTAGATCTCCGTAGGTTGGTTTTGCGCGGTGGTCCGTCCGCGCCCGGTCCTTCAAATCTTCTTCTGCTGATCCAACGCGCCGGTCGTGCGGCGCTGCAGCTCGACATACGCTTCGCCGAAGCGACGCAGTGCCTCTAGCGAACCGCTCACGCTCGAATACAGCTGATTCCCGATCACTGCGTCGAGCTGGACGAACATACCGGCGGTGCGCGCGAGTTCGATGAGTTCTTCGTTCATGGCCGTCCGGTGTTGGGGAAGGGCCATGCTTTTTTCAGATCCCGCTTAGCGTTCTCGACTAGCGCCGCCTTGGTCGCAGCTGGCGCATCGGCGCGTGGTTTAGTTGCTGTCTTCTTCGCTGCAGGCGCCTTCACAGCAGGCGTTTTCTTCGCAGCTACCTTCTTTGCAGCGACTTTCTTCGCCGGTGCCGGCGTTGCCGGTGCAGCCTTCGCGATCGGCTTCGGCGCCGCAGGAGGCATCTTCTTCGCCGGCGCCGGCTTTTCCTTCGGCTTCGGCCGCATGTCGGTCTCAACCTGCTTTCGCACGACGCCCGGGTCAATGCCGCGCTCGATCGCGATCGCCTCGAGCAGCTCCGGCTTACCGGTTGAATAGGTGGGCGCGACCGACTCGTCGATCAGCGCGATGTCCATCACCATCCGGCCGAGCGCTTCCGAATCTTTCGCCAGCTCGTCGAGCTTCTTTGCGAAGTCCGCTTCACTGATGGCGGACTTGCCCCAGTCGTAGAGCTTGCAGAGACGCTTCTGGTTTTCGTTCCACAGCCGCCGATAGAACGTGACGGCGACGATTTTGAGATCGAAGTCGTCGAGCCCATATCCCTCGTGCTTCTCGCGCACCTGGCGGAAGAGCTCGCCGCGATATGCATCGGCCTTTTTCTTCTTCGCGAGCTCGGCCGACTGCGACGGGTTCGACGTGCCAGCGCTGCGGGCTTCGATGCCCTTATCGGCGAGTGCCTTCTTCAGATCGGCCTTCGGCATGACGTCGATCAGCTTGCCGTCGTGCGGGCTCTCCAGCAGCGCCGCTGCCTTCACGCCCTTGGCGCCGATGATCTGGCGATACGAGCGACGTTTCGGGTCCTCGTAGCAGGTGTCATCGAGCTTCACCAGGCCGCCCTGCAACTGGCTATATTGGTTTGGCAGTGCGGCCTTCGCGTCTTTTCCGGTGATGACCGTGCGCCCGGCGGCTTCGGCGTCAGCGCGCTTCTGTGCGGCCGCGGCTTCGCGCTTCTTCGCAAAGCACGCCGGATCCGTGCAGATCTCTTTGCCGCGCACGTCTTCGAACAGCTCGGGCTGGTTCCCGGTGCGCTTCGGGCACGGGCCGCATGCGCCGGCCGCGGGCACGAGCGCGGCGTCGGCCGTCTTGAACGGCGCCTGGTCGAGTCGGAGCATATACATGCGCTCGATGTGCTCGGACGCCGCCTTGACCGATCGCGGCTCACCGTTGGTATATGGCGCAGTGAGTTCTTTCGCCGCTTTGTCCTGCAGATCGGTGGGCAGGCGCGCGATCATCAGCGCGGTTTTCGCGTTCAGCTTCTCTTCGAAGAACAGCTTGCGCGTCTGTGCATTGAGCGAGCACAGCTTCAGGCGTTGCGCGACATACGTGCGCGTCTGACTGACCTCGGCCGCGATCTGCTCGAGCGTGTGGCCGCGGTCGGAGAGGACCTTATAGCCGTCGGCCTCCTCGAGCGGATGCAGATCTTTGCGCTGCAGGTTCTCGACGATCTGGATGTGCAGCACCTCGTCGTCCGTGAGCTCGCGCACGAGCACCGGGATATCGGCGAGGCCAGCCGTGTTCGCGGCGCGGAATCGGCGCTCGCCGGCGACGATCTCGAACAGGCCCGTATCGTCATCCGGCCACGGGCGCACGAGCAGCGGCTGCAGCACGCCGTGCTTGCGCACGCTGGCGGTCAGCTCTGCCTGCTCGGTCTCGGGGAAGCGCTTCCGCGGGTTCGTGGGCGACGGGCGCATGTCGCCGAGGCGCTTGAATTCGATGGATGCCTGTTCGGTCTGCACGAAATAATCTCCTGATCTATTCGGGTCATTCACGCTCATTCAAGAGCGTTCAATGCACCACGCGGTCGGCGGCGGGAGCCGGAGCGGGCGCGGTCGCGCCGAGGACGGCTTCGAAGATCCGTGCGAGCGCTGTCGCGCTGAAGCGCGGTTCCGGCGCGCCGCGGGTCTCTGCGTGCGCGCGGTAGAGCTCGAGGGCGTGGCGCCATTCGGCTTTGTCGGTCCCCGACTGGACCAGCAGCGGCATCCAGTTGCCGGCGCCGTACATGCGGTCATACGACGCGAAGAGATCACGGCGCGTGTCGTTCACCGGGATCGAGATCGAAGGATCGACGTTCGCGCCGAGCTCGTGCGTGCAGCCCATGGCGTATTCGTGATGCGGCTCCGTGTTCCGGTCGAACACGATCGTTGCGACGCGGCGCCCGTCTTCACCGAGCGCGGTTATGTGCATCGCGAGATCGGTGTGGCGGGAATCGTTGAAGATGAAGATCGTTTTCATGGCTTCGCTCTCTTCGAGTATTGCGTCATGCGCTGGCGCTTGGCGGCGCGCAGCTGCGCGCGGGCGATTCGGTATGCGTCCCTGAAGTCCATGCTCCCGTCGTCGACGGCGGCGAAGAGCTGGAACAAGGTCGGTGAGGGGACTCGGCGCCTAATACGAGGTTTCTTCATCGCGGAGGCTCAGCTGCTGCATACCTCCTCCCACGGGCAGATCCTGCAGCGCTCGCTTCAGCTCCCACGTGCCGATCGGCTGCACACGCAGCTGGCGGACGAACAGGCGAGCCGCAGCCTCGTCGAGAAACGTGATCCCGTAGATCGCGCCCTTGCCGAAGGCTTTCGTGAAGGCCTGCAGCGCGGGTTCGTCGTCGGTGGCCTCGCAGGCCGGTACGTCGACGCGCACGAACGATTCGCCGCCGATCGTGAGATCGGACACGCGGCCCGCAATGCGTTGGTGTCCGAACAATTCAACCAAGGCCCACTGCTCGAATTTTTGCTCGCTCATCTCGAATCCTTAAAAAATGGGGCGCTGTACGAGCCGCCACCGAGAGCACGCGGTCGGGGAAATTGCCGCGCGCCTGAGAGCCTGGTTAGCTGGGCATCGCGATCGCGGCGCCAGTGGAGTACGGAGGGAAATAGCGCGTCGCCCGGGCGACAGCCGTATCGAGCTCGAGCACCGCGGCTTCGCCTTCGTCGTGCGCGAGGTCGTAGAGCGCGGGCAGGCCGGTTTCGAGCGCCGCCTTCACCTCGTCTCGATTCGCTAGACGGCCCTCGCGGTACCAGAACGTCTGCTCGGGCTCGCCCATGCGGAAGATCACGCCATTGCGGATGCTCACGGCCATCGAGTCACGCGTGACCCAGACGAGTGCGACGCCCGGGTTGTGTTCGAACATCGTTCCGGCCGGTGCCTGCTTATTCACGGGCATTCCCGAGTCACGGCGCGAGGCGCGCGGATTGACGATGAACGGGCACACCTGTGCCGCGAACTTCGCGCACTCGATGTGGCAGGGCGGCTCGCCAGACGTGCGGCTGACGGCCGACGTCGGTCCGATCACGAATGCCTTGTACTGACCGAGCTGTGTTCCACAGATCCAGCAGCGCTTGTAGTAGATGCACGTCGCGAACTTGTCCGTATCGGCGATGCGAAAGTCCGGCTTGCCGTCGATGCGAGCGACGAAATACGGAACCGGATAGCCGCCGGAATCGAGCGGCAGCGCGCGCATACGCACCGGAATTTCCGGCAGACCCTGCCGGAGCGCGATCGACGTCATGGAAACCCCATGCGGAAGGCGCGCCGCGGCCGCGCCTCCGTCAGAGCCCGATACATCGTTCGCGGGGGCGGAAAAGTGGGCGTCGTAGCGTTTCGCGACGGCGGTCATTGTCCAGACGACGCAGCCAGTGGCCATCGTGGCGAGGCCGAGGTATCCGAGCGTGCTCATGTCATTCCTCATCTGCGTCATTGGCTGCGAGGCGCTTCCGGTCGACGATCTGGTCGTCGAACGCGAAGCAGGTTTGGGTGCGGGACTCAGCGCGCGGCGTCACGTGACGGCCGACATGGCGCTGCGGGCGGCCGACGATCTGGGCGCGGACGGCCGCTTGCACGGCGGCGCGGATCGCCGGATTGAGCAGCGCTTCGTCCGGCGCGCCTTCGACGCCGAGCGTGCGGCATGCTTGCGCGAGCAGCTCGTCGGGGAGGGGGGTGGGCGTCGGGCGCATTTCAGTCTCCTTGCGCACAAGCGAGATGTTGCAAGCCAGCACCGATGGCGAGAGCCTTCGCGACCTTCGGAAACTTGACGCTCAGGTCGCCGCACAGACAGGCGACGAAATATTCCGTGCGGTTCGCGTCGGGCACCTTCCGCGCAAACTCGTCGGCCGATTCGGCCGCGCGCTGGATACAGTCGAGCAGCTCGCTTTGCAATGTCGGTTTCATCGCGACCTCACAGGCAACGGGTGAGGGTGCACGTCGTGTCGCCGGCGTCGACGCGGTCTTCGTACTGCTGCCAGCCCGTGTAGAGCAGGTAGGCGAAGAGCACGCCGAGCACGGCGAACACGTTGCGAGCGATGCGAAGAGTCCGGACAAGAGCGCGGACGCCGCGCGCGCCGGCGCGAGGGGCGCTGGCGGTGGGGTTGGCTTGCTGTTGCTGGGACATCGTTCGCTCCGTGTGCGTGTTGCGATCTGGTGGAGCGAATTTAAGCACCCTGAAATAGAAATGGCAAGAAAAATTTAAGCACACATAAGTTTCAGTGCGCAAAAAAGCCCGCACGCGGCGGGCTTGCAGTGTCGGGTGATGCTTGGCCGCTATTGCTGGCGGGGGCACGTGTCGACGTAATGATCTCCCTCCATATGCCCAATGCATGCGGCGGGGTCGAACTTTGGACAATTGCCCGTGACGTAGGCCTTGGCGAAATAAAGCGGATATTCACCGTCGTTGTAGTCGACGTACAACACGTCAACCCATTGCGACGCGGTGGGGACACGTCCCGCGTTCATCAGTTGAAGGTTGATCGAACGATATGCGTCGCCGGGAATGACGCATTGGGCCTGATGCAGGAGCGCGCGAACATTGCTCGAGCGCACCGCGGCGGGATCACCGTGAAATCGCTCATACGCCACGACAGCTGCATCCGCAGAGGTGCAGCCAATTGCATAAGGCGTGTTGAAGTGGCAGCCCGCGCTGTGTGCAACGCCAGGAGAAAAACAGAAGATCGATGCGATTTGCATCGACAGGAACGCGGCGCGCGTGCCGATCTTCAGCATGGATGGATCCGCTATGTGAATGGGTGTATTCCGGCGTCAATGAGCCGCGTGAGGCGCATGCACATTACCAGGCACGCCAAGACGAGCGCCGGCGCGTCTTCGAGCTGCGCTTCGGGGATGTCGAAATCGACTTGGCCGTCATTCGCCACGCGGGCGTACAGGCTGCCCCGGTATTTGCTCGGCTCGCCCGCATCCGGGCTCCCTTTGCGTCGATGCTCTGCGCCCTTCGGGCGCTTCTTGCGGGCAGCCCTGTAATGCTCAAGGCTAAGCACTTTTGCTTTTCCGCCCTCTGGTTCGTCTTGCCGCACCGCTCCCCTCGCCGCGTGATGCGAGATGGGCCTCAGTCTCCCGCTCTTCTTCAGCGAACTTCGCTTCTGCGGTTCGCGAAGCAGTCAGCTGAGTGGCGGATTGCCCCATCTCCGTTTCTTGTGACGAAACGATACTCGCATCGAACTTGGTCGCTAGTAAAGTGACAATTGAAGTGAGTGCTTCGAAGAACTCAGGGGGTACGCCTTTTTCGTGTGCATCTACGATCGTCCTGAGCACCTTCACCAATGCAGGTGGCATACGTTCCTCAGAATTTTCCAACTGAAGAACTAACCTGCTCGGGGGATATGGGTACTGAACGTTTGGATGCCATCCCTCGCTCGACATTACGCCTTCGCCGGTCGCGAGCCATCTCTCGTTGATACCAAGGAAATTTGCGGCGTGGAAGACCGTCTCGGTCTTGAGGTCGCCTTCGCCACGTTCTTTCCAATAGTTCACGCTGGCCTGCTTCACGTGCAGACCCCGAGCGAATTCAGCGTTCGTAAAGGGTTGTTTGCGCAATTTCTCGCGCCAATCCCGGGCGGCCATCAGCCGCGAAATCATCGTCTTCATTAAGCCAGCTTAAATAATTTGGATTTAAGTGAGCTTGACTATTTGGCTTCAGTGCGCTTAAATCCGTTTCCATGGACAGGAAACCCGACCCGATCGCCGAGCTCGTCATCGACGGCCTCAACGGCACATGCGCAGTCGCTGAGCTCTGTGAGATCAGTCCGGCTGCCGTTTCGATGTGGCGCCACGCGGGCATTCCGAAGCCGCGCCTGCAGTTTTTAAAGCTCGCGCGGCCGGACTTTGACTGGACGAGGGTGCCTTCCGACTATCCCTTGCGCGCCGTCGCGCCGACTGAGTAGGGGAATGCGAATGAAGCTTCTCAGCGGATTCTTGCTGCCGGCAGCCGAGGTCGGACTCGGCTGGTTCTGGCTGGCGGGTGGCCATGACGTCGCGGGTCGGTTGCTGACGTTTTACTGGTGGCTCGGCGTTGCGATTACGTTCGGCCTCGCTTTCCTGCTCGTGCTCGCTGCGCTCGCGAAGCGCCCGTTCCCGATTCCCGGCTCTACGCGCGCGCATCGCATCTGGTCTCGCACGCTGCTGTTCTCGCGCGTGACCGCACAGGTCGCGATCGGCTGCACTTCGCTGGCGGTTTTCACGCTCACCGGCTGGCTGTTTGCGAGGCTGGCGGTCTTGATTGCTGCTGAAGAAAAGAAGTCCGCGGGTGCGTGAATGGTTGAGCGCTCGCTGCACGAAGTCCTCGCCGACGTTATCGATGCTGGCCATCGATACCCGGCACTCCAGCTGGAGATCCTGCATTGCCTCTACGAAGGCGAGCGACTCCGCGAGGGACTGTTTAGCGTGGACTGCGATGCAACCTCGCGCGGGTCGAGTACCGGCGCGGAGTTGACCGTGCTTACCACCCGGCTGTGGCCGACTGAATGGCTGTTGCAATTCGCGCGCGCTGTTAGCTGCGGCGTTATGCCCGAGGCGGTATTGCCGACGGCGGATGAATCGAATGGACATGTGATCTCGCGTTCGCGTGAGGAACATGAAGCGAATTTAATTACCGGTGCGTTCATGCGCATTCCTGAATATTTGAATACGGAGTAACCCTTATGAATGCCGTTGCCCAGACGGTCCAGAGCATGCTTCCGCGCGTGCCGATCGTCGAAAAACTCTTACGCGACGCGATCTCGGATCCGAAGAAGAAGCAGGCGATCCTCGAAGCGACTGGCTGGGACGTCTCGATGCTTTCGAAGATCCTGTCGAACACGGCGGGCATCACGCTCGAGCACCAGACCGCCGTGATCGACGCGCTCGACCTCGTCATCGTGCCCAAGAGCTACATGGAATACCTCGCTCAGGGCAACGTGATCGGGAGCAATTGCCGTTGCGCGCGCATGAGCATGGGTGCGTGCGGCGCGGCCGCGTAAGGGCTGGGCCAGCAGTATTCAATTCGTCGTTTCACTGCGCGGGGTCGCAACGCATGTCGTTTCATCTATCGAATCTCGCCTGGGACATCGAGCTTCGCGGTCCGCAGAAGCTCGTTTTGCTTTGCCTGTCGCATCTGAGCGTGCAGAGCACACGCGAGTGCAGCGTGACGATCGCGCGCCTGATGGTGCTATGTGGCATGTCGTCGTCCGGCGTACGCCAGCAGATCAGCTCACTTGTCGCGCTGGGCCTCGTGGAAGAGCTGCGCGACGGCCGCCAAACCTTCTACCGCGTGAACGTCCATGTGCGCGATGAGCGAGTCTAGAAAGACACCGGAGATCAACGCCGGGCTCGTCGACGCCGCGATCCGGCGCCACGTGGATCACCGCGCAAACCTCCTGATCCCCGAGGCCTCTGTCCGCTATTCGCTCGGCGCGCTCGGGCGCGGATTCGGCGAGTATCGCGCCGACTTCGTGATGGTGACTCGCGCCGGCTACGCGACCGAGCTCGAGGTGAAGGTCTCGCTCGGCGACTGGCGCAAGGATCTGTCGAAGCCGAAGTGGGTGGGCATGCCAGGCTGGATCACGCGCTTCGTCTACGTCGTGCCCGAGCAGCTCGGCATTCCGTCGTGGGTTCCTGAGCACGCGGGCGTCTGGCACGTGAAGCCTGCTCGCGTCTTCCATTCCAGCACCCGGCCCGACGGCTACGAGATCGTGCTCGCGCGCGCGCCGCACGTGCTCGGCCGCGAGAAGGTGCCGGCTGCCGTGATCGGCACGTGGCACAAAAACCTCTACTACCGCTATTGGGACCAGCGCATGACGCTCGAGCAGCGCATCCCGCGCTCGGTCCGCGAAGGTGTTGCATGAGCCACTACGCTTTTCAATGGGCTAAGCGCCAATGCGTAGGCGACTCGACGACAAAGACCGTCCTGAAGACCTACGCGAACTGGGCGAGCGAGGACTACAGCACCTGGGTGACCAACGAGGAGTTGCTCATCGACACGGAGCTGAACATTCAGACGATCCGAAAGGCGCGCGCGAAGCTGATCGAGAAGGGCTACCTGATCGAGACGGACAAGCGCATTGGCGAGACACGCAGCATCGTCGTCTATCAGATGGTGGCGCCGCCCGGCTCGACCATCGTGCAGGCGATCGACCAGCGAACGGGCGAAACAGTTTCGCTCAGCCCCCCGTCACGTGAGGAATACGAGGGGAAGCCCCTCCAAAAACGAAGCCCCTCCAAATCTGGAGCCTCTTCGGGGAAAAGGGCAAAGAGGGATGAAAAACCAAGCCCCTCCAAAATTGGAGCCCCTCCAAATCCCACGTCAAGCCCCTCCAAATCCCACGCTAAGGGGGGTGAAATCCCACCTCAAGCCCCTCCAAATTTGGAGCCCAATAAAGCAGATATTGCTTTAGAGAGCAGAGAGCAGCAGCTCGCGCGCGAGGCTGAGGGTGTGGATAACTCGGATGCTGCTGCCGCTGCTTCCGACGACGATCAAAAAGCAGGAACAACCCCGCTTGACGTCGAGGCGCGGCTCACGGATCTGCTGATCGAACTCGAGGCCGAGCGTGGCAAGCGGCTCGTGATCGACCGAAGCCGCGATCGCGTGCACATTGTCGCGTGGGTAGGCCGCGAGCTGACCGAGGCCGAGCTGCGTGTCGCTCACGCTCGAGCAGCCGGTGCTCGCCAACGCGACAGGGACGAGCGTGCCGTGAACGTGGGGTTCGTCGCCCAGTTCGTCAGCGAGGTGCTGGCGGAGCGCGAGACCAACGTCGCCGAGACCGCCGAAGCGCCGCCGGCGCAATGGTGGCTCAGTGACTCGGGCATTGGCGGCCAAGGCAAGCGCGTGCACGTTGAGCGCAAGCGTAACGAGCCGACGCCTGACTTTCTGGTCCGCGTGGCGCAGGCCTCTGGCCGCGGACCGTGGATCGATTACGTGCTCAAACGCGAACAGGGCAGTTCCCGCTATCTCGAGGTCGTCGAGTTCTTCGGCGACGCGCTCATGCCACCGGACCACTACGCATCATGATCAACAGCCCACTTGGAAGTTTTGGCGGGATGAACGTCATCGTTCACCCACACCTCGACAACGTGCCGCGCATGACGGTCTCGACGCGCTTCGCCGAGCTCATGCCGGAAGAGTTCGTCGCCGATCTGAACGCGTGGATGCTTGAGTTCTTCGGTACGAAGAGCGTTGCATACCAGCTGCCCGGCAACCGGATCGCCATGGGCCCGAAGGCATGGGCCGCCCTTCAGGAGATGCCGCGATGAACTGCGAAGCCGGCCAGATGGCCATCATTGTCGGGACCAGGTGCACGCCCGAGAATCTCGGCCGCATCGTCGACGTCGTTTCGCGCGCGACATACGGCGAAGCGTTTGTGATGACGAATGGCGTGCGCATCATGCTCGATACGCCGGAGGCGGAAGTGTGGCGAATCCGGAGCGACGTACCGCTGAAATGGCGCGCCGAGAATGGCGAGATCTTCGAAGCATACGAGATCGCGACGGGCGATCGCTTCCTGCTTCCGGTCACGGGGCTGCAGCTCGAGGACGACGTGCACGACAAGGTGCCAGCGTGACCGGCAAGTATTACGCGGTCATTTCGACGGACTTGTACCGCAGCGATCCGCAGGCGGCGGATAGCGTCGCGCGCGATCTAGGCGTGACGCTTGTCGTGCAAGACACGCTTTTCTCTGCGGACGAGCGCCGCGCCATGGTTGTCTGCGAGGTGCTCGATCGCGTGCAGTTCGATCTCCCGCAGTTCACATTGCCGGGAGAGATCGATAACCGCGCCGCGCGCCGCCGCGCGAAGTTTTCACGTCGCACGAACAGCGACGGGTGGAAGCCATGAACCTCGGTCCCTGCAGATTTTGCGGCGCGGCCGCCAGCGAACCGCGCATCGATCAGATGGAAATCAACTCGTGGATCGGGAGCATCGACTGCACCGGCTGCGATATCACGCTCACGGCGCAATACACCGATGGCTCTCCGGAGCTGGCGGGCGAGCGCATTAGCGAGCTCTGGAATAGCAAGCCGCAAGGATGTCGCATGAGGACGCAAGACTTGCGCGGTCGTCTATTGGACGAATGGGTCAGTCGATCGTTCTATGAGGATCAGCCGGCCCGGTGTCGCGTCGTGGTTCCCGTACGACAAAAGGGCGAGGAGGAGTGGCTGCTCGTGCCATTGCCATTCAGCACATTCTTCTCTGAGGCCGAGCGTGTGGGCATCTTCGAACTCCCTGATGACTGGTACGCGACGTACGCAGGGAAGGCCGCCATTTCCGCGGCGGTGGGGCCGACCGCGGCAATTGCGGCGGCACGCGCCTACGTGATGTCGGTATTCGGTATGGAGGTCAAAGCGTGAAAGCGACGATCAACGCGCGCGGTCAGCTCGTCGTCGAACCGGAGAACGAGCTCGAGGCATATGCGCTCGGGAAATGGTCGGCGGTGAACCTAACGGACTGGTATACGGCGCTTCCGACGGTGAAGTTAAACATCATCGTGAATTGCGAGCGCTGGCCTGCCGCGATGGAGGCGGTGCTGCCAGTCGGAACTATCAAGCCATGAGCAAGGGAACCATTCGTCTCCCCGCCAGCGCGATCACGGGCGGCCGCGTGGGCACGGCGCGGATCCGCGAGCAGATCGCTAGCGCGGCGCGCGAGCTGGCGGACACGACGCCCACGCCGCTCGACGCGGCCATGCGCTCGCTCGCTGGCGCGATGGCCATGTCGGCGCCGGAGGTAATTGCTGCCTGGTGCACATCGCCGATCGAGCGCATGCAGCAGCTCGGGCGCATGGCGCGCGGCCGCCAGAACAAGACCGAGACCGCCTACGAGGACGAAGTACTCAAGCCGCAGCTGCACGCCGGCGAGATCCTCTGGTACCGCTTCGAGGCTATCAAGTTGCGGCTGGCAGACCGCACGTTCATCACCATCGACTTCCCGGTCATCACCGCAGCTGGCCAGCTCGAGTTCCGCGAGGTGAAGGGCCGATGGACGGACGACGCTCGAGCCAAAACGAAAGCGGCCGCCAGCCAGTTCCCATTCCGTTTCATCGCTATTCAGCGCGACGGCCGTCACGGCTGGCGCACCGAAGATCTCACCAGCCGCAGCTGGTGATTCCCCACCTCCCGGAGAAGCTCATGAGCTACGCAATCAACTTTACCGCAGCCAACAAGGCCGAAGCGAAACGGCGAGTCGCCGACGAAATGGCGAAGGTCGTGGAGCAGCAGCGCTGCCACGCGAAGGACAAGGATGCCGCGATCAGCACGGCGCACACGTTCATCGACATGCTGGCGGACGACGACGCGATGGACGTGCGCGTCGACATGTACGGATCGGTCGGCTACCAGTACACGGAAGCCGACCCGTATGGCGAATCGCCGGACGCTCGCTTCACGGCCGCTGGCGTGAACGTCAGCGCATATAGCGTCACGCGCGCGATCGCGCAGCAGGGCGCTGAACAGGCGTAACGCGACGCAGCTCCAGCACCGCCGGCTTCCGTCGGCGGCTCCAATTTCCGCCTGATGGTGAAGCCGATGGCAAACCGATCCAATATCAAACTAGCGCCGACGTGCGCCACATGCCGTTTTGGCCAACCGTCTCCGCCGTCGCCGCGCATGCCACGCGCGTGCCGCAATCCGAAGCTGGAGCATTTGCGCGATCCCGTGGACGGTTGGCTGCCGACCTGTAGCGCTGCGCGTGACGGGGATGGCTTCGGCGACGACCTGTGCGGTCCTGAAGGGCGACATTGGGAGGAGCATGTAGCGCCGCCAGCGCCCTGCGGTCTATTGGCGCGCGCGTGGCGCGTACTGCGCGGCAATGCGTGAAGGAGCGGCAATGCGGAATGAGAAAAAGGGATGCGAACCGCTAGCGGCGCGGCTGGCGGACCTGATGGAAGATGGCATTGAGCGCACGGTGAAGGATTGCGGCGACGCGTTGAACCGATCCCGAAAGACCGTTCAGCGCGCTCTGCATGACCTGTCTCAGGAAGGCCCGATGCAGCAGATTCACATTTGCCGTCGTGACGGCAACGTGCTCGTCTATGTCAACGGCCCGGGCAAGAACGCTGCGGTGAAGACGTGGCGCGATCCTGCTCGAGCTGCTCGCCGCGCGCGTGCCACGGAAGCCGCGCAAGCCGATCGCCCGGCGCAGCTGGCGGACACTGTGCTCGTCGACTGCATGCGCCGAATGGTGAGCTGCGGAACGCCCGTGATCGACCGCCAGCAGGTGGCCGCATGAGCAATTGGCAGGGGCTATATATCATCGCTGCCGTCTATCTATCGCGTGCAATTCCCCCGCGCGCCGCGCTGTTTCTCGGGATCCTAGCTGGCATCTTCGGGTTTGGCGTCCACAGCGGATGGTGGCAGTGATGCTGTCACGCAAAACGCCCATGAAACGCACTGGGTTCAAGCGCAAACCGGATTCGCCATTCAGCAGTCTGGCAAACCGCAGCACGTCGCTGCGCCGCACGTCGATCAAGCACCGCGTACGCAAGCCGACGGTCGAAGAGGGCGCGCATTACCTCGCGGCCTGCCGCGGCGAACCGTGCTATCTGCGCATCCCTGGCGTCTGCCGCCTGAATCCGATCGACGAAACCGTCGTGCCTTGTCATTCGAACCTGCTCGAGCACGGTGCAGGGAAGGGCATCAAGGCCGATCACCGTTTTACCTTCCCCGGCTGCGGCGCGTGCCATTTCTGGCTCGACCAGGGCTCGGCGCCGACGAAACAGGAGCGGCGCGACGCCACGCTCGTAGCGCTCGGCCGCTGGCTTCCCGTGCGCAAACGAAAGATGGCTGCACTGGAGGCCACGCGATGACGCTGGTGCTGACAACCGAAGTGCCGACCATGGTCGCGACGTCGTATCGCGGCCGTGTCTCATATCAACCGGGCTTTGCCGAACACATTGCGCGTGTGCGTGTCGTCAGGCGCATCCGGCTGGCGGACGGCTCGCTGGATCCGGAGCGTGCCGAGGTCGAGGTTTATGTGCCCGAGGACCGCCGCGCTGGCATCGAAGCGCCGCGCGACGCCTGGGTGACACCGGAATACCTGCGCTGCCGCGCGCTGCGGAGCAAAAACAAGAGAAGCCTGCGCGACTTCTTCGAATCCGACGTCATGGAGCTGGCGGTTTGAACCGCCAGCCGGCGCCGCGCACGGATCTGGAAAGCGCGCTTCGGGAGGCATCGCGCGCGGTGCGCGCTGGCCACCCAGAGGAGACGATCAGGATTTCGGCGTCCGCGCTCTGGCTGTTGAGCGAGACGCTGCACGCGCAGAGCAAGCGCATTGAGCAATTGAAGACCATGCAAACCACAAAGGCCATCCGATGAGCGAGACCACCGAAAAACTATTTCGCACGCCGCAAGACGCTCTCGTGTTCGCGTTCAACTATTCGATGCATGGACAGGGACGGCCGCTAATGGACCGTCTCGCCGCGCCTTCGCCACGCACGGGGAAGGGACTATCGGGAAACGACGGCGCCGGGCAGGCGGGAATGGTACGCCGATTCATCGACGGGTCCGACAGCGTCGAATATCTTCGCGGCCTGTGGGAATGGGCACGTGGCAACTACACGCGAGAAGAGATCGAGCAGCTCGAGGAGGCCGGACAGCGCGGGCTCATATTCCTCGAAGAACAGCGACGCTGCAGCTCCGTGTACGTCGAACTCGCGCAACTGACGATCGTCGAGCGTGCGGTCGTGATCGCGCGATTCGCGCCGAAGTCGTTCCAATGCCACTGCCGACATGCGTGCTGCTCTGGATACACGCCGAATCCGGAATGGCAGGACGCCATTCGAGATCTCACGCACGCGGCACTGATTCCGCTCAGCGGCCATCTCTCCCACCATCTCGTGCGACGCAAGCTCGTCGAGGAGGTGTTCGGCGTGAAGGTGAAGCTAGAGCAGCTCGCGGAGAGAGCATCGGTCAGCAAAAACACCGTGACCGCGCACCGGAAGATCATCAAGCTATGGCTTTCCGGCCAGAAGGCACAGCCGGCGAAGGGCACGCGCGAGGCGCAGCCGGCGATCGACGGCGTCGAATCGGCGGCTCGCAAAAAGATCGACAACCTGCTGTCCAGCGTCGGCTTTGTGGGGGCGCCGGAATAATTCGCTTGACGGTTGGGATTTTTCCTCCCAATATAGCGCCCAATCTGACACTGTGAATAAGTGTCTCCAAAGCCCGCACGGCCGCCACCGCGCGGGCTTTTTGCTTCTGGCTTACGGGTGCAACTGCTTTGCAGCTTGATGCGCAAGGTGCTCGATTTCACCGATCGTCAGCGACTCCGGCTCCACGTGAGCTTCGAGCGGAACATAGACGCTTACCGACTCGCCTTGCGGGTTCTGCAATTGCACGTACAGCTTCTTCGGGGTGCCACGTTGGACACCGACAGATACAAGTCTCAGGCTCATTACATTCTCCGTTATGAAAACCGCATGCGTGTGGCGCTCGCGGTCTAACGAGATGCGGGCATAGCGCGCCCAATCAATCCTAGAGTTAACCCTGGATGGCCCGTCGCGGGTCGGTGCATCGCCTTATTCGAGCGCAACGATGAATAAACCGAAGTCCAAGGGCGCCGCGCCCAAAGTGGCAGCGCGCCCGCGCCTCGGCGACAGCGTCATCGTGCGCGCGCCGTATTTCCCGAAGCCGACGGTCGCGATTGTCATCGCAACGTTCGACGACGAGACCGATGACATCGCCGTGCAGGCATTTCCCCTCGGCCGGGATTCGCTGCAGGTGCCGGGAATTCCATTCTTCGATGCGGAACCGGACGCGAGCGTTCGATCGGCGGCATGGCCGGCCTGATGACGATCCGGGTCACGTCGAACGCGCGTGACCTAGCCCGAGGCCTCAACGACTTCATCCAGCGACAGGTGCCGTTCGCGATCGCCCAGGGCATCAACCGCACCGCGCAGCGCGTCGTCGACGCCGAGCGTCAGAACCTCGCGGACACGCTGGACAATCCTTCGCCATTCACGCGCAGCGCCGTCGGGTTGCAGCGCGCGAAGAAGGGCACGCCGACGGCGATCGTCTATATGAAAGACATCACCGCCAGCTATCTGGAGCCGTTCGAGACCGGCGGCCTGCACAAGCTGGCCAGCCGCGCGCTGCTCAACCCGAAGAACATCCGGCTCAACCAATACGGCCAGCTGCCGCGCGGCACGCTCGCAGCGCTGAAGGGCAGGCCTGACGTGTTCATCGGCGCAGTCAAGACGGCATCCGGCGAGACGATCAACGGCGTCTGGCAGCGGCCGACGAACACGAAGCGCGTCACGCTGCTGAATGCTCGTGGCAAACGACTTGGCAAGTTGAACAAGCTCGACGCCACGCAGAACAACGGTCGCGGCAAGCTCAAGCTGCTGATCCGATTCGGCGACGCGCTGCCGGTGAAGAAGCAGCTCAACTGGGGCACGCACGCGAAGCAGATCGTCGATCAGTGGATCGACCGCGACCTCGAGGACGCGCTGGCTGCGGCCTTGAAGACCGCCAAGCGCTGAGAAGGAAGGTCACCCGGTGGATGGTGACCGGGGCCATCCGGCCCCGCCCCGGACCTTACAGGGTCCTTCCGGGAGAGCCATATTACGCGGGCATTGCGCGCGCGCGTTTTTCCCGTTCCTTTGACCGAAAAAAACACGTTACACGTTACACGCTATGGCGGCATCCAATGCGGCTCAAAGGCGCGCCGCGCCTAGCGAAGCGGGTGTAACGCAACGCGGCGCGAAAGCGGGGGGAAAGGGCAGAAACGTTACACCTGAGAGCGTTACACCGGTCGGCACCGACGGTGTGATCGGAAAAGCGGCGCTCGCCGACGCGCTTGGCTGGACGCGACCGAAACTCGACCGGCGCCTCGACAGCGACGAGTCGTTCCCGATCGCGAAGCGCGGCACGCGCGCCGGCGGTTGGGAGTTCGAACTCGCAGCGGTGAAGGCGTATCTGGCTGGCGGCGCGAACGCATCGCGAGCTCGCGCGCCGGCGCCGAGCGCGGCGGCCGCGCCCGATGCGAATCCCTACCCGGGCGCGAAGTACACGGTCCTGCCGCCGAGCGCTGTTCCGCCGCCCGGCGTCGAGCCAGTGGTGCACAGCGGCGAGCAGACCGCTCGGCAGCGCCGCGACCAGGTGCAGGCCGAAATCCTCGAGGACAAGCTGCGGCGCGATCGCGGCGAGCTCGTGCAGGCCGAGGTCATGCGGCAGGTCATCACGAAGATGCTCGTGCACCTCGGCAAGGGCATGGACCGGCTGGCGGATCAGGTCGTCGAGAAGCTCGGGCTTCCGGAAGAGAGCGCGGACGCGATCCGCGAGCTGACCGACGATCTGCGCACGACCATGGTCGACGAGCTGAAAGTGTTGATGGGCCCCGATGCTTGAGAACGCTTACGCCGACCCGTACCAGATCGTGCGCGAGGCGCTGGCCGCCTTCATCCCGCCGGCGCGCGAGACCGTCGCGCAATACGCGGCGCTCAACCGGCGCCTGACGAATCAGGGCGGCGGCTATGTGGGCCGGTGGCACCACGAGAAGGCGCCGTACCTCGTCGCGCCGATGGAGACGCTCACGCGGCTGGATTACCTGACCACGGTCGTGGTCGGGCCGGGCCAGTCTGGCAAGACGGAGGTAGCGCAGAACTGGATGCTGAAGTCGGTCGCGAACGACCCGGGCGACATGCTCTGGTATATGCAGACCGACCCGGGCCTCGAGGCCTTCGTCAAGAGCCGGATCAACACGCAGATCGACGGCCATCCTGAGATGGCCATGCGGCTCGGCTCGCGGCCCGTCGACGATTCGCTGCACTTCAAGCGCTTCGACGGCATGCGTGTCGAGTTCCTCTCCGCGTCGCCGAACAACGTGATTAACAAGTCGGCGCCGCGGATCGTCGCCGACGAGGTCGACGCGTATCCCGAGTCGATGGGCGACATCAAGGCGCTCCTCGATGTGCGCCGGCAGACATTCGGGCGCCAGTCGATGCTGCTTGCGATGAGTCACCCGGACCGCGCGCGTGGGCTGATTCCTGAGCGCGACTGGAGCGCCGGGATCATGGCGATGTACGGCGACAGCGATCGCCGTGTGTGGTACTGGCCTTGCCCGGAGTGCGGCGCGTGGTCGAGCCCAGTGCCGCTCGCAGCGCGCCATATGACGCTCCACTATCCGGAGGACGGCACGCTCGACGAGATCGAGCACGAGACGCGGCTTCTTTGCCCGGTCAATGGCTGCCTGATCGAAGATCGGCATCGCCGTGCGATGAATCTCGCTGCGTATCGCTCGCCGTTCGGCGGATGGATTGGCGACGGACAGGAGATTTCGCAGGACGGCGTCGTGACTGGCGAGCTCGTCGCGCGTAAGAGCGCGGGCTTCTGGATCGTCGGTGCAATGTCGCCGTTCATTCTCGGCGGCATTGGCGGCCTCGCTCGCGCGAAGGTGAAGGCCGAGCGTGAGCTCGAGGTGAGCGGCGACGATCGGGGCCTGCGCCAGGTGACGGTCAAGCAGTTCGGCTTTCCATACGCGCCGAAGCGCGGCGTCGGATCCGTCGACGCGAATGTGCTCGCTGAGCGCGCCGAGCCAGACCTGAAGCTTGGATTTGTCCCGCAGGGCGTTCGTTTCATCACCGCCTTCATCGACGTGCAGATTGCGCACTTCGACTGGCTCATGCGTGGATGGGGCGTCGGTGGCGAAAGCTGGATCATTGATCGCGGTCGCACGCCGGCCGACCCGGCGACTTCCCCCGACGATTGGGACCAGCTGCTCGAGCTGATCAATCGGTCCTATCCACTGTGCGACGGCAGCGGGCGCCACATGCCGATACGGGCGACGGGTTTCGATAGCGGTGGCTCGCCGGGCGTGACGCAACAGGCGTACGCGGCCTGGATGCGTTGGCGCAAGACCCAGAAGTGCGTACGGTTGATTGGGAAGATCGCCGGCCGCGACGCGTGGACCGTGGTTCCGATGAAGGGCGCGAAAACGCTCGAGGCACCGAAGCTGCTCGTGAACTACCCGGACACCGGGCGCCAGGCCAACAAGGCAGCTGCGCGCGGCGCCGTGCCGGTAGCGATGTTCAACCCGAACAGCTTCAAGGACGATCTGATGGGGCAGTTGCAGGGCGCGGAGCCCGGTGACTGGTACGTGCACTTCCCGCGCGAGCTTCGATCTTCCGAAGAACCTCACGTCTGGTTCGAGCAGCTGACCGCTGAGACGCGGCAGAAGAACGGGCGCTGGGAAAAGATCGTGGCCAGCCGCCGCAACGAGGCGCTCGACCAGCTGGTCGGGACGCACGTCGTCGCACACCTTCACGGCCTTCTGAAAATAGATTGGGACAAGCCGCCGTCATGGGCTGCGCCCTGGGACACCAATTCTTCGCTTATCGGCGCGCCAGCGAACACGACGTCGGCGAATGTGCCGACGCAGGTGCCGACCACGTCGGCCGACGGCTCGACGCCGAAGAATCCGAAATCAGCAGTCCACCGTTTCCGCTAATCCTATGGCCACAACCGATATCAGCTCGCCGTATTACGGCATGAGCGACGCGCAGCTGCAGGCCGCGCTCGTCTCGGCGCAGCAGGCCTTGATCGATTTGCGAACGGGCAAAAAAGTAGTCACGGTTTCGTATGCCCAAGGCGGCGGTTCGCGCAGCGCGACGTTCCAGCCGACGGACATGGCGAACCTGCGCATGCTCATTCTTGAGCTGCAGCAGGCACTCAATCCTGGCGTGCGCATCAATCGCCGTCGGTACATCACGCCGGTGTTCTGATGGGAAAGGAACTAGCGATCCTCGACGCCAGCGGCAACCCGATCCGGCGCGCGCGCGGCGAGTACCCGAATGGGATGCCGTTGAACAATCAGGTCGGCGCCTGGTATTTCCCGTATCAGGCGGCTGAGTGGCAGACGCAAGAGATGGGCGCGTGGCTGCCGTGGATCCGTTCGCCCGATGCCGAGATCACGCAGTTTCGCGACCGGATGGTTGCGCGCTCGCGCGATCAGGTTCGCAACGACGGGCGCTCGAGCGGCGGTATTACCCGCATTCTCGACAACGCGATCGGCGCATCTCTGCGCCTTTCGGCCGCTCCTGACTATCGCGCGCTGCGCCTCATCAGCGGGGCGAACTTCGATATCCAGTGGGCGAAGGAATTCGCGAGCGCTGCCGAGGCCCGCTGGCGCATGTTCTCCAACGATCTGGATCGCTACAACGACGTGTCGAGACAACTCACTGTCTCGCAGCAGATGCGTCTCGCCCTGCGCCACAAGCTAATCGACGGTGAAGATCTCATCGTCAACTACTGGAAGCCGGAGCGTGTGGGTCGAGGCGCGGCTCACTACGCGACCTGCTTTCTGGTCGTGGATCCGGACCGCCTGTCGAACCCCATGCAGATGGTCGACACGAAGCATTTGCGCGGTGGTGTCGAGGTCGATGATGACGGCGTGCCTCTCGCATACCACATTCGGCGCGCGCACCAGAACGATTGGTACAACGCCGTCGAGAGCATGGAATGGGAGCGTGTCGAGCGCGAGGATGACGACGGCTGGCGCCGCGTCATTCACGACTACGACCGCGATCGCGCCGGGCAAAACCGCGGCATCGGTGTTTTCATCCCAGTGCTCGCGCACGCGAAGATGCTCGCGCGTTACTACGGGATCGAGCTGCAGGCCGCGGCGCTCGCAGCGACGATCGGCACGTACGTCACGAGCCCATATGATCCGTCGGAAGTGCAGGAGGCGGTCGGCAGCGATCAGGAGCTCAAGTTCTATCAGAGCCTGCGCAAGGAATGGAACGACGAGCGTCCTGCGATGTTCAACGGCGTGCGCATGCCGGCGCTTGCTCCGGGCGAAGACATCAAGTCTGTGACGTCCGATCATCCGCACAACGGCTTCACGGAATTCGTCCACGAGATGCAGGGGTGCGTCGCTTCGGCGCTCGGCGTGCCGATCGAGCAGGTTACGCAGGACTGGTCGAGGAGCAATTACTCGAACATGCGTGGCTCGATGCTCGAGGGCTGGAAGACGTTGATTCGCCGGCGCCTTGACTTTTCCGCCGGCACTGCGACGCCCATGTACGCGGTTTGGCTACGTGAGGCGATGGAGAACGACGAGTTGCCACTGCCGAACGGGGCGCCAGACTTCATCGAAGCTGCCACTGCGTATGCCGCTTGCTCGTGGCTCGGCCCGGCGCGCGGCTGGGTCGACCCGGTCAAGGAACCGCAAGGCTCCATCCTGAAAATGGACGCAGCGCTTACGACGCTCAAGCAGGAAGCGGCCGAGCAGGGCCTCGATTGGGAGGAGGTAATCGACCAGCGTCAGATCGAAATCGAAGCTTTCAGGAAACGCGGCATGCCGCTCCCCGAGTGGGGCGGAAGCGAACTCGCCACGCGCACCGACGAACCTCCCGAAGAGCCGAAGGCAGCATGACTAACTATCCCCACCTTGCCACGCGTCTTTTCAATGTGCCCATCGCGATCCTTCCGCACAAGGCTGAGATCGTGATGGCGGCACTTGCCGATCGTTTTGGCATCGCTCAGCTTTTTCGCGCTGACGGTACCGCGCTCGCACTATCCGGGGGCGCCGCAAAGGCGTTTCTCGACGCGGAAGACGATAGCGAAGAGGCACAGTACAAGCCCTACGAGGTTGTCGAGGGCGTCGCGCGCATTCCGATCGAAGGAACGCTCGTGCACAAGCTAGGCACGCTGTACCCATTTTCCGGTATGACGGGCTACGACGGGATCCGAGCGCTGCTCAGCATGGCGCTTGGCGATCCTGACGTGCGCGCGATCATGCTCGACATCGATTCGCCAGGCGGCGAAGTTGCCGGATGCTTCGATCTCGTCGACGCGATCTACGATGCGCGCGGACGCAAGCCGATCTGGGCTGTGCTCACTGAGAGCGCCTACTCGGCCGCGTACGCGATCGCCAGCGCGGCCGACAGAATTATCGTTCCGCGCACGGGCGGCACGGGCAGCGTCGGCGTCATTTGCATGCACGTCGACATGTCGCAAGCGCTGAGCAAGGCTGGTATCGACGTGACGCTCATTCACTACGGCGCCCTGAAGGCCGATGGGAACGAGTTCAATCCCCTTTCCAAAGAGGCGCTCAAGCGCTTCCAGGCGGACGTGGACGCGATGGGCGAGATCTTCGTCAAGACCGTCGCGCGAAACCGCGATCTCAAAACGGCCATCGTTCGTGACACGGAGGCCGGTACGTTTCTCGGCGCTGCCGGCGTCGAAATTGGCTTCGCTGATGCTGTCATGGCACCGGATGAGGCCTTCGCTTCCCTGCTCGACGAGCTGGGCTGATTCATCCCACCAACAGGGTAAATCCAATGAGCAATCTGTTTCGAAACCTTGCCTCGCGAGGTGGGTTGAGCTTCGCCCATCTCGGTCGCGGCCCACGCGCATCCGACGACCGTCAGGATGATGACGACGACAGCGGCAAGGGTAAGAAGGGCAAGCGCGCGTCCGACGATGAAGACGATCAGCAGCAGGATCGCGAGGACGGCAACAGCAAGAAGGGCAAGCGCGCCGAGGGCGGTGATTCGGACGACGACGACGACGACGACAAAGGCAAACGTGGCAAGCGCGCGTCCGATGACGACGAGCGCCAGGATGACGACGACAGTGGCAAGGGCAAAAAGGGCAAACGCGCGTCCGATGACGATGACGACGAGCGAGCCGAAGAAGGCGATGACGACGAGGAAGAGATGCGCGGCAAGAGTGCGGTTGCTCGCGCGCGTCGCCGAGAGCGTGCGCGGTGCGCCGCGATCTTCGCGTGCAAGGGCGCCGGCCGCAATCCGGTTCTGGCCTGCAAGCTGGCATTCACGACGACCATGACGCGCAATGAAGCGATCGAGGTTCTCGACGAAACGCCGGCGCCGGAGGGCAGTCGTGGGCGTCGACAGAATCCGAACCTCGGCATCGACGGGGATCGCAACGTGACCAGCGCGCAGGCAGTTGAGGCGAGCTGGGATCGTGCGTTCCAGAAGGCCGGCGCCAAGCCGCGGCGCGGCCGCTAGGCTGACGCGGCACAGTCCACTCCCTAACTCTGGAATCCGATCATGGCTCAGACTCCTCTCATCGAAAACCGGCACGACGGTGGCTTTCTCGTGTCGGAGGCGCGCGGGCACCGTTCGCGCGACGCGGCTACGTTCAGCGGTGCCGTGAAGCACCTCCCCGGCGAAGTCATTGCGAAGAAAGCCGCTGGCACGGCAACGGCCACGGCAAAGGCAGGCAACACGGGTAACGGCGTGTTCACGCTCGACGCGACCACGCCTGTCCTTCCGAACGCGAAGGCGGGCATTTACGCGGTGCGATGCATGATCGCCGCCACGAACAGCGGCACGTTCCGCGTGTTCGATCCGAACGGCGAAGTGGTAGGCGACATCGTGGTTGGCCAGACGTTTGCCGACCAGATCAAGTTTGCGATCGCAGATGGCGCGACCGACTTTATCGTCGGCGACGAGTTCGACGTCGATGTCTCGGTGGTGTCCGGTACGTTTGTGCCCCTGAACCCGACGGCGACCGATGGCACGCAGATCGCAGCCGGCATCTCGTTCGGCACGTACGACGCAACGTCGGCCGACGTGCCGGGTCTTGCGGTGGTGCGCGATGCCGAAGTGAATGGTGGCGAACTGATCTGGCCGACGGGCATCACTGCGGCGCAGATCGCGACTGCTGAAGGGCAGCTCGTATCGCGGGGAATCATCACCCGTTAAGTCTCACCCTCGGGGTTTTCACATCATTTGTCCCATGGCCGCGCAAGCGGCCATTATTTTTTCTGGAGCCAAATAATGGCCAGCTTGGACGTATTCCATCAGGATGCCTTCTCGACCATCCAGCTCACTGCTGCGGTCGACAAATATCCGTACCAGCCGACGGGGCTCGGCGAACTCGATATTTTCGAGGATGAGCCGATCCGCAACACGACGCTCGCTGTCGAGCAACGTCAGGGCCAGCTGATCATCATTCCGACGTCGCCGCGCGGCGCGGAAGGCACGCAGCGTGTCACCGAACAGCGTCAGGCGCGCTACTTCAAGGTGCCTCGTCTGATGCATGACGATACGATCTACGCGAATGAAATCCAGGACATCCGTGCGTTCGGTACGGAATCGGAGCTCATGCAGCTGCAGGCGGAACTGGCTCGTCGCGTCAGCGGCCCGACGGGCATCCTGCGCAATATCGAGTACACGTGGGAATATCACCGGCTCGCTGCGGTGCAGGGGCTGTTGCTGGACAAAGACGGTTCGGTGATTTTTGACTTCTTCGACGAGTTCGGCATCACGCCGGCGACTGAAGTGGGCTTCGATCTTCCTGCCGGAACCGCGAACAGCATCCGACCGATCTGCAACGTGATCCGCCGGGCGATGATGCGCAAAGCCCAGGGTGCATGGCTTCCCTCCACGCGCGTTTATGCCATGTGCGGCGATCAGTTCTACGACGACTTCGTCAACCATCCGGACGTGATCCGCACGTTCTTGAATTGGTCGGCCGCCGCAGATCTGCGTGACGACGCCCAGGGCGCCGCGTTCGATACGTTCAAGTTCGCCGGGATCTACTGGATGAACTATCGCGGTTCGGACGACAACACGACGATCAAGATACCGGACGACAAGGTCAAATTCTTCCCGGTCGGTGCGCCCGGCGTTTTCCGCCGCGCGCTCGCGCCGGGCGAGTCGTTCGAATGGGTCAATACGCCGGGCAAACCGATGTACATGATCCCGATCTTCGATCGCGACCGCAATTCGTGGTGGAAGGTCGAAGGCTACAGCTACCCGCTGCATATCTGCACGCGTCCGGAGATGCTGCAGAGCGGTCGTCTGGAATCCTGACGTGATCGACTTCGACGGCACGCTCAACGCCGCGATCAGCGCGACGTTGGGCGACGAGAAGCCCGTCATCTTTCTCCCGAAGGACGGCGGCAGCTTCGCAGGCCTGCTCGGCGTTTTCACGCTGATCACGGATCACACGTTCGACGAGGCTGGCGAGGCGCAGGGGAATATCACCGTCGCCACGCTCGGCATGCAGGTATCGCAGTTTGCCGCGCTCGGCGCGCCTTCCCCTGCGCAGAGCGACAGCTTTCAGGTAGGAGGCGTTGCGTACGTCGTGAAGGATGCGGCGATCGACGGACTCGGCTGGCTCTATATGGATCTGGGCAAGCAATGACGACTTCCAGCAACCTTCGCGAGCTTGCGGTACAGGGGCTCACGGTCAGCGGCGCGACGGCGGCCGGGTCGAACGTCTATTCGCCACGCACCTGGGCGACATGGGACGGGAAGTATCCGATGCTGCTCGTGCAGACACCCGACGAGCACGGCGAAAGCTGGGGACGGCAGGGAGCGCCAGCATTCACCGTCGTAACGACGCTGCGCGTTACGGCGCGTGCGCAGGCAGCAGCGCTAGCGAATGACGCTGCTGCGGCGGCTGTTGAAGAGCAGCTCGAGGTCATGCGCGAGCAGATCAAAGCGGCTCTCATCAACTACCCGCCCATCATGAGCCTCCTGCAGCAGTTCCCTGCATTTCGATCGACGATCAACGTGCCTCGAGAAGGTCAGTCGCCGATCGGCGAGCTCACGCTCGACCTCGAGATGGAGCACGTGCAGGGGCCCGACGACTTTTACCAGCCGGCCGCAGTGCCGCTCCAGGGCGTCGATCTGACCATCGAAATGCCCGATGGCACGACCGAGCCCGGGCTGACGATCGACCTTCCGCAAACCTGAGCGGCGCTCGCGCGCCATTGGAGCTTTCCATGTACGTGAAACCCGCACCGGGTCTGATGCTGCGTGACCCGGTCACGAAGCAGCTATTGTCCGCCGCGCCTGTCGAGGGCGTCAAAACCACCGTCGTGCCGGACGAAGGCATGCTCGTCGACGACAACGATTTGTACTGGCGCCGCCGTCTGCGCGACGGCGACGCCGTGCGCGCGACCGGTCAGAAGTCCACAACGCCGGCGAGCAGCTCCGCTGCACCCGCAGTGGCCGCGGCAGCGGCCACCGAAAAGACCTCGAGCTAACAGATCCGTGCGCTGTCCGTGAGCCCCGCTTCGGCGGGGCTCTTTGTTTGGGCGGCGACATCGTCACCGGAGCCATCGAATGGGCGACATTTCCTTTCCCAATATCCCGCAGGACCTGCGCGTTCCGCTGTTCTATGCGGACATCGACCCGAGCAACGCGAATACGGGCCAACAGACGCAACGCGCATTGATTATCGGGCAGATCTTGAGCTCCGGCTCCGGCGTGGCTGGCGTTCCGCGAATCTGCCAGGGCGTGAACGACGCGAAGGCCGTCGGCGGCCAAGGCTCGATGCTCGCGCTGATGACGGCCGCCTATCGCAAGCGCGACGCCTTCGGCGAGGTCTGGTATCTGCCGCTCGCGGATGGCGCTTCGTCGGTCGCCGCTGTCGGCAGTATCAACTTCACGAGCCCGCCGACGGCGACGGGCGTCCTGTCGCTCTACATCGGTGGCCAGCTTGTTTCGCTGGTCGTCACTCCGACGATGACTGCGGCCCAAATTGCAACGGCACTCGTCTCGCAGATCGGCACGCTGCCGGATCTGCCGGTGACGGCAGCGGTTGACGGCACTGTCACTACGAAGGTCGATTTCACGGCGAAGAACAAGGGGCTCGCTGGCAACGATATCGACCTGCAGCTGAACTACGGCGGCACGCCGGCGGGCGAATCGACGCCGGCAGGTCTCGCGACGACGATCGTAGCAATGACCGGCGGCCTTGTTGCCCCGGACGTCGTCGACGCGCTCGCGAATCTCGGCGATCAGGAATTCGACTTCATCGCGTTCCCGTACACCGACAGCACGTCACTCGATGCAATCAAGTCCTTCCTGAGCACGCAGAACGGACGTTGGAGCTGGCTGGAGCAGCTCTATGGTGGCGCATATGCTGCCTATCGCGGCACTCTCGCCGGACTCACGACTTTCGGTGTCACGCGCAACGACGAACACGCTTCCATCATGGGGTTCAACGGCTCGCCGACGCCTAGCTGGGTGATCGCTGCCGACTATGCGGCGGCTGTTGCGGTAGAGGCGCGCGCTGACCCCGGTCTTCCGCTCCAGACCGTCTCTCTCGCGACGATGCAAGCGCCCCCGCTTGCAATGAGATTTGCGACACCTGATCGAAACACGCTGCTCTACGACGGCATCTCGACGTTCACCGTTGCCGATGACGGAACATGCGCGATCGAGAACGCGATCACGACTTACCAGAAGAACGCGTTCGGTGATCCTGACGACAGCTATCTGGAAGTCGAGACGATGAATCTCTTGGCGTATGTGCTACGCCGGCTGAAGTCGGTTGTCACAACGAAATTCGCACGCAAAAAACTCGCGGCCGACGGCACTCGCGTTGTCCCGGGCACGAATGTCGTTTTGCCTTCGACCATTCGCGCGGAGCTGATCGCCGAATACCAGTCGATGGAAGAGGACGGATACGTGCAGGGCAGCAGCGTGTTTGCGCAAGGCCTGATTGTTCAGCAAAGCACGGTCAACCCCAATCGAGTGAACGTGCTTTATCCGGCTTACCTCATCGACCAGTTGCGCATCTTCGCGCTGTTGATGCAGTTCTCGAACATCGTCCCCGCCACCTCGAGCTGATCGCGCGAGCAAACACCCTGATGCGCCGCACACCGGCGCTCTCTCTTCTTCTGGAGCCTCGCAATGGCATCTCCCACCGGATTGCTCGCCGGCACCGCGTCGCTGACGGTCGACGGTACGACGTACATGATCACAGGCGACTTCAAATACAAGCCGGCCAGCAGGAAACGCGAAACGCTGGCGGGCATGGACCGCGTACACGGCTACAAGGAAAAGCCGTCGGCGCCGTACATCTCTTTCAACCTCCGCGATTGGGGCGGCCTGACGGTCGCATCGATCAACGACTGGACCGACGTCACGTGCGTCGCGCAGCTCGCGAATGGCAAGACCATCATCGGGCGCGACATGTGGTCGGTCGAGGAACAGGAAGTCGACTCCGAAGACGCGAAGTTCGATGTGCGTCTCGAGGGTCCCGACGATTGCGTCACTGAAACCACCACGAGCTGAACATGGACGACACGAAAATTCTCATTCTCCGCAAGCCCATCACCATCAAGGGCGATACGAAGACCTACGACTCGATCACGTTGCGCGAGCCGACGGTCGACGAGCTCGACCGCAGCGCGCAGACGCAGGGCAGCGCCTATGCCTCGAATGCCGCGCTGATCTCGATGGTCGGCGGCATTCCCCTGATCGTCGCGCGCCAGATGACGAAGACGGACTACGAGGAGGCGACGACGTACCTGTCGGGTTTTACCTGGACGCCCCCGCAGTCTGGCGAGACCTCGGGGACCGACGCGCAGACGTCACTTACTTCTGGCGGTGGGGACCCGACGCAGCCGGCTGCATGACGCTGCGGAAGTTCAACTATTGGTATGAGCAAGCCATGCGTCTGAAAAAGGCCTCCTAATGGCGAACGTTTTTTCGATCACGATCACTGCAGTCGACCGGGCAACGGCCGTCGCGCAGAACGTGAACAAGGCCGTCGCCAAGATCACGAAGCCCATATCGGACGTGAAGGCGTCCGTCTCCGCTTTCTCGAAAGAGACGGGGATGGACAAGCTCGGCCGGAGCATCGAGAAGGTCGGGATTTTCGCGACCGAGTCGGCGCGCCGCGTCGCGTCACTCGCGCCTCCGGTCGCAGCGCTCACGGGCGCCGCAACCGTCGCCGGCGTCGTCGCTCTGGCGACGAGCTGGGGCCGCAATGCTGTGCAGATCCGGAACACTGCCTACAGCATCGGCATGGGCACGACGGAGCTGCAGGAGTACCAGGGTGCAGCGCGGCTCGCTGGTGTATCGAGCGAGTCGATGACCAACGGCCTGAAGTCTGTCGGCAGCGCGTTCGAGGACGCCGCGGCGGGCCGCGACACGTTCGTCGCCGGCGTGCTTGCGGACAAGGGCATCGGCATCCACCGCCTGCGTGACGGGTCGATCGATACGGCGAAAGCGCTGAAAGACGTGGCGAACGCCGCCTCGAAGATCTCGAACACGCAGGCTCGCCAGAAGTTCCTCGAGATCTTCGGCGTGAGCGATCTCGCGCCGCTGCTCGGCAAGGGCAGTGCGGCGATCGACGCGTACGTCGGGAAATTCCGCTCGCTCAATGCGGTGATGACGCCTGAGCAGATCGCGCAGGGCGAGCGCTATAACGAGGCCCTCGTCGGCCTCGATGCGAACGTCGACAAGCTGAAGAATTCTGTCGGCGCATCTCTCGCGCCGGCGCTCGCAAAGGTGGCCGACGAGATGGGGCCGATCGCAAACGAGTACGGCCCGAAGATCGCGCGCTGGATCGAGGAGACGGACTGGTCGGCGAAGGCCGATGAGATAAAGGGGTTCGTCGACTCGCTGGGTGGCGTGCAGACGATCGCCGCAGCGATCGCCGCGATCACGTTCGCTGGCCCGATCCTGAGCATCACGACGCTGATCGCGAAAGCAGTACGGCTCGTGGGCCTTCTCACGACCATCGCCGCGACGACAGGACCCGGCGGCGCTACGGTCGTCGCGGCGGCCGGCTATATCGCGGAGAAAGAGCGTGCCAAGGCGCTCGATCGCAGCATCCATCAGCTACCCGGCGAATCAGCTGAGGGCCGCGATCAGCGCGTCGCAGATGCGATCGCCGGCGGCGTGGCTACACCCAACGTCGCGGCGCCTGCCGACGGCGGCCTCGGTGGCCGGATCTTCCGGTCGATCCGCAGCCTGTTCGTGAACAGCGCCGCGGACAGCTCGAAGACTGGCGCGATCGTGCAGCGCTTCGAGGATATGGGTTGGTCGCCGGCGCAGGCCTCCGGCATTGCCGCCAACCTCTACCGCGAGAGCGGATACAACGCGAGTGCCGTCGGCGACAACGGCGCGGCCTATGGCCTCGGGCAGTGGCATAAGGACCGGCAGGACGCCTTTCGCAAGCGTTTCGGGATCGATATCCGAAACTCGACACTCGACCAGCAGCTGCAGTTCGTGGATTACGAGATGCGGCAGGGCTCCGAGAAGCGCGCCGGCGACGCGCTGGCGCAGGCTCAAACTGCGGCGCAAGCCGGCGACGTCGTCTCGCGGCTCTACGAGCGGCCGGCGGACGTCGAAGGCGAAGCCTCGAGCCGAGCTGCAGACGCTGTCGCGGTGAACCAGAGCGTCGCGCAGGGCAGAGATGGCACGGTGCATGTGAAGGTCGAGCTGCCGAACGCGCCGCCGGGCACGCGCGCGACCGTACGCACGACGGGCAACACGACGGCGTCCACGAACGTGGGCGATTCCGCACTCATGGAACCTGCAATATGAGCATCGCATCGCTGACGAATCTGGCCGGCAGCATCGGCGGCGTCGCGTCCGCGACGAGCGAACTCGCATCGCTACTTACCGGCCCGTCGGCGAACTCGTGGTGGGGATCGCTGCGCCAGGCGTCCTACGGCGGCGTGCCGTTCGCGGTCGTCAGCACGAACACACGCTTCGGTACCCGCAACGCGGTGCACGAGTACGCCTTTCGCGACGACGCCTGGGTCGAAGAGCTCGGCAAGCTGCCACGCCGCTTCGAGATCTTCGGCTTTCTGGTCGAAAACAGCCGTGTGTATGGCGGCGGCGCAGTCATCGGCCAACGGGACCGCATGGTGACGGTCTGCGAGAGCGGTGCGCAGACGTTGGTTCACCCGACCTTCGGCCGCATCGAGAACGTCTCGTGCCTCGCCGCGGAGGCTGGCGAGAGCCTCGAGCACGGCCGCGTGATCGTCGTGCGCTTTGCGTTCATGCGCAACGGCGTGAGGTCGGATACCTCGTCGGTGAGCGACACGACGTCGCTCTTGCAGAGCGCTGCGGATGCGCTCGGTTTGGGCGCAGCGCTCGATTTTGTCCAGTCGACGGCCGCAGCAATTCAGGAGGGCGCGGCGATCGTCCAGACGGGCGTCGGCGTCGCCGTGAGCTGGGTTCAGTTGGGCGTGACGGCCGTGAATGACGTCAGGCGCTTCGCGAACTCCGTGAGCACGCTAGCGGGGAATTTCGGGCGCTTCTTCGGCGCCGGCAATTCGGGCTACAGCGGCTCGAACCAGTCGGCGCCGGCCGGGACCACCGCACAGCAGCTGCTCAACGCGGACGCCACTGCTCGAGCTGCACTCACGCAGGCGGGAACCGCGCTCAAGGCGGCGGCTGCGAACCCGTCATCGTCAGACGCGCTCAATTCGGCGGCCCAGTCTTATGCTGCGGCGCTGGCGGCGACGATGTCGGGACCCGCGGACGCGATCCGATCGCTGTCATCGCTCGCGAGCTTCGCGCCGAGCGGCACGTACACGACGTCGACGATCGGAAGCGCGATGTCGACCATGGAGGCTGCGACGTCGGCGCTGCTGCGCCGCGCGGCGATATCTCAGCTCGCGCAGTCCGTGTCCGTCTACCAGCCGTCCTCGTATGACGACGCGACGTCGATGATCGCCACGGTCACGAGCTTGCTCGACAGCGAGATCGAGACGGCGGCCGACGCCAGTGACGACAATTCGTTCGCCGCGCTGCGCACGCTTCGCAACTCCGTCGTCGAAGATCTGCAGGCCCGCGGCGCCGACCTCGCATCGCTGTCGACGATGTCGTTCAATGGATCGCTGCCGGCGCTGGTACTGGCTCATCGGATCTATGGCGATGCCACGCGCGCCGATCAACTCGTGCAGCAGGTCGCGCCAGTTCATCCGCTCTTTATGCCCGCAACGTTTCAGGCACTTTCGAACTGATCGATGGACGATGAACTGTTTTTGAGCGTCGGTGACCAGACGATTACGGGCTGGACCGACATACGCGTGACGCGTGGCATCGAGCGCTGTGTTTCGGATTTCGAGATCGGGCTCACGGAAGAACAGATCGAGCAGGACGTCGTAACCGAGGTCGTCGTGCAGCCGGGCGACGAATGCCTTATCGACCTGGGCGCCGACCTCGTGCTGACCGGCTACATCGACGATTACATCCCTTCGATCGGCCCGGATACGCACACTGTGCGTGTGGCCGGCCGCAGCAAATGTGAGGATCTGGTCGATTGCTCGGCTGTATGGCCGAACGGGCAGATCAGCGGCACCTCGGCGCTCGACGTCGCGACGAAGCTGGCGGCGCACTATGGCATCACGGTCAAGTGCGATGTCAGCGACCTGATCGCGATTCCGCAGTTCAACGTTTTCATCGGCGAGACGCCGTTCGAAATCATCGAGCGCGTGAGCCGGTTTAGCCAGCTGCTGGTCTACGACGAGCCGGACGGGAGTTTGCGGCTCGCGCGTTCGAATTCCGGTGTGCAGGCTGCTGGCGGCTTGGTGCAGGGCCTGAACATTCAGGAGGCATCGGTCGTCTATTCGGCGCGCGACCGGTTCTCGTCTTACACGTGTTTCGCGCAATCGGTTCTGTCGTTCACGGACGCCGGGATCGGGCCGAACATGATCGCTACGGTGAGCGACGTCGGCGTGAAGCGCGTGCGCGAACGTTACATCGTCGCCGAGGCCGTCCAGGGCTTTCAGGATCTCGCGCGCCGGCGTGCAATCTGGGAGATGAACCGCCGCGCCGGGCGCGCGGCGATGGTGATGGTCAAGACCGACAGCTGGCGGGATGCATCAGGCACGCTGTGGACGCCCAACACGCTGGTCTATGTCGATATCCCGAAGCTGAAGATCTCGCAGCAGACGTGGCTCATCGGCGAGGTGACTTACAAGCGCAACGCGGAAGAGGGCACCACGGCCGAGCTGATCATCATGGATCCCGCGGCGTACGCGGCGGAGCCGATCGCGCTGCAGCCGATGTTCGTCGACGCGAGTACTACCGGGGCTGTGCGATGAGTAAAGGGTTCATGGACCGCGCCGCGCGTCGCATTTTGAACATCATCGGGCGCGCACGCGTGAATCTCGTGAAAGATTCCGGCCCCGTGCAGATGGCGCAGTTGACAGTGAACGACCTCGAGACGATCGACAATATCCCGATCGTTCACGACTTTGGCTTCAGCTCGAATCCGCCGGCGGGTAGCGACGTGGCCATGGTCTTCGTCGGTGGCGATCGAAGCAACGGCGTGATCGTCGCATCGAACCACCAGAAGTACCGCGTTCGCAATCTCGCGCCTGGCGAGAGCGTCATCTATACGCAGGACGGCAAGCAGATCTATCTCACAGCCAGCGGCGGCATCAAGGTCGCGGCCAATGGGCAACCGGTTGAGGTGGATAACGCCACGGCCGTGACGATCAACGCGTCGACCTCTGTCGTCATGAACACACCGCTGCTCAAGGTGTCCGGCGACATCATCGACAACTACCAAACGAATTCGCGCTCGATGGCCGGTATGCGCCAAGTGGCGAATGGCCATACGCACAAGGTGGTGAATGTACAAGGCGGCAGTAGCACGATCGAAACCAATCCTCCGGACCAGGACGAATGAGCGACATCAAGATTTATTGGGATGCCGCGAATGGGCGCGGGGACTGGCAGCTGCTTGCCAATGACATCGCGACGGGTGACGACCTGCAGACGGCACTCCTGTTCAGCCTGTTCAGCGATCGCCAAGCCGCGGATGACGACGTCATCCCCGACGGCTCGAACGACCGACGCGGCTGGTGGGGCGACGATGGCGCGGATGATCCGACGGGCCTCACGGGCTCTCGTCTGTGGCTGCTCGCGCGGCGCAAATCGCCCACTGACGAAACGCTTCGCGATGCCTACGACTACATCGTCGAGGCGATTCAATGGCTGATAGATAAAAGCGTCGTCGCGCGCTTTGACGTAGGCGTGCAATGGGCCCGCACGGACATGCTGGCCAGCACGATCGTCGCGTGGCCGCCGGGCGGCGGCGCACCGCAGACCTATAACTGGGCGTGGGGAACAAACTAATGCCGTACTCCAGACCGACTCTTACCGAGCTGCGCACGCAGATCTGGAGCGACATCCAGACGGGTCTCAGTTCGATCCTCGCCTTCCTTCAGAAGGCAGTCCTCAAGATACTCGGCGCTGCGCTCGCCGCGTTGATCTGGGGTGTCTATGGCTATCTCGACTGGATCGCGAAGCAGGCGGTGCCGTGGACCGCCCAGGATGAATATCTCGCTGGCTGGGGCGCACTCAAGAGCACCTACCTGAAGGAAGCATCTGCCGCGGTGCTGAATGTGCTCTTTACTGGTGCAGTCCCAGGCACACCGATCAATGCTGGCGCGGGAATCTCGCGGCAAGACAATACGCTCTACACCGTCCTGTCGTCGACGCAAGTGGCGTCCGACGGGACCGTCACAGTCGAAGTGCAGGCGGCGGTTGCCGGCAGCGCGGCGAATTGTGATAACGGAACGTCGATGACGCTCACGACAGCGATCCCTGGTGTCCCGTCGACGGGCGCTGTCTCGGGAACAGTAACGAATGGCGTCGACGTGGAGCAACAAGAGGCCTATCGCACGCGGGTGATGGACGCGTATCAGAACCCGGCACAGGGGGGCGATCAAAACGACTATGTGCAATGGGCGACCGCTATAGCGGGCGTCACGCGTGCCTGGTGTCAGCCCAATGGATTCGGGCCCGGCACCGTCGTCGTCTATTTCATGATGGACCTCGTCGAATCTGCTCATGCCGGTTTCCCCCAGGGAACGAACGGCGTCTCGCAGCACGATCAAGGCCCGACGGGCACTCCGCGGGGTGTCGTGGCCACTGGTGACCAGCTGACGGTCGCAGACGCAATAGTCACCGAACAGCCGGTGACGGCGCTCGTCTACGCCTGCTCGCCGATCGAAAACCAGATCGGTTTCACAATCTCCGGACTGAGCGCGGTGGGAAGTACCACTCAGGCCGCGGTCAAATCGGCGTTGTCGGACGTTTTCTTTCGGAATGGTCAGCCTAAAGGGACGATCGACTGGTCCGACATCGCGGGCGCGGTGAATTCGGTTCCGGGCACGAGTGGCTATCTGATCACCGCGGTGACGAGCACTGTCGCAGGCGTGACGACCGCTCTCTCCCCGAATGCAAATATCACCATGGGCGCAGGTCAGCTGCCTGTGCTCGGCACCGTCACCTACATCTGATCCATGCTTGCACCCAACTACAGTGCTGCGGATTATCTCCGCGCGTTGCAGGCGCATTTGCCGCGCGGCCGCGTATGGCCGCGCGACAGCGACGCGATGCAGTCTCAAACGCTCGGCACGCTCACGCCTGCGTTTGCGCGCTTGAATGCGCGCGCAAACAATCTGCTCATCGACGCTTTTCCGGGATCGACCTACGAGCTGCTGCCAGAGTGGGAATCGACGCTCGGGCTTCCCGACCCATGCGCAGGCGAAGCCCCGACTACTGAGCAGCGCGTCGCGCAGGTGGTCGGGCGTCTCACCGCGAGCGGAGGCCAGTCAATCTCATACTTCACCGCCGTTGCCAGCGCGATCGGCTACTCGATCACGATTACCCAGTTCGTGCCCGCACAGTTCGGCATGGCCTTTGGCATGCCGTTCGGAGGAGATGCGTGGGCGTATGCGTGGCAGGTGAATGCCCCGACATTCACGATCAACCATCTCACGTTCGGCGGCTCATTCGGGACTCCATTTGCCACATGGGGAAACAACGTTCTTCAGTGCGAGCTCGAGCGCATCGCTCCTGCTCACACCATTCTCAACTTCTCATATTCGGACTGACCGAACATGGATCGAATAATCGCAGCGAATTCTGTGCCGATGGCCCAGGCGGACACCGCGCCGACCACCGGCACGCCGCAAGGCGCGACCGACGGCAACCCCGCGACCAATGTGCCGGCGACGCGCTGGCCGTCATACCAGTACAACGCGATCCAGGAAGAGCTGATCGCAATTCTCACGGCCGCCGGCGTCATACCCGATCGCACGAACAATGCCCAAATTGCTGCGGCGCTCCGGCGCATCGTTCAGACCACGACGGTTCTAACGGATACGGGTACGGCGAACGCATACGCTGCGGTTAATGCGACGCCGCTGGTCGCGGGAACGTGGGGCGACGGCATAGTGCAGGCCGTCAAGATCGCGCACGCGAACACTGGGCCTTCGACATACGCACCTGACGGTTTAGCTGCGATACCAATCTACGGACTCGGCCTTCTTCCATTGCAGGGCGCAGAACTGTTCGTCGGAGGTACGGCGATCTTGATGCACGCGACGATCGCTGGTGTCAACGGCGGCAGTCCCATTTGCGTGCTGATGGAATGCGCTGGAGGCGCACAGCAGGTTCCCCCCGCGACGCAGCCGGCGCACGCGGCGCAGCTGCAGCAAGTGGGCGACGGTCAGTGCCGACTGACGGTCGCGAACTCGACGAGCGCGACGCTGATTCCGTTCAACGGCAACAACCTCGTGATCAACGGAGTACCGCAGCAGATTCCGGCTGCAGGTGTGAGCGTTTCGAATAGCGGCCTCGCTGCGAGCACCGACTACTATGTTTACGCGCAGATGGTCAGTGGATCGATGGTGCTCAACCTCTCGACGACTGGCTATACCCGCCAATCGAACGGCATCTTCACGAAAACTGGGGATGCGACGCAACGCTTCGTTGGTATGGTCGGCACGAACGCCGCTTCGCAATTTCAGGACGATGCAACGACGCGCCTGTGCTGTTCGTTCTTCAACCGCTTTCTGAAAGCCATAAACATTGGCTCATTCAACGGCACATCGACTAGCACGACGCTCGTATCGACCGGTAAAACGTTCATCGGCATGTACCTTGCGGGAGACGCGATCAATGCACGCCTTACAGGTTATGGATCGGTTAATGTGTCGGGCGGCCAAGGTAGCATGACGCTGCAGGCGGATTCCGCAACAAACTCTGGAACGTTATCCTGGGTGTTTTCGCCGTCCGCAAACTCAAACGCGTCAATTGCTTCGGAGATTGCCGCGAACGCGACGGATGGACGTCATACCGCTACCGCATATGTCGCGTGCAACTCAGGTAATACGATTACCTATCAATGCGACATCATGGGTCAAATTCTTCAGTGAGGATTTAATGTCGACAAAAGCCATTGGTCCATCATTTATCGATGAACTTGCCGAAGCGGGCTTGAGCGGCTTGCCATTTTCATGGTCGCCGGACGGATCAATTTATTTTGGTCCGTCCATGACTGCCGCACAGATCGCGTCTGTCGAGGCAGTTTATGCGGCGCATGATCCGACAAAGCCGTCTTGGTTGGCATACCAGCAAACGACACAGGCCGCGCTAACGGAGAGCGACAAAACCGTATTGCGATGCTATGAAAACGCGGTTGCGCTGCCTGCGGCGTGGATCACGTATCGAAAGGCGCTTCGCGCTATCGTTAGTGCTCCGACCGGCGATGCAACGCAACCGATGCCAACTCGCCCCGCGTATCCTGCCGGTACTTGATTGGTGCAGCGGCAGTTTGCCGTCTCGACCATACGATTGCTTTCCAGACGAGCGCGATGATGCACACAACTTGGACCGCAGTCATCGCGCCGTCCGTGTGACCCATTCCAGTACCGTGATACGAAAGCCTTCCAGCGGCGACGATCCACACCCAGACGAATGCAGCGGTGCTTGCAGTCAACATCGCACGCGAGAGCATTGGAGAATCCGCAACAAGCAATGGGCCCAAGGCGACCCAAAGCAGCAGTAATGAATATGGTGCTGTGTGCAACCATGCGATCGCCCAATAGGAGCCGCCGAACTCGATGAGGACGTATGCAAGCGTCGAGGAGACTATCACTTTAAGCAGGGGGGAGAACCACTCTTCATGCCTGCGCCTGAACAGCAGCAAGAGTCCTGCAATTCCAAACAGTGCCGAGATGCCCACGGAAGTTGACTGGTGACGGCGAATTTCTCCCGCAGTGTTGTCCCTCCATCCTGGTTGAATGGTATCGGGCAACGGGAAGACGCCGACAATCATCCGGAGGTTGTTCAGCTTGTTCGTCCAGAGTTCGCGCGCGCTCAGCGCTCGATACGAGCCAACGATCGCTTCAAGCGGCTTCTCTGGCGAGATTTCGTGAAGGTTGGCGAGATGCCATTTCACGAGTCGATCGCCTGGAGGATCAAAATATTTCTGATAGGCCATCCATGGCGCGTAAAGCACCACACTCGATACTGCACAAATGACGATGAGCCGGGCGTTCCAATGTCGGCGGTTCGTCACGAAAAGCGGGATCAGGCCGAACACTCCGAAGATAATGGCGCCATGCGATAGCATCCCCAGGGCGACACAGGCCCCGATAATGATCGCGCGCAGTTTTGTCACTGGTCCACGAGTCGCCAACATTGCGCCGGCGCATAACACGAACGCGCCGGCAAGCATTTTTGGCCATACGTATACAGTGTTCATGTAAACCGGGCCGGAGAGTATCACCAGCACCGAGACGAAGCTTGCGACATTCTCGCGGACGCGTATTGCGCGCAGGAATGCCCAGAGACCAAAAACCCAAAGGACGTTCGCGGCGATGCCGAGGGTCAGTGCCAGAGCGTCCCTTTGCGTGTCAGCGACAAACGGATAGGCAGAGAGCATCATGCCCGTCAAAAGCGGCGGTCGGTCACTGGCTTGCCAGTCGCCCATTCCCGGCAAAGTAGGCGTCAGATATTGCCTACCCTTCAAGATGGCATCTGTGAAGAACTGCGGAATGACATTGTCCGGACCATCCCAATAGCGGTACGCAACACGCGCATTCGCATGAATCATGCCGCCGTGGTCCGCCGCGATCGCGATGTAGAGCACTGCGGCAACGATGGCGAGGAACGCCGGGCGTTTCAGGTCTCTGACCGGAACCGGGTAGCTCGCGATTACGGCAATGCTGCCGGTGGCGATGAGGACTTCGATCGCCAGCCCGACTGGTCGACCGATGAACCAGCCGATGAAAAGCATGGCACCCGCGAGGCCACATCCCATCACGAAAGCGCAGATCGTATCGACCGCGCTTTCGAATCTAAGTATGGCCGACAGCGCAAAGCCCGGAAGCCAGAGGATGAAGCAGCTCGCGAGCGTGAGGCCCGCGGCAAAAAGAGGAGGAACATCGCCTTTCAGGGGTGCCTGCAATAGCGCGACCAATATGGCTGGTAATAGCGCTGCCCCCAAGGAGATGCGCTTCAGTGTGTTGAGCATGGCGCGAAGCCTCGTTTTGGCATTCCGGAACGAGGTGGCAGTGTAACTGAACAGCGCTCCGGGCCGCTCGACTCAGAGGAATCAGAACACATATCCCCGATAAGTCGCCATCAGCACGTGGGTCGATTTCCATATCGGATTGTAAGGATTCGAGTCGGTAACATCCCCATCCCCGTGATTGCGAAAGCATGCGTATGTGATACGCATATTAAGGCCGCCCTTGAAGCGGCTTTTTTCATTTCAAAAAATATTTCGAGAGCGTAAGAAGCCTATGCCCACATCCGGCGACGACATGAGCCTCGTAAAGCTCCTTTCTGGCATCTCGGCTTCTCTTGCCGTGCTGGCCGGCACGATGTCAGCCGGTTGGCTGCGCGCGCGGCGGGAGATCTCCGGAGTGCGGAAGACGGAGTCGAGCGACAAGCTCGATATGCGTCGCGACGAGATCGAGGCGTCGACGCTCGAGAGCCTCGCCCGGGCGTCGAAGGAGTGGGAGGCGCAGTACCACAAGGCGATATCCCGAGAGACGCGCTATCGGCGGCTGCTGTCGGTTTCCGAGGCGCGGTACCGCAAGATGGTCCAGCAGGCGGCAGAGGACCGGCTGCAGGACAGGCTGAAAATCGAGGCGCTGATGCTAAGCCTTGCGGAGAAGGACCGCCGGATCGTTGAACTGCAGGCACAGCTTGGAGGCCGTCGGCCGACGGACACGCTATGACGAAAGGGCAACGACTGAAGGCGTTTTGGCACCGCATCGACATTTTCGTGCTGTTTGCGATGGTGGTGCTGTTGGCCATGGCCGCCGGCGCCAGCGTCATGAACTGGGTCAACCAGCGCGAGCGCATGCAGCTCGTCGACCGTATGCCGCTGGTGCGCAGCGAAGAGCGCGAGGCATGCGTGCGTGAGTTCAAAGGCCGCATCGATGACCTCACGAAAATGAATCAGCACGACGCGGCCGCGCTCGACGATCTGCGCAACCAGATGGCGGACACGCGCGAGCTCGCGGCCTACACGCTGCGCTTCCTCGGCGATCGCGCGCGGATCAGCGATGCGACGACCGCGGCCATGCTGAAGCAGGCACGGCAGGCAGCTGCGGCCGCCACTGCCGCGCAGCAGACGAGCGCGCAGGTCGAAAAGAAGGTGAGCGCGACCGCGACGAAGGTCGATGAAGCCGCGAGCACCGCGCAAGCAGTGAGCCGAAAGCTGGACACGGCCGTGCGGCCGGCGCTGCCCGCGAAGCCCTGGATAGGCAACAACCACTGAGCTTCTGGCGCTCCTCGAGCGCCGTTCCCATTTCCCACTGACACCTCGCGCGCGCCGGAGCCCCGGCGCGGCGTGCGCCTGCGCGTCGATTCTTCGCAGAGGCAACATGACACCCGACGACTTTATTGCGGCGATCGCGCCGCCGGCACAACAGCTCGCCGCCTCGAGCAACATCCCGGCGAGTTTCACCGTCGCGCAGGCGGCACTCGAATCGGGGTGGGCGACGTCGCAGCTCGCGACGAAGTACTTCAACCTCTTCGGCGTGAAGGCAGATCCGAGCTGGACTGGCCAGACCGTCACGCTGCCGACGACGGAATATGAGGATGGCAAGCCGGTCACCGTGCAGGCGAGCTGGCGCGTCTACGACAGCTGGCTCGCGAGCCTGCAGGACCGCGCGCAGTTCCTGATCGACAACCCTCGCTATGCACCGGCATTCGCGTATTCGACGGGGGCGCTCTTCGCGCGCGCTGTCGCCGCGGCCGGCTATGCGACGGATCCGCACTACGCCGCGAAGATCATCTCGATCATCAATGCGCACGCGCTCAATCAGCTCGACGCATAACCTTTCCAACTGCCGCTGACGCGGCTTTTTTTTCGCCCAGAGGAAACCATGAATGCATGGATCAAGCTGCTCGCCGCCACACTGTTGTTTGCCCTATGGGGCGCGCTGGTATTCACACATCAGGCTGACCCGAAAGAGCTCGTCATGGGGATCGTCGCCGCTCTCACAGGGCTCGGTGTCTTCCATGCTGCAACGAGCGGCGGCGCGGCGGCGAGCGAGCCGGGCGCCGGCGGCGCTCAGCTCGCCGAGCCTGCTGCGCCTGCAGAGCCTGCACTGCCGATCGCCGCGGCTCCTGCGCCGGCGCCTGTCGTTGTAGCGCAACCCGCACCCGTACCAACCGCCGCCGCTCCGGCAGCGGTGCAGTAATCCGTCGTTCTCTTCAGCAGGTTCTCGCGGCGATCGCCGCACTCAACTCCCGAAGGTTCTCACCATGAAGATGTCGCGTATTGCGGCAGGGTTCGCCCTGCTCGCCGCTGTTGCGCTCGTCGGCTGTAAATCGCTGCCGACCGTGCAGGAACAGTTTCAGACCGGCTGCACGATCGTGAATGGCGATCTGCAGATCATCGGCCAGTCGCCGATGCTCACGGCCGCCCAGCAGGACACGATCAATACGACGGTGCTTCCTGCCAACCAGGCGCTATGCAAGGCTGGGGCGCAGCTGAACGTCGCCGACCTGAAGAATTTTCACGATTCGTTGCTGCCGGCGGCCATCACGATCGTGAAGGCGCTTCCCATGCTGCCCAACCAGCCTGCGATCCTCCTGGGGCTCCAGACGTTCGGGCCGATGGTGCAGGCGATGATCGATCAGCTCATCACCGCGACAACGGCGCCGGCCGCAGCTGCATCGGCACCAGCGCCCGCATCGACACCGTTGGTGGGAACGCCCCTGCAATGAAGCCAATCCGCCTCGCATTGAGCGGCTCGGGCTTCAAGGTGCCGGCGCATGTCGGCGCCCTGCAGGCGATCGCGGACGCCGGCTTCGAGCCGGTCGAGCTGGCGGGCACATCGGGCGGCAGCATCGTTGCGGCAATGGCGGCGTGCCGCATGAAGCTGTCGGACATGAAGACGCTCGCCCTGACGTTCGACTGGTCGGGGATGCTGTCCTTCAGCCCGCTCGCTGCGCTGCGCCTGCGCGGGTTTTGCGACGGGCGGCGTTTGCTCGACTGGCTGACCGAGCAAACCAATGGCCTCACGTTCGGTCAGCTGTCGACGGATCTCACGGTGGTGGCTTCGGACGTTGCGAGCGAGGCACCGTTCGAGTTCTCGCGCGTGACGACGCCGAGCGTCGCGGTCGCGCAGGCGGTGCGCGCATCAACGTCGATTCCCTTCGCGTTCGAGCCGGTGCGTCTGGGGGTGTCGCTGCTCGCCGACGGCGGGATGGTGAACAACATTCCCGTCGATCGCCTGAAGGTCGACGACGTGCCGCGGCTCGGCGTGCAGCTCGTGAGTCAGGATCTGCCGATGCAACCCGATACGCCGCTGTCGCCTTTCGGGTTCTCCGAGCGGCTGATCGACCTGATGCTCTCGGCATGCGAGTCGACGCACGTGTCGGCCGCGCAGGCGGCCGGCGCGCACATGGCGTTCGTCGAGACCGGCTATGCGTCGACGCTCGATCGCACGATGCCGCTCGAGCTGCGGCAGCGGCTGTTCAATGACGGCTACAACGCAGCGAAGGCCGCGCTCGCTCTCATCGCTGCGCCGGCAGGTACTACCCTCCAATAGACGTCTACACGTCAGCGGCCGTCCTTCTTCGACGGCCGCGCCAATATCCTTTCGACGACTGCATCCTGCCGCGGCGTCGGTTTGTCGGTCAGGCAGGGTTCTGCGTCAAGCTCCCGAACGAAGCATTCCCATACCGATGAGGGCACGGCGCCATGTCCGCGGGCCCCAATGAAGTTACGAATCTGATTGGCGCGCGAGATCGTCGAGCGTAGCCGGTGGATCTCCCACAGCAACTCGAGTACGACAGGGTCAGGATTTTCGTCCCAGATCTGGGAGAGCCGGGCGGCGGTGAGTGGAGGGCGGTGCGGCATGATGCTTCTCAAAATACTGTACGTTTATACAGTATCACACCGCCCGCGCAACGAGGTAGGAGCTATGCGGCGCGCCGTGGCTTGAACTGCACGACGTTCGAAGTGCGATCCTCGTGCGGCGTGGTTCCGTCGCAACAGTCGCCGATGAACTTCGCCCAGGCCTCCATCGCGCGCCGGCGCTCCGGGATCTCCTCGCGCACGTCGTAGACACCTTCGATACCCTTCAGTTTGTGGTTCAGCGCGATCTCGCTTATCTCGCTCGAGAAGCCGAGATTGCGGAGGTGCCCTTTTGCGGTCGATCGCGTGTCGTGCGGCGTGAAGCGGCGGATCTCGAGGCCCTTGCTCACGAACGCCTCGGTGATCGCATCGCGCAGGATGTGCATGTTCACGTGGCCTTCCTTGTTGCTCCAGCGCGTAGGGCAGAGCCACGGCGAATCGCCGGACAGCGCGATGAGCTCGCGGAACCAGCCGACGACGAGCGGGGGCAGGGGAACGAGGAAACCCTCTCTCGTCTTGACCGTCTCGCCACGCACACGCCAGCAGCCACGCTCGAGGTCGATGAGGGACTTCTCGGCCTTCACGAGCTCGCGCGTGCGCACGCACGTCGCGAGCAGGATGCGGAACATGAGGCCATTGCGCCGGCCGAGCAGCTTGTCGACGCCCGGCAGAAGGACGCGCATCTCCTCCTCCGTGAGCATCAGGCGCTTGCGTCGCTTCGGCTCCTGCCCGAGGATCGCTTCCAGGTCGATTCCGGATGCCGGGTTCGCATCGATGATTCTTTTGCCGGTCGCATGGGAAAAAACTCGACTCGTAAGCCCGAGCAGCGTTTTGCAGACCGAAAAGGGATGGCCGCTGGTTTCGATCATATAGACGATGTCAGACGGCCTCGCGGCGCGCACCTCGATTGGCCCGAGTTTCGGCCGGATGGTCGCATCGAGCAGCCACGTGTACATATTTCGGGTGTTCTCGGCGAGGTCCGGTAAACGCTTCTCGACGAACGTGTCGCACAGCTTGTCGATCGTTATCGCCTCGCGCACCCGGGCTTTTGCGACGCGCTTGTCAGCCGCCGGATCCTCGCCGGCTTCGATCTTGACACGGTACGCGCGCGCCTTCTTCCGAGCTTCAGAAAGGGTGAGGTCGGGATAGGCGCCGAGCGTGAGCTCGCGCCGGCGCGATCCACGGCTGTAGCGGAGCACCCAGGCAGCGCTGCCGAAATCGGAAAGCGTAAAGGTAAGGCCGTCGCCGTCGCTCTTTGCAACGGGTTCGCCCAGGGCGACCCAGCGGCGCAGCTGGAGGTCGTCGAGCGCGTGGTGGAGGCGTGGCATTGTTGTTTGCTCGAGGGTTTGTCGAGCGGATTATTTGCGAGTTCCAGCTACCAGTCTAGCTACCAACGAACCGTGTGACGTGATGGGACATCATTACATACCTTGCAATGCTGATATCCTTGCGAATCAATCGCTTATGCACAGTCGTGTGACACTATGATGCACAATGCGACACATTCTCATATACTGCGCGGTTATGACCGAAAAAGACAAACCTGTAAAAATGGCTCCGAAAGCGGTGCCGCCGCCGCGCACGTGGGACGCTCGCGCGGCGCGCTGGCTTGTCACTCCGCTTGTACCCACGCGCGTTACCCCGAATCATCTGACCACGCTGCGACTCCTGATTGGCGTTGCCGGCGGGTTTTTTCTGGCGCGCGGAGACTTTCTGCACGTCAATATTGGCGCGTTTCTGATCGTGTTGTCGAATTTTGTTGATCATACCGACGGCGAACTGGCGCGTATCAGCGGCAAAACCAGCCGCATCGGGCATTTCTACGATCTCGCGGCGGACGCGCTCGTCACCGTCCTGCTGTTCCTCGGCATGGGCTACGGCCTCGGCGTCGTGGCCGCCCATTCCGGCACCGAATGGCGTGTGCCGCCGGCCGTGCTCGGCGGCATCGCGGGCGTCGCGGTCGCCGTGATCTTTTTCCTGCGCATGCGCATCGAGGAAATGGCCGGCAAGGCGGGCACCCAGCAGGCGTTCGCCGGCGGCTTCGAGACCGAGGACGTGCTGTATCTGCTACCCCTTGTCACGCTGACGGGCGTCGTGTCGCCATTCATTATCGCGGCTTCGATCGGGGCGCCGTTATTTGCCATCTGGGTGGTGCTCGACTATGTGCGCGTGACGCGCCGCCTGCGCCCCGCCAAGGAAACCCCCCAGGTGTGGAGCAGCCGATGAGCTTGCAAGCAGAACAAGAACCGGTCGTAGCGCCCCCGCGCCAGCCCGCGCCAGCCCGCGCGGCGGCCGGCGAGCCGGACGGCGCAATCGGCCGCGCGCTGCAACCGCTGAACACCGCGCGCCTGCGCGACGACTACCAGAGCCAGGGCTCGTTCCTGTACCTCTCCGATTTTCTGCCCGCCGACGCCACGCAACAGTTGATCGACGCGGCCGACGCGCTGCTTCCCGAAGTCAACCGCAACTATCTGCCGGGCCACAAGGCGGGCGGCAGCGTGAGCCGTCACACCATCGACCGCCTCGCGCCGTACATCGCCGAGCTTTACCGCTCGCCGCAGCTCATCGCGTGGCTCGAAAAGATCACGGGCGACCGCCTGCAGCTTTCGCCCGAAGACGACCCGCACGCTTACGCGCTCTATTACTACACACGCGCCGGCGATCACATCGGCTGGCATTACGACACGTCCTATTACGACGGCCGCCGCTATACGGTGCTGCTCGGCGTGATCGACGAGTCGTCGTGCAAGCTCGACTACGAGCTGCACACGAAAGACCCGAACAAGGCGGATGAACCGGGCTCGGTGCAGTACCCGCCGGGCGCGCTCATCGTGTTCGACGGCGACAAGCTTCGCCATCGCGTCACGCCGAGTCTCGAGGGCGAAGTGCGCGTGTCGCTCACGCTCGAATACGTGACGAACCCGAACATGCGCCCGTGGCGGCGTTTCATTTCGAACATGAAGGACGCCATCGCGTACTTCGGTTTCCGCCAGGTGTTCCGCAAGGCATTGGGAGGCAAGGTGTGAGCCGTGCTGCCATCCTGCTGCTGTCGATCGGCACGGCACTCTTCATCGCGCTGCTCGCCTGGCAGGGGCTCGGCTCGGTCACGGGTGCGCTCGCGGCCGCCGGCTGGGGCCTCGTCCTCGTCGCGGCGTTCCACGTCGTGCCGCTCGCACTCGACGCGGGTGCGATCGCCGTGCTCTTCGGCAAGGACGAGCGCGTCGACCAGCGCGATGCACTGCTCGCGCGGTGGACCGGCGAATCGGTCAACAGCCTGTTGCCTGCGGGCCAGATCGGCGGCCCCGTAGCGATGGTGCGCCAGCTCGGGCAACGCGGCATGCAAATGCGCAACGCGGCAGCGGCCATCACCGTGAGCACGACGCTGCAAGCCGTCGCGCAGATTGTCTTCGCCGTATTCGGCATCGTGCTTTTTTCGGCCTACGCCGCGAATGGCGCGCCGCGCGACCTCGGCGTCGCCGCGCTGATCGCGACCGCCATGCTCGGCGGCCTGATCGCGCTGTTCTATGTCGCGCAGCGCCGCGGTCTGTTCGGCCGCCTGCTGCGTCTCGCCTCGAAAGTGTTCGGCAAGCGCGACTGGTCGGCGCTTGCCACGCGCGCCGACGCCATTGACGAAGCCGTGAAGTCGCTTTACGCCCGGCGCGGCCGTGTGGCGGCCAGCTTCGCGCTGAGCCTCGCGGGCTGGCTCGTGGGCACGGTGGAAGTGTGGCTCGCGCTGCGCTTTCTCGGCCATCCCGTAGGCTGGATCGATGCGCTGCTGCTCGAGAGCATCGGCCAGGCGATTCGCGGTGCGGCCTTCGCCATTCCCGGTTCGCTGGGCGTGCAAGAGGGCGGTTACCTGCTGCTCGCGCCGCTCGTCGGCCTGCCGCCCGAGGCGGCGCTCGCGCTCTCGCTCGCCAAGCGCGCGAGAGAAATCCTGCTCGGCTTGCCGGGCCTTCTGTATCTGCATTTCAGCGAACGTAGCTGGCAACGCCGGCGCGCCTTGCGCGTCCCCGCTGTCGAAGTCGCCGATTGACCTTTTTTCTCCCAAGGAACGTTTGCGCATGCGCGCCATCATTCTCGCGGCAGGCCTCGGCCTGCGCCTTCAGCAACAAGCTGGAGAACAGTTTCCGAAATGTCTGCTGCAGTTCGAGGGCGTGACGCTGCTCGAACGCCATCTGCAATTGCTGGAAGAGGCGGGCGTGACGGAAGTCGTGCTCGCGCTCGGCTTCCAGCCTGAGCTGGTCGAGGCCGAACTCAAGCGCATCGGCTGGCCGCACAAGGTCGAGGTCGTGATGAATCCGCGCTTCGACCTGGGCAGCGTGCTCACGGTGCATCGCACGGCCGAGGCGCTCACGCGCGGCGGCGACGTGCTGCTCATGGACGCCGACGTGCTCTACGACGAGCGCGTGTTCGCACCGCTCGTGGCGGGCGAGGCGCCGGCCAACCGTCTCCTGATCGACCGCGACTTCGAAGCCGGCGACGAGCCCGTGAAGCTGTGTCTGCGCAACGGCGTGCCCGTCGAACTGCGCAAGCAGCTGGCGGTCGGTCTGCAATACGACACGATCGGCGAGTCGGTGGGCTTCTTCCGCCTCAACGAAGCGACGGCGCGCCGCTTTGCGCAGATCGTCGAAGGCTACGTCGATACGGGCCGCGCGAACCTGCCGCACGAAGAAGCGCTGCGCGACCTGCTGCTCGAACGCGGCAGCGAGTTCGAAACCGCGGACGTGACCGGCGCGCCGTGGATCGAGATCGACTTCCCCAATGACGTCACGCGCGCCGCGGAGCAGGTGCTGCCGCAACTGCGTCCCGTGGTGAGCCGCGTGAAGCAGCCCGCGATCTAAAGCGCATCTTTGCGGATTGCCCGACGCTGATTGCTTGAATCAGGCCGCGAGGTCTGTCTCCGCTTGAAAGCGGCGGCGGGCTTCGCGGTTTTTGTTTTTGCGCGCGCTTTCGTTGCGTGCCGCCTGCACGAAGCGCGCCGCTTCATCTGTTGCCGGGTTCCCGTTTTCCGCAACAAGGGCCATAATGGCAGCTTTACGCCATCAGCCGCGCTGATCGTCGTTCCTGCCCATGCCATTAGCCCTCGGCACCTTCATCGTTCCGCTCATTGTCGCGTGCTCGATGTTCATGGAGAACGTGGACGGGACGGTCATCGTCACCGCGCTCCCCGCACTGGCCCGCGATCTCGGCCAGGACCCCATCACACTGAAGCTGGCCGTCACGAGCTACGTGATCGGCCTGGGCGTGTTCATCCCGATCTGCGGCTGGGTGGCCGATCGCTTCGGCTCGCGCAATGTGTTTCGCACTGCCATCGGCATCTTCATGGCCGGGTCGCTGTTGTGCGCGGCTTCGCGGTCGCTCGAGATGTTCGTGGCCGCGCGCTTCGTGCAGGGCATCGGCGGCGCGATGATGGTGCCGGTGGGCCGGATCATCATCTTCCGCTCGCTGCCCAAATCGGACTTCATTCGCGCGGTCAACTATCTCACGGTGCCCGCGCTGCTCGGCCCGGTCGTGGGGCCGCCGCTCGGCGGCTTCATCACCACGTATCTGCACTGGCGGCTGATTTTCTTCATCAACATTCCGATTGGCGTGCTCGGCATCTGGCTCGCGAACCGGCATATCGAAAACATGCATGAGGAGCATCCGGGGCGGCTCGACTGGGCCGGCTTCGTGCTCTCCGCGGGTGGGGCGTCGCTGTTCATGCTCGGCCTCTCGCTCGTGGGCGGCGAGATCGTCGCCACCGGCACCGCGGTGGCGATGTGCGTGATCGGGGCGTTGTTGCTGGTGGCGTATTGGTTGTATGCGCAACGTGTCGAGCGGCCCGTGCTCGATCTGAAATTTCTGCGTATCCCCACGTTCAATGCGAGCGTGGCGGGCGGGTCGCTGTTTCGCATCGGGCTCGGTGCCGTGCCATTTTTGTTACCGCTCACGCTGCAGGAAGGGCTCGGCATGACGGCGTTCGCTTCAGGCGCCATCACCTGCGCTTCGGCGTTCGGCTCGATCTTCATGAAGGCGATCGTCTCGCGCGTGCTCGGGCGCTTCGGCTTTCGCCGCACGCTGATGGTCAACGCGGTGCTCGCGGGCACGGCCATCGCGATATGCGGCTCGTTTTCGCCTGGCATGCCCGTGTGGCTCATCTGGGTCGTCGTGCTCGCGGGCGGGATCTTTCCTTCGCTGCAATTCACCGGCCTCAATTCGCTCGCCTATGCCGATATTCCGACGCGCGACATCGGCCGCGCCACGAGCGTGGCAAGCGTGATCCAGCAGGTGTCGCTCGGCCTCGGCGTGACGATCGCGGGCCTCGTACTGCAGATTTCGCATCGGGTGCAAGGGCATTCGGCCATCGTCTGGTCCGATTTCTGGCCGGCGTTTCTCGTGGTCGGGCTCTTTTCGGTGGCGTCGATTCCGGTGACGATGCGTTTGCCCGCGAATGCGGGCGAAGAAATTGCCCGCGGCCGGCGCGGCAACGCCTGATCCAGTCCAGGACGGGACGTCGTCTTGCACGGCAGCGGAATCAGCGGATCGCCGGATCGCAATCGTTTTCCCGGCGTGCTATAAGGCCAAGGCAGGTTTCCGGTAGGCCAACAAACCGAATCATGGGGTGAACTCGATGAAGCTGGTTGAAAAAACGAAAATTTCCGCTGCCGCTCTCGCACTGCTTTCGCTATCCGCCTTGTCCACGGGCTTCCTCGAAGTCACGCCGGCCTTTGCAAAGGATACGCAGCAACGCCCTGCGGTCCTCAATGCATCGGCGGTGGCCGTTGCCGACAAGTACGCGGCCGACGCCGCCGAGCAGATCTTCAAGGAGGGCGGCAACGCCGTCGACGCGGCGGTCGCCATCGCCTTCTCGCTCGCCGTGACGTACCCCGAAGCCGGCAACATCGGCGGCGGCGGGTTCATGACGCTCTATGTGAACGGCAAGCCGTACTTCCTCGACTATCGCGAACGCGCGCCGCTCGCCGCCACGCGCACGATGTACCTCGACGACAAGGGCACCGTGATCCCGGGCAAGAGCCTCTACGGCTACGACGCCGTGGGCGTGCCGGGGACGGTCGAGGGCATGTGGGAAGCGCAGAAGCGCTTCGGCAGGCTGCCATGGAAGCAGGTGCTCGCGCCGGCGATCAAATACGCGCGCGACGGCTTCGTCGTGGACGAGCAGCTCGCGAAGCGCCGTGAGGCCGCCGAAAAGGACTTTGCCGACAAGACCAATTTCGACGACTACTTCGGCAACCTGAAGGAGGGCGTGACGTTCAAGCAGCCCGATCTCGCCAACGTGCTCACGCGCATTGCGAACCAGGGCGCGAAGGACTTCTACGACGGCAAGACCGCGGACCTGATCGCCGCCTCGATGAAGGGCCACGGCCTCATCACGAAGCGCGACCTGCAGGAGTACAAGGCAGTGTGGCGCCAGCCCGTGGAGGCGAAGTGGAACGGCTACGAGATCATCACTGCGCCGCCCCCGAGTTCGGGTGGCGTGGGCCTCGTGCAGCTGCTCAAGATGAAGTCGATGCTGGCGCCGCAATTCAAGGACGTGCCGCTCAATTCGCCGCAGTACATCCACCTGATCTCGGAGATCGAGAAACGCGTGTTCGCGGATCGCGCTCAATATCTCGGCGACCCCGACTTCTACAAGGTGCCGGTCGCGCAGCTCACCGACGACCCGTACCTCGCGAAGCGCGCCGCCGAAGTCGATCCCGACAAGCCATCCGACACCAAGAGCGTGCAGCCGGGCCTCGGCACCTCGATGCCTGAGAAGGCGGAAACGACGCACTTCTCGGTGGTCGACAAGTGGGGCAACGCCGTCTCGAACACGTACACGATCAACGGCTACTTCGGTTCGGGCGTGGTCGTGCCGGGCGCCGGCATCGTGCTCAACGACGAGATGGACGATTTCGCGTCCAAGCCCGGCGTGCCGAACATGTTCGGCGTGGTGGGCAGCGACGCGAACGCAATTGCGCCGAAGAAGCGTCCGCTTTCGTCGATGACGCCGACCATCCTCACGAAGGACGGCAAGGTGGCGCTCGTGATCGGTACGCCGGGCGGCTCGCGCATCTTCACCTCGGTGTTCCAGGTCATCAACAACAACTATGACTTCGACATGCCGTTGAAGGACTCGGTGGCGGCCATGCGCTTCCACCATCAGTTGCTGCCGCCCAACACGATTTTCTGGGAGCCGTATGCGCCGATCGACGGTGAACTCGCCAAGCAGGTCGAGGCGAAGGGCTACGTGCTGAAGGCGCAGAACTTCAACGGCGACATTCAGGCGATCCGGATCAACGGCGATACGCCCGACGCGGTTTCCGATCCGCGCGGCCGTGGCGTGTCGCGTCTGATCCAGTAAAACCGCGACGCCGATGCGAAACGATGCGCCGCGCATGAGCGCCAACCATTTCGCATCGGCAAGCCGGCATGAGGCGGCAATAGTTTGCATGACATGAGCGTTTGTCCTCAAATTTGGGGATGCCGCTCCGCTGTTCATCGCGTACTATGCAACCTCCGGCGGAAGACAGCCCTTTGCCGGCGTGTGTTTTTCTTGGGGCGGCATTTGCCGCCCCATTTTCTTTTCGGCATTTCCGCTGCACGCTTCAGAGTCGCGCTGCCTATTGAATCCGTCAGGCGAGGTCACCAGGCTCTGACGTTTGCGCCGCCCCGCAGGCGAGGCGTGCGCCCACTTTTCATCGCAACCGAGCATGGACCTGACGAGCCGCGAACTCGCGTTGATCGCCGACGTCTTCAAGCTGCTGGCCGACCATATGTTGCCCGAGGGCGCCTTGCGTCTCGAGGTGGGGCGGCGCCTGCTCGAACTGCTGCGCGCGGATGGCCTGCATGCGGGCGCGGACCTGTTCGTCTGGTCGGGTGAAGAGCATCTCGATCATCTGCGCATTGGGCGCGGCAAGCGACGCGAGCACTTCTCCGATCGGGAGCTGGTGCTGTTCGACCTGGTGCGCCCGGCTTTCATCGCTGCGCTGGCGCGCTCGCGCGCGCAGACGGGGCAGGTCCAGCCGCCGCCGGGCGGCGACACCTGCACTGCGGATAACGAAGCAATCAACCGCCTGACGCGGCGCGAGCGCGACGTGGTCGCGCTCGTGGTGGAAGGGCTGCTCGACAAGGAGATCGCCGAGCGGCTGGGCATTTCCTATACGACCGTGCGCACCCATCTCGATCGGTCGTTTCAGAAACTCGGCGTCAGCAACCGCTCGCGCCTGGCGCGGCTCGTGCAGTCGACGCAGAGCTGAGGCGCAACGCGCGTCCCCTCATTCCGGCACGGCTGCGAAAACGTTCTTGCCTGCGGCGTCGATCAACTCGAGGCAGGTTTGCGCGTTGCCGATCCGCTCGATCGCGAGCAGCGCGAAGCGCGCGAGAAAGAGCGGGCCGTTGGCTTCGCCCAGATTGGTCATGGTCTTGCACAGCTGCGTGTAGACGGCGTCGAGTTCGCTGTCGGTCATGGCTTTCTCCATCTTTACGTGTATCCGCCAGCGCTCAGGCGCACAGCGCGTGATCGAGGGCGGCGAGCGCCTGCGTGGCGACAGTGCCGGCTGCGCCGTGCCAGCGGCCGAGCACGTGGCCGTCCGGGCGCACGAGGTAGAGCGTGCCGGGCTGGGCGCCGTACATCGGGAACAGGCGTCCTGTGCGATCCCAGCCGCCGCGGCGTGATGCGTCGCCGGGCTGGCGCTGTGCGAGCGGCACCAGCGCGAACGGCAGTGCGCGGGCGGCCAGCGTCGTTTCGAGCGCGGCGATCGGGGCCGGCGTCGCGCCATCCTCGCTGAAGTAGAGCGCCGTGAAGCTTGGCGCGATCAAGTCGGTCACGTGGCCTTCGTGCGCGCCGGCCTGGTCGACGATCGTGAGCGGACATTCGGGCAGCGCCGTGCCCGGCGCCGGGCCGTTCGCGAAGACATCGGAGGCCGTGTTGAGCGGCGAGGCCGCGTAGGCGATGGCCGAAGTCTGGCGCGGATTGATCAGCGAGCGCACGGCGGCGTGCTCGCGCGCGAGGCTCAGCACGGCGGTGCGCATCAGGTCGAAGGCGAACGACGGCGGCGCCATGAACTCCGTGCTCTTCGTGCCGTAGCTCAGGTTTTCGTGCGCGGCGTAGACGCGCTCGTCCGAGTAGCTGTCGAGCAATGCATCGCTCGCGAGCCCCTTCACGACATACGCGAGTTTCCACGCGAGGTTGTCGGCGTCGTCGATGCCCGAGTTCGCGCCGCGCACGCCGAAGATCGGCACGAGGTGTGCCGCGTCGCCCGCGAACAGTACGCGGCCGTGGCGATAGCGCTCGAGCGTGAGCGCGTTGGCCTTGTAGATCGTGATCCAGACCGGCGACCACGCTGCCGTCTCGCCCATCATGTCGAGCAGGCTCTGCACGCGCGGCATGACGTTTTCGGGCTTGATCGCTTCATCGGCGTCCTCGCCGTCGCGCAGCTGATAGTCGATGCGCCAGACGTTGTCGGGCTGCTTGTGGACGAGCACGGTCGAGCCGGGATTCGACGCCGGGTCGAAATACGCAAGCCGTTCCGTGGGCCGCGCGCTGTCGAGCAGGATGTCGACGATCACGTAACGGCCCTCGTAGCTCGTGCCCTGAAGCTTCAGGCCGAGCGACTCGCGCACCGTGCTGCGGCCGCCGTCGGCGGCGATGAGCCAGTCGGTCTGCGCGGTGTAGGCGCCTGCGGGCGTGGAGAGCGAGAGCGTCGCGCCATGCGCGTCGTCCTGCAGCGCCGTCACTTTCGTGCGCCAGCGAATGTCGATGAGATCGGCGCGCCGCTCCGCTGCATCGAGCAGGAACTGCTCGATGTGGTACTGCGCGAGGTTGACCATGGGCGGCAGCTTCTGGTTTTCGTCCTGCGGCATCGTGAAGTGCAGCACTTCGTCGTTGCGATAGAAGCTGCGCCCGCCGGTCCAGGGGAGGCCCTTGGCGAGGAAGCCGTCGAGCGCGCCGAGGCGCTCGATGATCTCGAGGCTGCGGCGCGAGATGCAGATCGCGCGGCTGCCATAGCAGACCGATTCGTCGGCTTCGATCAGCACCGAGCGCACGCCGTGCTTCGCGAGGCCGAGCGCGATGGCGAGGCCCACCGGGCCGCCGCCGACGATCGTCACGGCATGGCGTTGCGTTTCGCGGCCGCCTTCGAGTTCGGGCAGGCGGGCGGCGTACTGCTTCGCCTCGAACGGATAGGGTTTGAATCCGGCGCTCATGGGGATTGCGTCTCCGATACGTAAGTCTTGTGCTTGCCGGCTTGCCCCGGGCGGGGGCGCCGGCGATGAAGGCAGTATGGAGCGCGAGGCGCGGCCCGCTGTCCTCAATTTGGGTACAGGGGGCTTACGGGGGGAGATTTTGCGCAGTCGTTCTTCTGCGCGCGCTGGCGGCGGGTGGTTAGCTCTGATCGGTCGCCAGACAAAGCGCAAAAAGCTGCCGCTGGCTCGAAATGCCCAGCCGCTGATACGCGCGTTTCTGATACGTCACCACACTGCTGGGCTTCACGCCCATGCACTCGGCGATTTCAACCGCGCTGCGTCCTTCGAGCACGCCGCGCAGAGCGTCGAGTTCGCGTTTGGAAAGCGTGGGGCAGAGTCCGCGCAGGCGCGCGAGCATCATCTGAGGAATGCCGAGCTGGCTCTGGCCGCGAATCGTGTAGTGATGCCGCGCCGACTCGCCGATCAGCGGCGCGAGCGATTCGACCAGTTCCACTTCGCCCGGCTGAAAATTACCGGCGTCGCTTTCGCGGTACAGGTTCACGGACAGCCAGATGTCGGCGGCCGGCTGCAGCAGCAGCGAGAGCCGGTCGGACACATTGGGCGTGGCGTAACAGGCCGTGCGGTAACCGTCGTGCGCGATGTCGGCGCTGCTTTGCCAGTGCAGCACGAGCGACGAGCCGGGTTTGTCGGCCGAGCCGCCGCTGACGATCTGCTGATTGCCGTCGAGCGCGTAGAAGAGGCGCGCGTAGGTGTCGGCGACGTCGCGCAGAAAGCGCCCGCCGCGATGGTCGGCCACGGAAACCGTGCGCGGCCGGTTGCCGAATTCGTAGGCGAACACGGTGCACTGCGTGACCGATGTCGCCGGGCCAAGCATGTTCAGCACTTCGGCGGCGAGTGCATTGGCATCGTCGCGGCCGATGGCCGAAACGAGGCTGGTGACGCGCGAGAGGTCGAATTGACCTGTCTGCCTCGGTCGATCGAGATGCCAGTAACGCATGTTTCTTGACGGAAAACGGCTGGGAAAAGCAAGTTTGATGAGATTAGCATCGTTTCGCATCGGCGCGAAAGCGCCAGCAGCGGGGCCGGATCGCCCGCAGGATGCCGCCGCGAAGCCTGCGTCAACGAGAGCAAGGAATGGCACGTTGGGGTAATCTCCACCCTCGGCCGGCGCGGTATGCGCGCCATGTTTCCTTACCTGAATATCCCTGCGCGCAGGTTATCTCGAAATGTTGACGCTCCCCACCGCGATTCCACCCGATTTCGGCGCCGGAGCGGTCTTTCTCAGCGTACTCGTCACGCAACTGGGCGTGCCGGTGCCGGCCGCGCCGGTGCTGATTCTTGCGGGCACGATGGCGGCGAGCGGCGAGACATCCTACGGGAGCCTGCTGGCGGCGGCCGTGATCGCCACGCTGCTCGCGGATTCGCTGTGGTTCGCCGCGGGCCGCAAGCGCGGGCGGCGTCTGCTCAACGGGCTCGTGCGGTTTTCGCTGTCGCTGGACACGACGATCCGCATCGCGCGCAACGTATTCGAACGCTACGGCGCGCCTATTCTCGCCGTGGCGAAGTTCGTTCCGGGGCTCGGCCTGATTTCCGCGCCGCTGCTCGGCACGACGACGGTGGCGGTCCACGTCTTCCTGCTGTGGGACACGGTCGGCGCGGCGTTGTGGGCGGGCACCTGGCTGCTCGGCGGCGCGGCGCTGCATGCGGAAATCGTCCGCTTCGCGGCGTTCGTGCGCGCGAACGGCATGACGATTTTCGACGTGCTCGCCGTGGCAGGCGTGCTGTTCCTCGCCTGGCGCTGGCTGCGGCGCATGCAGTTCCGCCACTGGCTGGCGACGCACCGCATTTCGCCCGATCAGCTCGACGAGATGATGAAGTCGAGCGCGCCGCCCATCGTGCTCGACGCGCGCCCGCAATCCGTGCGCGCGAAGGAGGCCTACCGGATTCCTGGTGCGCGTCCGCTGAATCTCGATTCGAGCGAAGAACTCTCACCCGAGCTGATCGGGCGTCCAATCGTCGTGTACTGCGTGTGCCCGAACGAGGCGACGGCCAAGCGCATCGTCGATCAGTTGCGCAACAAGCACATCTACCACGCGCGCGCGCTCAGGGGCGGCCTCGACGCCTGGGAGCGCCACGGTTATCCGGTCGAGCCGCTGTCCAACGAGTTCCACGCGGCGCATGCCCATGCCGATGAACTCGAGGCGGGCGAGGAAGCGGAATTCACCGTGCGGGCAAGCCTTTCCAAATAACGGCAGTTCCGCCGCGCGTCGCCAGGCGCGCGGCGTGACCTACGCGCGCTGCCTGTGCGAGCCGCCGCCCACGTTCTGTCCCGCATCGCGCGCCATCTGCGCATAACCCCACACCGAAATCAGCGTGAGCACGCCGGCCGCGAGAAAGGCGAGCCGGAAATCGTCGAGCGTGAACACGTGGCCCGTGGTTTCGCCGTTCAGGTTCGCGGCCACGCGCAGCGCGAGCGCGCCGAACGCAATGCCGAGGCCGATGGTCATCTGCGCCGCCGCGCTCCAGAGCGTGCTGGCCGCGCTCATTTGCGGCTGCGCGACGTCGGCGTAGGCCAGCGTGGCGAGGGTCGAAAACTGCATGGAGCGCGCCATGCCGTAGACGAACACGACGATCAACACGATGGCGAGCGGCGTGCCGGGCGTGAGCAGGCCGCACGCGATCAACGAGACGCCCGCGACGCTGACGTCGACGACGGAAACGAGCCGGAAGCCCCAGCGTTCGAGAATGCGCGTCGTGAGCGCCTTCATGCCGAGATTGCCGAGCGCGCTCGCGAGCAGCAGCAGGCCGGACTTGAACGCCGAGAGACCGAAGCCGATCTGGAACATCAGCGGCATCAAATACGGCGCCGCGCCGATGCCGATACGCGTGATCGAGCCGGTCACGATCGTGACGGAAAAGGTCGGAACCTTCAGCGTGGAAACATCGACGAGCGGGTGCGGATGACGTTTTGCATGCACGAACGCGACGACCCCAATCGCGACGCCCGCCGCCACGAGCGCCATTGCGCGCCAAGGATTCTGGCCGACCTGGCTCGCGAGTTCCGCGCCGTAAAGGATGGCGGTGAGCGCGGCGCCGCTCAGCACGAGACCCGCCACGTCGAGCGGCCGGCGCTGTTCGCCGCGCAGGTTCGGCACGATGGCGGCGATGGCCGCGAGCACGGCGATGCCGAACGGCACATTTAACAGAAAGATCCAGCGCCACGACGCATACGTCGTGATGAAACCGCCGATCGGCGGTCCCACCACGGGTGCGGCGATGGCAGGCCAGGTGATCGTCGAGATCGCCTGCATGAGCTTGCTTTTCTCGGTGCTGCGCACGACGATCATGCGCCCGACCGGCACCATCATCGCACCGCCAATGCCTTGCAGAATGCGCGCGGCCACGAACTCGTCGACGTTCTGCGAGATCCCGCACAGCACCGACGCCACCGTGAACGTGACCACGGCGCTGAAGAACACGGTGCGCGCGCCGCAGCGGTCCGCCACCCAGCCGCTGGCCGGAATGAAGATGGCGAGCGCGAGCATATAGGCGGTCACGCCGAGACTCAGGCTATTCGGGCCGATGCCGAACGAGCGCGCCATCTGCGGCAGCGCCGTGGCGATCACGGTCGTGTCGAGGTACTCCATGAAGAACGTGGCGGCGACGAGGTACGGCAGCCAGCCGACGCCGGAGGAACGTTGCGCGGGAGCGGTCATTGCGCCCCCACGCGGCAGAGGCGAATCAATCTGATCCTGGTACGGAGCATGGGCGGGCAGCGGAGAGAGTGCCGATCGGAACAGTGCGGACCGGATAGTGAAGCCCAAAGCCCGCGGCGAAAGGCGACAGTTTCCATCAGGCAAACGCGTCTGTACAGCCGCGCGGCGGTCGGCGGCGTTGCGAGCCCTTCGCCGTGAGACCTTCGCGGCAAGCCCGAATCGAAGCGCGTAGACTCGTCCGCCGTCGGCAACTCATCGTCAACCCCTTGACTAAAGGAGGATCGGAAAATGGAATACCGTTTTCTCGGTGCGTCCGGAATGAAGGTGCCGGTGCTGAGCTTCGGCACCGGCACGTTCGGCGGCAAAGGCGAGTTCTTCGAGGCCTGGGGCGCAACCGATGTCGCCGAAGCGCGCAAGCTCATCGACATTTGCCTCGACGCCGGCGTGACGATGTTCGACACGGCCGATATCTATTCGAGCGGCGCGTCGGAGTCGGTGCTCGGCGAAGCGCTCAAGGGGCGCCGCGACAAGGCGGTCATCTCGACCAAGGCGACCTTCCGCTTCGACGCGGCGCGGCCAGCCGCTGCCGGAGAAGAGCCGTCTACACAAGACGGCGGAGCAGGGGCCGCCGGTGCCGGACGAATACCTCTTTCGCGTGCTCGACGCCATCGACGGGATTGCGCAGGAAACCGGCAAGACCGTGCCGCAGATCGCACTGAACTGGCTGCTGCAGCGGCCCATGGTCGCGACGGTGCTGATCGGCGCGCGCGACGAGGCGCAGTTGCGCCAGAACCTCGGCGCAGTCGGCTGGAACCTCACGCCCGAGCAGGTGGCGAAGCTCGACGCCGCGAGCGCGGTGCGGCCTGTGTATCCCTACTGGCACCAGGAGGGTTTTGCCGAGCGCAACCCGTCACCGGTGTGACGGGTTGCTTCGCCCGCTGAGGCTTCGTCAAGCCGCTTCGGTCTGGCGCAGGATCTGGGTCGCGCCCAGATGCAGCGCCAGCGCGAAGAACTCGCGCTCCGCGAGATTGAGGGTCTTCGCGGCGGCCATCGCGCGGTAATGATCTTCCGGGTGCAGGAACAACTTCACTTCGACTTTCGACTGACGGTTCTGCGCGGACTCCATGGATGCTTCTCCTTCGGTAACCGGGCGCTCGGCCCGTGACGGGTGCGAAGCCCATTACCGGGCGTCCATACGCGCAAGGGCGCGCGCCGTTTGCCGCCATGAGAGCGGCGGCGTGAAACGGCGATGACGCGGAGTGGGCCTGTCAAGTTCGCCTGCCGCGGCGCGTGCGCGACGGCAGGACACGCGCGCTGAACTAGCGAAGCGTGGGACGGCGCAATGCGCCGGTAGTGCGGTTGAAGCCGGGATGAGACAGGTGATGCGACGGCGGGGCAACGTGCTGCATAGCGACCAACCTCCGGAATTCTTCTTCTTGTGCGACAGGGCGCCGCATGTAGTACGGCCGAGAGTGTAGTCCGGTTTTGTCCTAGGGTAAACCCCTAATTCGCAAAGAATTATTACGTAGATTGAGAAAGTCGCGCGACAAGACCGGAAATGCGCTGTGGAGGCACTTCAATTCATGCGGAATGCATATGGGGAGAGTGATGGGGCGGCGTGAACCGCCGCCCCGGCGCTGGCCTGAAGTGAGCCTGACAGCCAGCGTGAAGGCGTGGGCGCGTCAGCGCCCGGCCATTATTCCTCGACGCGCTTGCGCAGGCGCGCACGCGCTTCGCCGAGCGACAGGAACTTGCCGTGCGCTTCGTCCAGCACGGTGACCTTGCCGTGGCCGATGTCATAGACCCAGCCCTGCAGTTCGAGCTGGCCCTGGGCCACGCGCGCCGCCACGGCGGGGTGCGTGCGCAGGTGCGTGAGCTGCAGGCGGACGTTTTCTTCCACGAGCGCCTGAACGACCTGGTCGTCGTCCAGACCGCGGGTCTTCACCACGCTGCGCGCGGCTTCCGCGTTGCGCAGCCACGCGTGCACGGTGGGCATGTCGGCCGTGGCTTCCGCGCCCGATGCGAGCCCCTTCATCGCGCCACAATCGGTATGGCCGCACAGCACGATCTGCTTCACGTTGAGCGCGAGCACCGCGAACTCCACGACGGCCGAAACGCCGCCGAGCATTTCGCCATACGCCGGCACGATATTGCCGATGTTGCGGCAAACGAACAGGTCGCCGGGCTTGGCCTGCGTGATCATTTCCGGCGAAACACGCGAGTCGGCACAGGTGATGAAAAGCGTGTGCGGCGCCTGGCTGTGGGCGAGGCTGTGGAACAGCTCCTTGTTGCCCGGGAAAACGTGATGAGTGAATTCGTCCACGCCGTCGAGCAGGTGTAACAGGTCGCAGCCGCACGACTCGGAGTGACCGTCGTGCGGGTGGGTGTTGTCTGGCATGGATGTTTCTCTCTTGATCATGAATCGACACTATCGAATGGCAACAGCGGGAGTTTACGCTGAGCCGACCCCTTGCGGATCGGAAAACTTCGCGTCACGTTGCCCCGGACAGCCGTTTCCCCGGTACTCAATCGTCGAATCGGCGGGATATGTCGATAAACCGGTAGAAAAGACGGCTAATTACGGGAAAGCGGGCTGCTGCGAAGACGCTGACGCGTCGTGCGTTTCCGTTCGAAAAGAGATTTTCTCACGCCGGGCGCAATTGGCACATCCGGGTGTCGCCGGTGGTGTCGGGATCATGAGGAGGGGGGAGGCGCGACCGACCAGTCAGTCGGTCGGCGCGCTTACCACGCCATGCGCCATTGACCTGAAGATTGGGCAGGGGTGTCGGGTAACAGCGTGTCGCCGGGCGGTGTCGTGGCGTCGGAGAAGTCGGAAAGTATCTCGTCGCGCAGTCGCACGAAGCGCGGATCCGCGCGATCGCGCGGGCGCGGCAATGCCACGTCGACGATGCGGCGAATGCGGCCGGGGCGCGGCGCCATCGTCACGACACGCTCGCCCAGGTAGATCGCCTCGTCGACATCGTGCGTGACGAGGATCATCGTGATGCGTTCGCGTTCCCAGATGCGCAGCAGTTCGTTTTGCAGACGGCTGCGCGTGAGAGCGTCGAGCGCGCCGAAGGGTTCGTCGAGCAGCAGCACGCGCGGACGATTGACGAGCCCGCGCGCGATCGCCACGCGCTGCGCCATGCCGCCCGAGAGCTGATGCGGATACGCCCGCTCGAAGCCCGTCAGGCCCACGAGTGCGATGTGCTCGGCCACCGCTGCGTGCTTTTCGCGTGCGGAAAGCGGGGCGTTGCGCAGTGCCGCCAGGATGTTCTGTTCCGCCGTGAGCCAGGGAAACAGCCGATGATCCTGGAACACGATGCCGCGCTCGAGCGAGGTGTCGCCCACACGTTCGCCGCGCATCATGATGGCGCCGCTATAGCCCGCGTCAAGGCCGGCGATCAGGCGCAGCAGGGTGGATTTTCCGCATCCGCTCGCGCCGAGCACGCTCACGAATTCGCCGGGGCGGACATGCAGCGTCACGTCGTCGAGCACGACGAGCGTGGACTCGCCCGCGCCGTAGCGCTTGCTCACGTGCAGAATGTCGAGTCCGGCGGGTTCAGTGGCGCTCATCGGTTTTTCTCCCATGGTTATTGATTTGCAGTCCGGATCATTGGGCGGTGATGTGCAACCGCGCCAGCACCGTTCGCTCAACCCGCCGCGCGAGCGCGTTGAGCGCCCAGCCGATCGCGCCCACGACAACGATGCCGAACAGCACGAGGTCCATGCGGAACTGCTCGCTGCCGTCGATCAGAAGATTGCCGATGCCGCTGCCCGCAACGAGCAGATACTCCGCGCCGAGGGTGGCCAGCCACGAATAGATGAGCGCGAGATAGAGGCCCGTAAAAATCGAGGGCAACGCGGCCGGCAACAATACGTAGCGCACGAGCTGCAAGCGCGAATAGCGCAACGCCTGCGCGAGTTCGACGTATTGGCGCGGCACGGCGTGAATGCCGTCACACGTATGGGCGGCAACCGGGAGCAGCGCCGCGAGCGAAAGGAAGACCACCTTGGCGGCGTCGCCGAGCCCGAACCACACGGAAATCAGCGGAATCCACGCGAACAGCGAGATCTGTTTGAACGTGTCGAAGCTCGGCCCCACGACGCGTGCGGCGATGCGCGAGAGCCCCAGCGCGCCGCCCAGCAGGAACCCCGTCGTTGCGCCGATGGCAAACCCGCAGGCTTCGCGGGCAAGCGACGCCGAAAGCGCGCGGAACAACGCGCCGCTCCCGATCTGTTCGTGAGCGGTGCGAATCACATCGGCGGGACTCACGAGCAGGCCGCTCTTCACGAGATGCGAGGCGCTCAAGGCCCACCACAGCGCAATGGCGACGAGGGGCAGGGCGGCGCCACGTAAATCGACGCTTCGTCGCGGCCTGGCTGCGGTGGCCGCGTCACAGGCGCAATCGGGACGCGCGGACGTTCGTGCAAACGATATCTTCATGGCGAATTCTCCCTTGTCCTCAATGGCGGCAATCACGCGCCTTCAGCCGCGAAACGCCGAAGGCGTGCCGCGCCGCAAACGCCGCTCCAGCACATCGAGCAGACGATTGATGACGAGGCCGACCGCCCCCACCACGACCACCGACGCCATCACGAGATCGAGCTGAAAGAGCTGGCGGCCATACACGATCAGATAACCGAGCCCCTCTGACGACGCCACGAGCTCGACCACGACCAGCGCGAGCCACGCCTTCGTGAAGGCCAGGCGCACGCCGGTAGCGAGCGTCGGAACCGCCGCGGGCAGCACGAGCCTCACGATGCGTTGCCAGCGGGTGTAGGCGAACACGCGCGCGACTTCGTCCAGTGCGGCGGGCGTCTGCCGAAAGCCCTGCATGGTGCTGAGCGTGACGGGCACGAGCGCCGCGTGGGCGATGAGCAGATACTTGAGCGGCTCGCCCACGCCGACGAGCAACAGCAGAAACGGCAGCCAGCCGAGCACGGGAATCTGCACGATCGCGTTGAAGCTGGGCAGCACCCACGCTTCGAGCGTGCGGGAGAGCCCGAGCGCGCCGCCGATCAGGAAGCCGAGCGCGGTGCCGCCTGCGAAGCCCAGCAGTACGCGTTGCAGGCTGATCAGCGTATTGCGTGCAAGCTCGCCACTCTGGGCGAGGTCGACGAAGGTTTCATAAACGCGCTGCGGCGCAGGCAGGATTTGCGGCGCGATCCAGCCACGCGCGCATCCGATGCTCCATAGCAGATACAGCATTGCAGGCAGCAGCCAGGGCGCGAGATGCCACGCGCATGCGCGCAGTACGCTGCGCCAGCGCACGTGCGCGCTCGTCGTGTCGATACGCGGTGTTGCTGCACGCGACGTGTCCGAAGCAATCGTGATCGCGGTTTCCGTCATGATGCGGCTCCTCTCGCGCGCTCAGCCAAGCGGCTTGCCGGCGGCGTCGTAACGGGTCCAGTAGTGTTCGAGCTTTTGCGCGCGCAGCGCGTTGTCGAGATAGCGCGGTTCGAACCACGAATCGACGTCCACGGGCTGGCGGATCAGCTTCAGGCGCAGCGCGTCCTGCGCAACGGCTTTGTAGCGCGCCACGATGAACGGATCGATCAACGGCGAATTGCGGTACTTCAACGGCTGCTCGCCGAATTCGGCTTGCCAGGACGAATAGCTCACGCCGCTTTTGGCCCAGAGCTTGAAGAGCGCGTCGCGGTTGGCTTCGTCGGACGACCATTGTGCCGCTTGCACGAAGACATTGACCACGCGCTGCACGATGTCGGGGTGCACTTTCTCGAAGCCGTCGAGCACGAGCAGATGCGCCTGGCGCGTCAATTGCGGGCCATCATGCTGCGATTCGTAGACAATGCGAGCGAGCCCCTGATCGCGCAGCCGGTAGAGGTGATAGTCGTTCACGGAAGCATCGATGCCTTTCGATGCGAGCGCCGCGAGCGAGCTTGCGGTGTCGAGATTGATCACGCGTAGCGCGCGCTCGTCGAGCTGGTTCTCAGCGAGCGCGTTGTCGGCCACGAGTTGCAGATTCGTGCCGCGAAAAATGGCGACGCGCCGGTCCTTGAGGTCCTTGATCGATTTGATGTCCGAATCGGCGGGCACACCCACCTTCACGCCGGAACGCACGCCCGACTCCAGCAGGATGCGGGTCTTGAGACCGTTGGCGCGCGCGAGCACCGAGGGCAGGTCGCCTTGATACGCGAAGTCGAGTGCATTGTCGGCAATGGCTTCGTTCACTGCCGGACCCGCGCCCTTGAAGAAGAGCCACTCGACCTTGATGCCGTCGGCGGCGAACTCCTTTTCGAGCAACTGCTGGCCGCGCACTGTGGCGGCGGGCGAACCGCCGAACGTGGGCGGGTCGCCCGCGCCTTGCTGCGCGACGCCGATGCGGATCACGGCAGGCTTCTCGGCCGCGGCATGCAGTGAGATGAACGAAAGCGCTGCATAAATCAGAAACCGGGGCAGATACTGCAGAACGCGATGTGAACGCATGGGCAGGTCGGATTTGAGTGACGAAACGGGGTGCGCGGACTGGCGAGCTTGCTTCGCTGTCGTTGCCGTTGGGTCATTCTTTTCCGGGTATGCCGATCAGGACAACCAATGATTCGAGATTTGCATTTCTCGACAAAGGCGCTGCGTTCTATGGGGAAAGCGAATGGCAGGGCGGCTTCATGATAGTGGAGCGCGGCCCGTGCCGAAGGAAGAAATCGTGCTATCGATGTGAGCAGAAGCGCAAAGCCGCACCGCGCGCCGGGCGTGGTGCGCTGTGCGCGAAAACGCGCCTTATTGCGTTTCGACCGCGTGGCGCGGGGCAGCGGCACGCCGTGACGGCATGAAGTACCACACCGCGCAGAGCACTTGCATCCCGACGAGGACAGCCCACACGGTCTGATGCGCGACCGCCGGGTAGTGGCCGTCGAGTGCCGGCCAGTGCGCGAGCGCGGCGCCGATCGCGATCTGCAGAAGGAAGATGCCGATGAAGATGACGAGCGTGAACGTGGTGTTCACACGGCCGATCAAGCGCGGCGGGAAATATTCGGCGAGCACGGCATAAGTCAGGATGCCGGTGCCGCCGAACGCGCCGTAGGCCGCCCAAAGCAGGGACGCGGGAAGCGGCACGCGCGCCGCGAGCAAGGCTTGCACGAGCACGAAAACGAGCATCGTGACGCCGGAAAAGAGCTGGACGCTCACGCCGCGCCGCTCGAAGCTGCGCGCGAGCGCGCCAAAGCCGATATTGCCGACGATGAATGCGCCGCCCAGCACGGAAACGAGCGAGGCCGCACGCGCGCCGACATCGGCGGTGCCGGCCGGCACGACGTCGCGCAGAAACGCGCCGACCCACAACGACTGCATGGCGTAGAACACGGCCTGGGTGAGGCCCGAGAACGTCGCGGTCTTCCAGAATGCATGGCTGCATAGGATGTGCGCGGTGCCCTTGAACTGCTCGAGCACGCTCGCCTGGTGGTGGGTGTCGCGCGTGCGCGGCCCGCCAGTCCAGATGATGGCGGCCACGAGCACCGTGAGCGCCGCGAGCCCGAGGCTCACCGCGCGCCAGGGCGCGATCGAGAGCAGCCACGAGAGCGGGGCGCCCACGGCCACGCCGCCCAGGCCGCCCACGGACATCACGAGGCCGTTCACGAGCGTGAGCTGCGCGACGGGAAAGTGCTGCGCCGTCGCCTTGAACGCGCCGCCCAGGCAGACCGATACGCCCACGCCGATCAGCAGCCGGCCCGCCATCATCGCGGCCATGTTGTGCGAGACGCCGAAGATCAACGCACCCGCCGCCGCCACGAGCATGACGCACGCGGTGACACGGCGCGGGCCGTAATGGTCGAGCAGCACGCCGCCAGGAATCTGCGCGCCCGCGAAGCCGAGGAAATAAAGGCTCGTGAGCGTGCCGAGATCGGTTGCCGTGAAGCCCATTTCACGCGAGAGAAACGGTGCGAAGCCGAGATTGACGCCGCGAAACAGGTACGAAATGAAGTAGCCGAGCGCGAATACGGCGAAGACGCGCAGTCTGAGTGAGGTCATGTTGGGGGGCGAAAGCGGATTGAATGCCTGGCTGTCGATTATTGGCGATTGCCCTGTGTGAGGCCAGCGAGAGATTTCAGACGGCATTGTGAGTAAAATTTGACGTCATGGCCCGACCTCTCCCTCCTTTGCAGGCGCTGCGCGCCCTTGAAGCCGCTGCGCGGCGGCGCAGTTTCAGCCGTGCCGCGGAAGAATTACATTTGACGCACAGCGCCGTGAGCCATCACCTGCGCGCGCTCGAAACGGAACTGGGCGTCGAGCTGTTCCGCCGCGCGGGCAGCCGCATGATCCCCACGGCGGCGGGCGCACAGCTGGCCGAGCGCGTGCGCCGCAGTCTCGACGACCTGCGCGACGCGCTCGACGCCACGCGCCCCGGCGTGAGCGGCGTCACGCGGCTGGAACTGAGCGTGATGTCCGATTTCGCTTCTGTCTGGCTGATTCCGCGCCTGGGCGACTTCTACGACCGCCATTCCATGGTCGACCTCTCGCTGCGCATGCACGCCGACGTGACGCCGCCCGATCCCTATCCCTTCGACATCGGCATTTGGCATCGGCGCGTCGACGAGCCCGGCTTCCAGATCCGCAAGCTGCTGGACGACCAGGTCGTTGCGGTGTGCAGTCCGGCCTTGCTCGCACGCCATCCCGACTTTCGCATGGAAGATCTCGCGAGCATGCCGCTCCTGCGTTTTTCGCGCCGCTCGTGGCGCGACTTCTTCGAAGCCGCGGGCGTGGCCGGCGACGAACCGGAGCGCGGACCGGTGTTCGACGACGCGGGCCTGCTGCTGCAGGCAACGGTGGCTGGGCAAGGGGTGGCTACGGCCCGCCTGCAGCTCGCGCGCGGATTCATCGAACGCGGCGAGCTGGTGCAGTTGGGGCAGGTCCGCATTCCCGCTTCGCTCGACTATTACTTCACGTGGCGCGAAGGGCATCCGCGCGAGGCGGCGATCCAGCAGTTCTATCGATGGATAAAGGCGCAATTGGCCAATTGATGCCGGCCTCCCGTATTGCGCAATGGGTATTCGGGTTAACCGCCGACCGTATTGTCAACGCTGCTTGCGTGATGCGCGTTGCTGTTTGAATAAAGCGGCTCAATCCCGATCTGGATTACGTGATTAGTCATTGTATTCATATCGCATGCACCAGAGCGGATCATGGCTGAAAGCATGGCACCGGACGTTTATGAACGGCAGTGAAACGCCGGTGAATGGCCGTAAACGGGCTTGTGAAGCGATTCAATTGCGGTCTTGCGCAATGGCTTCACTATTTGGACAATCAACGGTATTCGTCTGCGGAAAGCGCCAGGAAGTGTGGCGTGGAATCACGGATTGGGCGCGCTTCGTGTCAAGAATGAAATAGTTGCGGTATTGTTACTCCCCATCGCCGCTTGGCGCGTGAATGTTTTGTAGTCAATGGTGTAGTTAACGGCCCATTCCTGGGCCTGCAATAAGACTGACAACAGGAGAAACTGCATGAAGGCTATTCAGATGTTCAAGCTTGCCGCAGCCACGGCACTCGTGGCGGCCTCGTTCCAGGTCTACGCGCAGGACGCTTCGGCCCCGGCGGCCGCAGAAGCCCCTGCCAGCGGTCCGACGGCCGCAGCCCAGCACAACGTCAATCAATCGAAGGCAGCACTGCGTCAGGCACGCGCAGCGAACCGCGCGCTCGGCCGCAAGGTCCGTGCGGCGCTGGCGCGTGAAAAGAACGTGAGCGTCTCCAACATCACCGTGCGTGCGAAAGACGGCGCCGTCACGCTGCAAGGCACCGTGCCCGATGCGTCGCAGATCCAGCGCGCTGGCGATGTCGCCAAGGGCGTCGAAGGCGTGACCTCGGTGCGCAACGCGCTGACCATCCGCCCGGTTGGGACCTGAGCATCGGCTAGCCGGCGCGCGTCCATCGCCCTTCGAGGTGCGGGCGGCGACGCCGGAGCGGGTGTCTTCCTTCCTGAAGCCGCACATGCAGTCCCGTTCGTGGACTGCATGTGCGGCTTTTTTTTGGTTCATCGAGGATTACCGGGGAACGCGGCGCGGATCTTGAGGAAGAAGTACTCCTCGTCGCGGTACCCGTAGGCTCTGCGCTTGATGACCTTGATGGTGTTGTTGATCCCTTCG
>NZ_JBFRCF010000021.1:0-150859 GCF_040965655.1 Paraburkholderia sp. EG286B | reverse complement strand
CGTGCCCTGCATCAACAAGCCCCGGTCACGATGCGTTGGTCATTTCCGCGAGTTCTTTTTTGCTCTCGCGTCACGCCGCCTCTATGTGACGCCGCCAGATTTGCGCGGATTTAGACCGCCATCGACACCATGGAATCTATTTGGTTTTCTGGTTCGGGAACTCGCCGAATAAGACTCCTTCGCGCCCTGACGGCACGGATGGGCCTGAGACGGCCGCACAAATGGAGGCGATGCTAGAGGCGGATTTGCCTGCCGATATCGCGAGCAAGACCGAGGTTGTGGTGTTCGATGTATCCGACCCACAACTTGGAGCGGCGAAACCGCGAAAACAACGAGGCCGTAGGCCCACTTGACTCTCACGGAACCTGCGGCCAGTCCGCAGCTCTGACCACGTCACACCATGCTCTGGCCAAACTGCGAGCTTCTCTCGTCGCAATGTTTCACCAGATGTTGCACATGGTCGTTCGTGCCAAGACAGTCAATGCGGCCGTTTCTAGTGCCGCGCCATAGCGGCGCGAAGTGTCACGAGGAATCGATGCCAATTCTACGAAATCATTTCCTCATTTAAATATTCAAATTTCTATTTGAATAAGTTTAATCATTTAGATTAACATCATATATTAAGTAATTTTCGATTTTAAACCTTGATTTATACATCTCACATAGATAATCTCACCTCACGCCTTCCGAACAGCAAAAGAGATTATCTAAAAGTGACTAATATCATCCAACTGAATCCGTCCTCACAGGTCCCGCTGGGACTCCTCCTGCCTGCAGCTGAATATGGTCCCGCCGACCCACGATTTCGCGGGTCTGTTCTTGAACAGTCCATCGACTTCGACCCACTGAGCTGCACCAACGCGCGCCGCTCGAGGTTTGCCACGTTGGTTATTGATGGTCCTCGTACGCCAATGCTGCTATTCGTAATTCAACTTGGTGATGCAATTCTGTCGTGGCTGGCCGACCCTGCGGACTCTGCCGTCCGGAACGCCATTGACAGCTGGAACACCAACGGGTCGGTTTCAGTAGCGTTGAGCCGCGAAAAGACGCACCTTTTTGTTATCCCCGTGACGCAAAAAATCAACCGAACCACGCTACTTCGCTCCGTGAAACCTGTTCAATCGTCGGATATTTTTACTTGCCAGGCAATTGAGGCCTTCAGCTCGGGAGCGGTTAACGAGGTTATCGCCGCTCATTTCTCCGCCGGCTCAAAGTCGAGCGCTTGCTTGATTCATACCGAGGGTGTCGATTTGGCTCTGGCTCGTCAAGGCTATCAAGCCGAATACGACGCCAAGGCGAATCAATTCCTGGCGAGAAAAAGCCTACTCGTCTCCCTCTAATTACTGCAACCAGACCAATCCCCTGACGGCGACCCATTCGGGAACGCAGTAATGCATCGCTCCTACGAGCCGAATCGTTGCTGCCGTCAGATTACGCACGCGTGCAAGCTATATCCCACGCCCCATAATTTTATCAATCCGAGGTCTACAAAATATGAGCAGTCGAACAGCCCTGACGTTTGACGTCAAAGCACTAAACCCCGAAGAGGTAAACGAGGGCACATTAGGTGACCTACAGGACTATACGAAGCATAGACCAGACGAAATACGCTGCGCTAAGTGCCGCGTATTTTGGTTTGGCTTAGAACCACTATCGCACTTTATCTAAATAAGACGACACACAGCCGCTATGCGCGGAAGTGTCTCGCCGCCGAAAGCAAGGCAATGCCCGGCGTAAGCAATCTCGCCGAGCCACACAATTTCAGCGCCCTGCTCACCTTGACGCCAGTAGATAGACACTCTTTCTCCTTCAACGTTGTTCCCAACTACGAACCAGCCCTTGACCTAGCCTTTCGTCGTTGCTCAAACTGTTCGTCTAGAATGGCTTGCTTGAGCGCTCGACCAATCTCGGCGCCCGATGTCGTCATCCACTCTACGTAGCGGCGCGGAGTCAGCTCTCCTACGATAAGAGCAAGACCGTGGTCAATTGCTTTGGAAAGTTGCTTCCCAACCCGTCGACCCAGTTTTGCCTCAGATTCGGAGCTAGTGCTTTCGCGACGCATCCTAGCTTTCGTATGCGTGTCAGTCCTCGGAACCATAATTTGGTGCATCCGTGAAGCATTGCTGTAGACGCTCGCGGAATCGCTCGACGACCGCAGAGTCTCCTAAACCCACGTCGGTTTGACATTGCACGAGCCTCTGCCGATGCGCTTCGAACCCGTCCGCACGGTCGTCAACAGCCAACCATCTCAGCGGTTCATTCCTTCCGACGTAGTCGAGGACCTGCGCACCACGCGTAAGCACCGGCCAAACAAGCGGATTGAGTGTGCAACCATCGAACGTCGCGCCTACGATGCGGCTCTGTAGACTTGGAGACGGAATTGCGTTGCGCGTCAACTCCGTCCCGAAGACCATCGACCAGTCACTTGAGAGGACAATCTCGACGTCAGGATATGGACTTAGCAAGTCATCAAGCACAGCGGCATATTCAAACAGCTTGATGTTAGGCGCACTGCTCATCACTCGGTTTCCAGAACGCCGAGCGATACCCCGATGAAGCACTCCATCGATATCAAGAAAGAGCACACGTCGCATTTGTCTTCCGGCCTTAAATTTTGTCATCCGAACTGCTCTGCGAGTCGAGTGCAGAGCACCACCTGAGTCTTCGCGTCGCCCAACCCCAAATTTTCATCGCACCTGACGACGTGAGAAACATGGTCACCAAAACCAAGAATTTCGTCGTCGATTGCGAGCCACCTCATGAGCCGATGTGTCTGGACATAGCGCAGAACCTGAGCCCCACGGGGCTTGGACGCCCATGTCCCAGCGTCGAAATACTTCGAGTGAAACGTTGCGCCGACTACGCGCTCGCTGAGCGCCATAGGCAACGCGTTCTTCGCTCGCTGGTAGCCCAAATGATGTACCCACGACGTGGACAGAACAATTTCTACACTGTCGTAGGGGGCAAGACAGTCCATAAGAATCGGGGCAAATTCGAAAAGCCGAATGGACGGAGAGGTACTGGTAATGCCTTTCCTCGTTCTAACGGCGCCGAGCCTGTGAAGGACACCGTCAAAATCGAGAAATACGACCTGTCGACTCAACTCCACCTTCCCCACTGTCGCTTCCCCATTCATGCCAGCAGCTGAAAATCAGCCTCCGTCTTGACGCGCATCATTGGGCTCGCATTCAGCGTTGCTGGTGCTAGCCACACGCGCGGCAATGTTGGCCAATTGATTCAGGCTCAACGGTGAATCTACGTCGACGTAAGTGCTGATGGCCCCGAGATGCTTGCTCTCATCCCAAAGCACACCGTGCCCGTCCTCGAAAAAAAGGATGCATGTCTGTGTCCGGAAGCTCACTGACAGCTGTTACGCGCCGAACCGCGATGTCTCCACCTACTCTCTTTGAACAGAGATACACAGCGGGCGTATCGCAGTTCGCTGTCGCCAGCAAAGTTAGAACGCTGTCGAGGGTGTGTGCAATAAAGGCGTTCTCGCTCTTGGAGGCATCGCCAGTCTTTCCTTCGTAGCGCACATGGAAAAAAGCGCCATCTGAGACTCTAACGGGCAACATACTTCGCTGTGTTACGGTCGCGGGCTGCCCAGTAATGCCACCTTGTTCCGTCTGTTCCATCGATTGAACTCTTTCATCGTTGAGGGTAGGCATAGTCATCCTGTCAGGCCGCGCACGTTAGTGTTGCTGTGCGTAAGATGCGAATGAGACCGGCGACCAGCAAACGCTGGCCGCCGTAGCGCTGGACTCTCTATCTGTAACTACAGAACTCCCACTCCAGGTGGGACCCGGCTCCCCGGGCGGCACCGCGCTTTTTCACCAGCACGCGCGGCCTTTCTCGTGAGCGGAGATAAATAGACCACTCTTGAGTCCTTCTCGCCCACAGACTACATGTGCTTCGGGAGGTCCTCATTCTCTGCGTCGTAGAGGCCCGCACGCCCCGATGTCCATGAGTCGACGCAGCCCCGCTTTGTGTATTGCACGTATTTTCTCTCGATACGCCTGTACGGCCACCGTCGGTATCCGTCGTATCTGTCGGCAACCTGTCTTGACGATGCGACTCGGGAGCACGTTGTCCTCAACGAGCTTCCTGACGACTATGCGCGGAACGCCCAGTAGTCGCGCGGCGGCATCAAGCGAGAGCTCCTCGACCTCGTCCGGTTTATTCACTTGCGTCATGTATGGGTACGTCTCAGAAGGACAGTCGCAAACGCTGGCGAAACAGTTCGATGACTGCAAGGTCGCCTAGGCCGACCTCTGTTTGACAACTCACGAGTCGGTGACGGCAGGACTCGAATCCGTCGACTCGGTCGTCGATGGCAAGCCAATTCGTTAGGGAATGGCGAGCAACATAGTCCAGCGCTTGTTCACGCCGCAAAAGCAGCGGCCACAGCATTTCGTTAAACGCACAACCTTCGTACGTCGCGCCTACAACACGGTCTCTCAGGACAGGTAGAGGCATTGCCGCTACGGTATTTGGAAACCACCAAAAATCCTCGTCTTTTACGCTGAGCACGACTACCTTCACTGGACCGAATCGATTTTCGCTGCTCCACTAGCTGACCAATCGCGATAGTGCATTACGACCGAACGCCTGCGCCCAACGATGACTGTCTAGCGCACGGTCGATGAGCACCTGCTAACGCTTGTTTGGCTGGAACGGCGTAACGTATCGGAGATTCGTTGGCCCGTTTGACAATACGACAACACGCTCGACTGACTGACTTATCAACTCATGGCCCTCGCCATCGGATAACCGGGGGCCATATGGATATCGCTTTTCATAGCTTTCACCATCACGCACACCTTTCTCGTGTGTCCACAAGCTCGCACTCACCAGGACTTCGCAAATTTCGTCCGACTCTTCTACATCAGCATACGAGTCGAGAAAGAGAACAACACTGTCTGGGTCGGCCGTCACCAGTTTTTCTATAAGTTCAGAGACTCTCAAGGTCTCCTCCGCTCGCTTTCGGTACACTGAAGGTTTCACCACGTTAGCTGTGATATTCCTCAGCCATCTCGGCAAGGAAATCACTTATGTCACGGTAGTCGCCAGCCTCAATTGCGCGCTGACCCAGCGCAAGAATAATCACCAACACGTCCGATTCGGCGTCGGTCTCTCCGGGCTCGATGGTGGGGCCGTGTGAACTCATGTCAGCGAATGCATCAGTCGCCCGGTTTCCCATAGCAATCCTCAACGTAGTACGTTCAGTTGCACAACAATCCCTCTCGGCACTTCTTCAATTTTCTCCAACAAGCGAACGGAGTCTCCGTTGGAACTGCCTATCGTTGCGTGCTCGCATTGGCGAGATGAGTTGCCTAGCACGTCGTAACGCATAGGCGCCGACTGTCGCTCTCAACATTTCGTCGTCTGACAAAGGGCGCGTGGCAAGTTCGCCGAATTCTTGAAGCTGCTTCGCTAAGGCTCTCCGCGCCGCCTCGTCGAACCCAACTTCGGGGTTGATACTCACGCGGCGCGATGAAGTAATGTCGGAGAACTCGAACTCAGACGACGCCAAGATGACGAACGAGTCGGAACGGTTCTTCATGAAATCAAGTATGGCTTCCTCTTGCGTGTCAGACAGCGTATTGACGAAATTTACGACTCGCTGCCCCAATGTAGCGAATGCTTGTCGCAGGGAGTCCAGGCTGTAATGAAAAGGCCACGCGTTCCCGACGACGATGACGACACCAGAGTAGTTAAGCAGCGTCTCTGCCAAAAGCAAAACGTCCGACTCAAGTCTGCGCATATTTGCCATCGCACCCTCCCGCTTTGGAAGCGAGAAATCTAGGTTCAACGGGCCAATTGCGCCGCTCACGCAGAAAAAAACATAGACCAAGGTGGCTCCATCAATGGCATTGAAAAGGAGTCTTTCGCACGGAGGGTGCCAGCCAACGAGCCCCCAGCAGTTGCGTCGAATGGCGACAACGAAGCGCGACGCATCGACTTCGTCGGCGGTCCATCCACACACTCTCCTTGGGCATGTCGCAAGTTTAGGCGAAAAAATATGAGATGTATACTCTGTGGATTTTCAAACTGTGGATTTACACTCTGTGGATATTTAGGTCTCGATAGGCGATGCTCTCGCCATGGCCGACGACCTCACTGCCCCACAAAAGTCTGCACGACACCTCTTGTCGGCAAATCTAAAGCGCATTCGACACGCAAAGGGCCTCTCGCAAGAGCGGTTCGCGGACATCTCTGGTCTGCACCGGACACACATAAGTCAGGTCGAGCGCGAGGTCGCCAATCTAACCTTGGACACCCTTGCGTTGCTTGCGGATGCACTGAACGTCGAACTGGCGGAGCTATTTTTCAAGTCGCCAGGAGAAGTGACGAACTTAAAAGCTGGGCGCCCTGAAAAGGCTCTCGCCGAGACAGTGGCGGCAAGACGTCAAAGGAAAGCGAAGTAGCAATCCAATTTTTGGGCAGGGTGCATAAATGCATGCCTCCCAGACTCCCCATGCATCAAAGCCATCAAAGCCGACCAAGCAGCCACTTGTCGACGACGTCCTGACGCAACGAAGCAGCTTACGGCCGTACAAGCGAGCACGCTGCTGAAGGAGCCAAGGTCGCCGTATTGCGCACAGGCCGATTGTGGCAACAGATAGGGCTAGTGCATGGCCGAGTTCATGTTCGTCGAGGTAGGTGGCGAGCGATTTCTCGTGAAATGTTGTCAAGCGCCGCATACCACATGATTTCAAACAGTGGCGGCCCACCGGGGTCGGGCTTTCGTTGTGATTGCTCGACATGAAATCGTCCACCTGCCGCCCGCGACTTCTTTCTTGTTCACAACTTTCCTGTACACACACCACATGCCTTCAGACAGCAGGCCTAACGCTGGTTCTGAAGTTGCACGAGAGTGGATTTGAAGTGGCGTCTTTCTGATAGTTCCGCCTAAGCAATTGCCTCTTAACAAAAGGCATCCTCTCTAGCGCTTAACAATAGAAAGCCCACAGGCCTTAAACGTTGTCGCGACGCCGCTCACTCTCCCTCACCGCGAACCGAAGTTCCTTTCAGAAGCGGAACGAGCAACCCGAGCCTTCTTTGACACCAAAACTGCGCCGGGACGCCCAGTGTAAGGCCGAGCGGACAACAGAAATCTGGCAACTGTATGAGAAACCCAACAGTTCTTCTCAGGTGGTATGTTTTTTGCCAGCAGAAATTTCATTCCAGTCATCTCAAACCAATCCCACCGGATAAATTTGCCTATCTTTTTAGATAGATGCTATCTAAAAAGATAGAAGTCGGATTTTTCATAGAAGACGGCAAAATATTTTACCACATCGCGCAAGAGAATCGGTGCTTTCAGCAACTCTACGCAATATGCGAAGTCATCGAAACTTTCAACACCTCAGGCGCGGCGAAATTTAGTGATGAATTCTATCCACGGACATAATCACACATGGGTCATCATCCAAGATGATGACAGAATCGGTCGCTTTGAATATCTGCTAATCGTTCGCGGTCAATTTATCTGGACAATATGGAATTTTTTTAAAGAAAAGTGTCTGGAACTTGAAACGGAGAAAGCATATGCCCAAGCGATTGGCATGCTTATAGATTTTATGTTTGCAAGGGGAAATGAGTTTGTCGACGTAATCAAGCGGTCGGATTTCTTTCACGCATTTGCTGGAGCTGTCTGGAATGGCACAGTTCGCGACGGCACGGACCCTAGCGGCCTGTGGTGGTTCCACCGCAGTCGCAGGCGAGCAACCAAACTCCTCCGATGTGTTTGTGAACTAAGTGATTGGCTAACCGAAATTCACAATGGCACGAACATTAATCCCGTCGTGCGAGCTGCCAGCCTAACAGAACAAATCACATTTTGGCGACGATGGAATACAAAAAAAGCAACCGCTCTACTTGGCCATTTGTCGAACAGCTCCAACGCGAAGGAAAAATCAAAGTTCACGCGTCGCTCATCATTTCCACGCAACCAATCCAAAATTCTCAAAGACCCACCCGCATTTCCGAAAGATAGACTCGCGCAACTACTGTCGGCAGGATATGCAACCTCTGGGGTCTCACGCTTTGAACCAATTTGGAAAAGATTCAATATTCGAGACATCCTTGTGACGCTCTTACTTCATTTTGGAGGGCTTCGAATATCAGAAGTCTTTCAAATATGGGTCTGCGATGTATTCGTTGATATTGATAGTAAATCCTCAATCGTAATAGTCCTCGACCCGTCCGATGGAATTATAGAGGCAGCGGACCCCATCACTGGAGGAAAGCAAAAGATGACCCGTGCAGCCTATTTGAGGACTCGATTTAACCTTTCTCCACTCACTTTTCTGACTGGGAAGCGCCATGTCGGATGGAAGAACCCATTGCTCACCGAACATGAACAAAACGGATTTCGCGTTCATTGGAATTCGAAACGCGCCAGCAAACTGTTTCTCGTTTTGTATCGAATCTATTTACTACACGTTCGCTCGATGAACCTGAGTCATCCCTTCCTCTTTGTGACCAAAGACGGGCAACCGATGAATCCCGAAGCGTTTAGACGAATTCACAGAAAGGCAGTTAGAAAAATCGGTTTGACTCCATCCAAAGGTCTGGGCACGACGCCGCACGGTCATCGACACAACTACGGTCAGTATGGGCGTGAATGCGGGCTTAGCAACAAAATTCTTATGGTGGCGATGCACCACGCATCCCCAACCTCTCAGGAGGTCTACACCGGCCCCACGTTAGCGGAAGTCGATAACGCTATGCGAGGAATACCCGACGCAGCAGAAGGCCTTGATTTTTCCACATTCTCAAAATAATTTATCATGAACCAGCCGACTGTACACTACACTGATTTTCGAGTCGAAAAATCCTATCTGACGAACCGGGAAATCGTAGTTAACGAGGGAAGCGGTTTTTTAATCCCTCCATCGTTCTCAATTGAGAATCTTCACGTTTCCGTATCAAATTTTCTTGTAGATTTGCGTAAAAACAATGGATTTAGTAGGCATAGCAATATGGTGGAGGCGCTTGGAGAAAAATTCCTGAGTATCGACAGTCGCGCCTCATTCACAGCGCATGTAGAAGAACTCATTGCTTTTCGCAACGAAAACAAATCAGCGGGATATGAAGGAGCCCGGATTAGAGACCTGTTCATTCATTTTTGGCGCGAAAACTGCATCGTATTCCCGCAAGCAGAGGGTGGGATTTTCCCCATTAGCATTGCGAAGAATCTGCCGTGGGGCCCCGTCGCACAGGAATTGCAGGGCCAATTCCAGCAGAGGCAATTTCAGGACACGACCAGTTATGCACGGGTTCGGACTTTTTCATTGCTTCTTTTATCTCGCTCCAACGTGCTGGAATTTGGTGACTTGACGCCAAATGTCTGCAGCGACTATTTCTCGACTTATTGCTCTAGCAAAGTTCGCCCCAGTACCATTTCCGATATTATTTCCATTCAAATAGAAGAGCACGGCAAAAATGTTATACACGGCTTGTCCGACTATGGCTCAATCTTGCGTGAAGCGCCGAGGTCTGACGAAAATTTTCTCTGGGTCCTAAAAGAGGACCCAACGCTTGTGGAATGGGTCGAAATAGCCAAGCGGCAGATGCAGTCTCAGGACGGCAACCGCTTAAATTATTTCTCGACGTGGAACAGTTTTTTCGACCATCTTATCGCCAACCCTGATGAAATAAGGGACCCTGTATCGTATTTCCACGTGGAACGCGGCTTACGGACCACCTACACCCCTAAAACCGATAAGTCAAAATCGATACTTCGGAAAATTTACGATTGGATTCTGGAAAATGTTTGTGTCTACGAAGACGAATACGGCGCTAAAGCAACTTTGCCAGGCCACCGCAATCCTCTTGCCAAAGAAAAGCGCAAGCGACGAGCCGGCGAAAGTCCCCGGTCACCCATGCCAACCTATCTCGTTCGCCGGTTGATAGAAGTTCTTACCAAAGATGATTTTGCGTGGCCGCGCAAATACGCTGAACCCCGCTGGAACAAGAAAGGTGGTGACTATCTCACATATAAAGATATCGAGACAGGAGAAGAAAGAAAAATATGGTCGCCGGTACGTGCGGTCGCAATCCTATTGAAGCTTTATCTGCCTATCAGAACGTTCCAGGCAAGAGTACTGGATAGTGGTGAGGCGGACTATCTTCGGTATGACAGAGTCGATAATGCATGGCATCGCAACGAAAACCCGCTTGCGGCAAGCGCGAACACAGAAGATAGGCGTGGCGTCTTCCACAGGCATATCGCGGATGATGGAGAAGAATTCACGTTTCTCTATATCAACACCAATAAGCTTAGGGATACGCTGCATAGCGACGAGGGTTTTGGTTACGTCATTCCGTGGCAACACGAAGCCGCGCTCAACGCCTTAACGTACCTGCGTGATTGGCAGACACAACACAATCCGATTCACCGTCCTACTGCATGGACGGAGATACAACAACTAGGCATCGCGCGAGGAAAGAGCAACTCGGAACTCATTCGCAGGGGAAGCAACTGCTTTCTTTTTCGGGATGCAAGTACAAGGTTGAAATCCCAGCCAGTAACCGACATGAGGTTAAGGACATTTTGGGTCCAATTGAACCTAGAACTCGAACGCCGCTTGGCCGAGGAAAATGTAACCGACAAAAAGGGCAAGCCCGTCGTTCTGGTGCGGCGAGTCGGGAAAAGTCTTCAGGCTGTTTTTGACCTCCATACTTTACGTGTCACTCATATCACGGCTTACCTTGCGGCTGGCGTCCCCATACATATCGTCATGAAGGTCGTGAGCCACGAGACGGTTGCGATGCTGTTGCACTACGACAAGGTTTCCCCAACTCACATCAGCGACGTTCTCACGCAATCGAAAGTTGAAATAGACAAACAGGAAAGAGACAGATGGTTGGAATGGCTCACCGAACAGGCGCATTCGACGTTGATTTCGGCTACTGCACATTCGGACTTCGCAGCCGTAGAAGCGCTCCGTTCCGCCCCGAAGGCGGCATGGATTCTCCGAGACCATGGCATCTGTCCGGTCGGCTGCGGCCGGTGTGATGAAGGAGGAGAAGTCATTGTCAGAATCGCATCAGTTGTGAGATATGCCCCTGTTCCAGGCGGCCCACGTAACTGCGTACGATGCCGGTTCTTTATCAGCGGGCCCGCGTTTTTACAAGGTCTCAATTCCCATTTTGACATGGTGGGCTTTCAGCTTAGGGAAGCCAGCAAAACCTACCAGATTCACAAGGCAAAATTCGAATCGTTGGAGTCCGAGTGTGCGAGATTAAGTACAGAACACCAACCGATAAGCGCCAGGATGCAACGTTCGCTGGAGCAAGCGTCGGGAATCTATGATGAAAGTGCAAAGCTCGTCGACGAGTTGGCACTATCGTGGCATGCAACGTATCGTCTCATCGGCCAATCATTGGCGATTGCCCGAAAACAAACCGCAAATGACGTCGGCAAACAGGATAAGTTATCTCTTATCGCCTTGGGAGGGCATAAAACGATAGAAGCCGTACTTGAGAAATCAACTGAATTCGAACTTGCCGACCGCGTTTGCCAGTCCTCTGTCTTTTTCGATAGCATCGATGCGAAAGCAGCAAATCTGAAACGCATGAGAGCATTTGACGCGATGCTTAGCAACAATGGATTTCAACCGCGCTTTTTTAATATGGATGAATCTACTGCGATTATCGTCGGCAATCAAATGAGCAAACTTTTGTTTAGCTCCCTAGGAAGGGAACAGACGAACAACTTGCTCCAAGGCAGCCTTACTCTTAAACGCCTCGGTCTTGATATCGATTTCGACAAGGCACTCCAAGAAATCTCGAACAATACACTTGAAAATATGCCGCTACGCATTGGATTATAGTCGAGATATTCGGATGGCAAAATCACGCATCACTTCATCGAGCGACGACCACTTTGCAAGCGGAATTTTAAATGAGCTACTTACGCGCTCCTCCGATAGAAAACAGATAGAGCTCAAAAGGCTCTTTGAGGTCTTGCGCATTTTAGAGCGAGAGGGAGATAGTCTTACAACTGCATCGGTGGGTCGACGCCTCCAACGCGAAGGCGGGATTAAAACGCAGTCGTTGAGGAACGACCCTGACTATTTGAGACTCATCAAGTCATTTCAGAATGGACTCGACTCCCAAAGGCAGAAAAAAAGACGAGCTATCGCGCCGAATTTAGACTTCACATCAATAACTGATATTCAAGTTCGTACTTTTGTGGAGCATCTATTAGCGCAAAACAAGGTTCTTCAGAATCAAAATAGCGAGCTTAAGTCTGCATTTAAGTCGATTCGAAGTTCGGAATTTAGAGAAAAACATGAGCCCCAAGCTCCCAACCAAGGCCCGGCAAATGAAGGGACGCAACTATCCCTACATCATCTTGCAACTCTACGGCGAGCTCTCGACCCGAACCGCTTTTTGGAGAACGGGTGGACAATAAATGAGGACGGCTCACTCGCAGATGAACTTGGAGTTTCGATTTTTCCGCCAGGCTTCATGCAAGCAGTGGCCGCGTTGCGCGAAATGTGACGATAGGGGCAGTATATTCGCCGCAGTATAGCGGTATCCGTAACCATCTGATTCTTTGGAACAAGTATAGTGGCTGAGGGGGGGCCCTTTGGGCCCATATCGAAAGCGCCGTGCGCAAGCTCGCGTCGAAGTATGGCGAAGCCTATGTCGTGACCGGCCCGCTGTTCACGGGCGCCCAACTCCAGACGATCGGCGCGACGCGCGTGCTCGTGCCGACGCAGATCTTCAAGGTCGTGTACGTGCCCTCGCAGCAGCTCGCGTTCGCGATCGTCGCGGACAATACGGCTGTCGACCGTTACGACGTGCGCTCGGTGCGCGATATCGAAGCGCAGAGCGGCATTTCATTCCCCGGAATTCCAGCGAATGTCGCGGCGAAGGAAAAAGTTTCGTTCAATGGCCACGGCTTTGCCGTGAGCAAATGGGGCTGGTAGGCGCGCCCCCCATTACGCATAAGGAGGATCACAAAGTGTTCGACGCATATGCAAACGACAACGACGTGCTCAACGTGCAAGGCGACGCGCTCACGCTCACGAACGGCACGACGCGCGTGACGCTCGCCGGCACGCTGGAACTCACGCGCGACAAGCGCGGGCTCGCCGCCGCGCTGGCGCTGAAGGCGGCGCTCGACGACGTCGTGAAGACACTGGAGGCCGACCCGCACCTGCCCGCGAAGGTCGCCGACGAGCCGGACCAGAAGCCCGGCGTCGTCGACAATCCGTTCAACTGATCGGGCGCGCGCGAAACAGGCGCGTTAGAACGGCTTGCCTTCGCTCTCGCTCCAGGCGCGCGCCATGAGCGTGTTCGAGGGCAGCGTTTCGTCGAGCAGCTTCTTCGCGCTCTGTGCGCCCGCGATCGGCAGGCCGGTGGGATCGATCGCGCCGATCTGCGCGAGCACCGAAGCCTGATCCCAGTAGATGTGCTCGTTATAGAGCTTGTTGCCGCGAAAGCAGATCACGGCAAGCATCGGCACTTCGAAGTATTTCCCCGTGGGCGCGAGGCCCGGCAGCAGCCAGTCGATCTCGCGGTCGTGCGTGCAGCAGAAGATGAACTCGTCCACCACGCGGTCCGAGCCGATCGTGCGCGAAATCGGGATCAGACGTGTGTCCTCCGGGTTCGAATGCACGAAGTGGTGCGTGTAGAAGCGCTTGAGCTCGTCGTGGCCCACGCCGCCCGTCATCGTCGGAATGTGGTTGACATAGGGCTGCGCGACCATGGTCGGCATCACGTCGCTCGGGTTGCGCGCCACGAACTCGTGATAGCAGTGCTCTTCCCACAGGGCGTTGAAGTCGTAGATCGGGCCAAGCACCCGGCGCAGCATGGCGAGCGTGCGCGAGTAGGCCATCATCGTGGCCGGCTTGTCGTACGTCGAGCGGGAAGACGAAGCGAACGCGTGATCGCAGCCCGGGTACGTGTACAGCTCGACGCCAGGCTTACCCGCCAGCGCCTGCGCGATGCGCTCGCGTGTTGCGGCGTCGCAGTGGGCGTCGTCGGCGCCGAAGTGCAGCATCAGGGGGCACGTGATGCGCGCGGCTTCGTCCAGATCGTTTTCGAGGCCCACGGCGTAATAGCCGATTGCGCAATCGACATCGGTGCGCGTCGCGCTCAGGTACGCGAGCTTGCCGCCCAGGCAGAAACCCACCACGCCGACCTTGCCGCGATGTTGCGGATGCGCGCGCAGCGCGCCGAGCGTTTGCGCCACGTCCTGCATCGCGAGATCGACGTCGAAGCGCTCGTAGAGCGAGAACGCCTTCTGCGCGTCGGCGCCTTCGTAGCCAAGATCGACGTTCGGCTCCAGACGCCAGAACAGGTCCGGCACCATCACGACGTAGCCTTCCTCGGCATAGCGGTCGGCGAGCGCGCGCATGTAGCCGTTCACGCCGAAGATCTCCTGCAGCAGCACGAGGCCGGGGCCGCTGCCCTCGGGCGGCAGCGCCGTGTAGGCGCGGAATTCACCGCCGTCGTGCGACTTCACCTGAGTCCATTGTCCGTTCATCGGGGCTGTCTCCTCTCTTCGGTCTGGTTAGCTGCCGTAGATTAGCGTCGATCTCGCGCCGCTGCAGCGCGTCGCACCATTCACGCCGCGCCGAAGCCGCCCGCCGCCGCGAGCGGCGGCAGCGCCGACTCGCCGCGTATCCACGCGTACTGCGCCAACTCGGCCATTTCCTTGTCGCCACGGCTGTCGCCGTAAGCGTAGAGTGTGGCGGGCGCGTTCGCCCCCCACCACGCACGCAGCCGCGCGACCTTCTCCGGCCCCCAGCAGTTGTTGCCCGCCAGATGGCCCGTGTATAGGCCGTCGCGCCATTCGAACTCGCTCGAAAGCACGGTGCCGATGCCGACCGTCTTCGCCCACATGCGCAGATAGATCGACGGCGACGCGCTCACGAGCACGACCTCATGTCCGAGCGCCTGGTGTTCGGCCACGCGCGCGAGCATCTCGGGGCGCAGCAGCGCGGGGAGACGGCGCTCGACAAAGCGCTGCGCGGCAGCTTCGAGCACCTCGCGCCGCACGGCTCCCATCGCGGCGTACAGGAAACGCGCCTTAGTGGGCCCGCGCGGCGACCAGCCGAGCGGAACGCCGATGAGCGACGGCAAACAGCGCAGCGCGGCGGCGGCGAAGCGGACGGGCCCGGCGGCGTCGAGCATGAACGCGCGAAAGCTGTCGGACGTGGTGATGGTGCCATCAAAGTCGAATGCGGCGACGACGTGGTCGTTCATGAAGCGGTATGGGCCTGGCGTGGATGGGAAAAGCGACGCGGCTGGGCGCGTCGAACGGGCGTCATTGTCGGCGCAAACGCGATTCTGCTGCAACGCGGCCCAGGCGCGCTCTTTGATGTTGACGTAATGCATCAACATGTATCGATATGGACGTGCATGGATGCCGAAGCATCAGCGTCATTGCGCGTTCGACGCCAGACCCGCGGCATCGACGATTTCGATTTCGCCGTAGCGTAACGCGAGCCACCCCTCGCGCTCGAACTGGCGAAGGATCTGGTTCACCGTTTGGCGCGAGAGCGCGAGCATCAGCGCGAGATCCTCCTGCGGCACGTTGATCACGCGGCGCGCGCGCGGCCCGCCTTGCGTGCCGGCCGCCTCGCCGTACTCGTTCGAGAGCAGCAGCAACCGGCGCGCCACGCGCGCGGAAGCGCCCAGCAGCGCGCTTTCCTCGATCGCGTCGAACGCGAGACGCAGTTTTTGCGCGAGCAGCAGGCCAAACGCGTGCCAGTACGCCGGCGTTGCCTCGAGCAGCGCCACGAGCGCCGCGCGCGGCACGTGAAAGAGCGTGGAATCGCGCTCGGCGTAGGCGTCGTGCGTGCGCGCGCCGCCGTCGAAGAGCGCGATCTCACCGAACCAGTGCGCTGGCCCGACCACGGCGAGCAGCGCCTCGCGGCCCGCGACGCTCGCCGCCCCCACGCGCACCGCGCCTTCCAGCACGCAGTAGAGACCGTCGTCGGCGTCGCCGCGCATGAAGAGGCGTTCGCCCGCCTGCAGCGTGCGCACGCGCCCCGCCGCGCGCAACGCCTCGCGCAACGGTTCGGGCGCGCCGCGAAACCACGCGCTGCGCTCGAGCGCGGCGACGGACGGCGAACTGGCGGTGATGGGCGGGACGGAACGTGAAGGCATCGGGACAGGGTGAGCGGGGCCAGGCGAGTCACAAAGCGGCGCAATTGTCGGCTAGCCGAAGGTTTGCGCTCGTCAGCCCGACGATCATAATGATTTTGGAGACAGAGAGACACCCATGAGAAACCTGACCGAGCAACTCACCCAGTACGCGGCCTATCACCGCGACGCGCGCAACATCGGCACCCATTTCGTCGGCATTCCGCTCATCGTGCTCGCCCTCGCGGTGCTGCTGTCGCGCCCGGTGATCGCGCTCGGGCTGCCGGTTCCGGTCTCGCCCGCGTGGCTCCTGTTCGGCGCCGCGACGCTCTACTACCTCGTGCTGGACGTGCCGCTCGGCCTCATGATGGCGCTCGTTTCCGTCGCGTGCGTGGCTTTCGGCGCCTGGCTCGCGCAGCAAGGCACCGCCGCGTGGCTGGGCGGCGGCGTGGGGCTGTTCGTCGTTGGCTGGATCTTCCAGTTCGTCGGGCATATCGCGTGGGAGCATCGCAAGCCGGCCTTCGTCGACGATCTCATCGGCCTCATGATCGGCCCGCTCTTCGTGCTCGCCGAAGCGCTCTTCAGCCTCGGCTGGCGCCCGGCGCTGCGGGCGGCGATCGAGGCGAAGGTGGGCCCTACGCGCATCCATCCGCCACGCGCCCAGGCAGCGCGGCAGTAAGCGGCCGTTGCAAGCTCCTCAGCGTTCGAACCGCACGAGCCGCGCCGCGTGCACCGCCGTGAGCGCGACGGCCAGCCAGATCGGCACGTAAGTCCCGAGCTGGCGCATGCCCAGGCGCTCCCCGAGCAGCGTCACCGAAACGATCACGAGCAGCACCGGCTCGACATAGCCGAGGATGCCGAACAGCGCCATCGGCAGCAGCCGGCTCGCCTTCAGGTACGACGCGAGCGCGACGGTGCTGAGCACGCCGAGTCCGGGCAACAGCACGAAGGCGAGGAACTTGTGCGCGTCGAGCAGCGCGAGCGAGCCACCCGCACGCACTTCGATCACCGCCACCGGCACGAGCAGCAGCATCTCCACGGCGAAGGTGACGAGCGAATCCGCGTGAATCTTGCGGCGCAGCACGAAGTACGGCGGATAGCCGAACGCCACGAGCAGCGTGGGCCACGAGAACGCGTGCGTCGCCCACAGCTCGTGCGCCACGCCGACGGCGGCGCACGCCACGGCGAGCCATTGCAGCGGTTCGAGGCGCTCGTGATAGTAAAAGCGCCCCACCAGCACCATGATGAGCGGCAGCAGGAAATAGCCTAGCGACACTTCCAGCATGCGCCCGTGCAGCGGCGCCCACAGAAACACCCACAGCTGCGAGCCCAGCAGCGCGGCGCTCGTCACCAGGGCGAGCGCGGTGCGCGGCTCCTTCACCATACGCACGACGAGCGCGCCCAATTGCGGCGCGCGCTTGCGCAGCACCAGCAGGGCCAGCGCGCCGGGCGCGGTCCAGATCACGCGCCACGCGAAAATATCGAGGCCGCCGAGCGGGGCGAGCAGGAGCGTATAGGCCGACATCAGCGCGAACAGCGCCGAAGCGCCCACGGAAAGCGCAATGCCGCGCCCGGGTTCGTACTGGTTCATCGCGATGTGCGGGGACGGAAAGCGAGAACGGCGGGATTGCGAGCGGCGCGGTGCGTAGATTTCGCACGCGCGGGTAAAAAGGTTGTCATTTGAATTGGCTATTGAATAAGGCGCGGGCCGGCGAAAGCGTCGGCGAGACCGCATTCTAGTCGCGTTTGGGCGGCCGCAGGCGGCGCAAACCCACGCCGGACAAGGCGGGCACATGCCGTGCGCGCCCTGCGCCCTGGTGCAGGCCGAGCGATTTTGTCCGGCAGATCACGCCACGATGGACTAGAACGTAAGTCTCGCCACGCCAGCCCGCCGTCGCCTTAACCGGCTGCCATTCGCGGCTGGAATTCGCGGCTGGAATTCGCTTCGACGAGCGAGATTTCACCGGGGCCGCTGGAGCCGTGCCCGGCTTATCCCGGAGCGCCACGCCAACGCCCGCCGCCGCGATTCACGACGCCGTCCCCAACGTCCAACGCCCCCTGGAGCCCGCATGCCATCTTCTGCGCCCCGCCCCGCCGTTGCCGACCCCGCCGGTGCATTCGCCCTTTCGCCCGCCGCCAGCACCTTCGCCGCTGAAGTGCGCGCCGGGTTGACGCGCTCGCCGCAAAAGGAACTGCCGTCGAAATATTTGTATGACGAAGTCGGCTCGGCCCTCTTCGAGGTCATCACCGTGCTGCCCGAATATGGCGTCACGCGCAGCGAGGAGCGTCTGCTCACGCGCTACGCGTCCGAGATCGTCGAGGCGCTGCCCTCCGACGTCAAAGTCGCCGAGCTCGGCAGCGGCAGCGGCCGCAAGACGCGCCGCATTCTCGAAGCGCTCTGCCGCAAGCGCCCCACGTCGTACTGCCCGATCGAGATCTCGCGCACCGCGCTGCAGCTGTGCCGGCGCGAACTCGCCGACATCGAGCGCATTTCGATCGTCGGCTACGAGCGCGACTATCTCGCCGGACTTTCCGAAGTGAGCCGCCAGCGCAAAGAGGGCGAACAACTGCTCGTGCTCTTTCTCGGCAGCACGATCGGCAACTTCGCGCGCCTCGCGGCCACGCGCTTCCTGCGTGACATCCGCGCGATGCTGCGCCCCGGCGACACGCTGCTGCTCGGCACCGACCTCGTGAAGCCCGTGGACACGCTGATCGCCGCCTACGACGACGCCATCGGCGCCACGGCCGCGTTCAACCTGAACCTGCTGTCGCGCATCAACCGCGAGCTGGACGCCGACTTCGACCTGCACGACTTCGAGCACGTCGCGCGCTTCAATCCGGACGTGCGCAGCATCGAGATGCATCTGCGCGCGAAGCGCGACGTGCACGCCGAGGTGCGCTCGGCGAATCTCACGGTCGAGATCGGCGCAGGCGAGACGATCTGGACCGAGAGCAGCCACAAGTACCACGCCGACGAAATCCCGGCGATCGCCGCCGACGCGGGCTTCGAATGCACGCGTCAGTGGGTCGAAAAGGACTGGGGATTCGCGGAGAGCCTGCTGGCCGTGAAGTAAGCGGCGTCCGAAACGAAAAAGCGGTGCGCCAGTTGCCTGGCGCACCGCTTTTTTATCGGGCGATGCTCAATGCTGCTCGAAGCGCTCGTAACGCTTTTCGGTCAGGCGTTCCTCGCTTTCCACCGAACTGACGCGCGCGGCCGGCGGCCCGTGACGCAGCCACGACAGCATGCGGTCCACCTGGTTCGCCGTGCCCTGGATCACGGCTTCGACCGAGCCGTCCTCCATGTTCGCGACGTAGCCGCGAATGCGCAGCGCGTGCGCCTGGCGCACCGTCGCGTGACGAAAACCCACGCCCTGCACCGTCCCGTGCACGCGCACGTAGTACGTTTCGAGGCGCGTATCCAGATCCGGTTCGCTCATTATTCGTTTCTCCATGCAGGCTTTACGGTCGGCATTGTAGACGCCAACGCGCGCACGCGCCGGGCTCGCGCCACGTACAATCCGTGCCACGCCGCCGCGCCAATACCGAACATGGAAACGACCCTGCAATGACCGACACCTCCCGAGCCAACCGCGATCTCGTGCTGATCACCGGCGCGTCCGGCTTCGTCGGCTCGGCCGTCGCCCGCATCGCGCAGGAAAAGGGCTATGCCGTGCGCCTGCTGGTGCGCGCGACGAGCCCGCGCAAGAACCTCGAAGCGCTCGACGCCGAGATCGTCACCGGCGACATGCGCGACGCCGCCTCGATGCGCCGTGCGCTCGACGGTGTGCGCTACCTGTTCCACGTGGCCGCCGACTACCGGCTGTGGGCGCCCGATCCGCACGAGATCGAGCGCGCCAACCTCGAAGGCGCCGAAGCCACCATGCGCGCGGCGCTCGACGCGGGCGTGGAGCGCATCGTCTACACGAGCAGCGTGGCCACGCTCAAGGTCACGAGTTCGGGCAACTCCGCCGACGAAACCTCGCCGCTCACGCCCGAGCAGGCCATCGGCGTGTACAAGCGCAGCAAGGTGCTGTCCGAGCGCGCCGTGGAACGCATGATCGAGCGCGACGGCCTGCCCGCCGTGATCGTCAATCCGTCCACGCCGATCGGCCCGCGCGACGTGAAGCCCACGCCCACGGGCCGCATCATCGTGGAAGCGGCCACCGGCAAGATTCCCGCGTTCGTCGATACCGGCCTGAACCTCGCGCACGTGGACGACGTGGCGAACGGCCACTTCCTCGCGCTGGAACGCGGACGCATCGGCGAGCGCTACATCCTCGGCGGCGAGAATCTGCCGCTGCAGCAGATGCTCACCGACATCGCCGGCATGGTGGGCCGCAAGCCGCCCACGATCGCGCTGCCGCGCTGGCCGCTCTATCCGCTTGCGATGGGCGCGGAAGCCGTGGCGCGCTTCACGAAGCGCGAGCCGTTCGTGACCGTCGATGCGCTCAAGATGTCGAAAAACAAGATGTATTTCACGTCCGCGAAGGCGGAACGCGAGCTGGGTTATCGCGCGCGGCCGTATCGCGAGGGCCTCAAAGACGCGCTCGCGTGGTTCCGCGAGGCCGGCTATCTGAACGCCCGATGAGGGCAGCTGAGGAAACTGTTACAACTTTTCTTGCGACATGCGTACAACGCCTGAAGGGCAATGCACGCGAGCTGCGGGTAAAATCCCCGGTCTTACCTGAGAAGCTCGCATGAATCTTCAAGACCAGATTGGCGTGCTCGAAGCGGGCGTCGATCAGCTCCTTCAGGCCGCCGCCGCCGCGCATGCACCGCGCGCCGATGAACGCGCCGCCGCAGTGCCCCAGCAGGACACTCCCGTTGCAAGCAGCGAAGCGGAGCAAGCCGTCGCTGAGCAGCCGCACACCGTTGCCGTCGAGACGGCCGCGGAGGCTGCCGATGCCGCCGCCGCAGAACCCGTTGAAGCCGCCAATGCAACCGTGACCGACACTGCCGAAGCCATCGAACCCGCGGCCGTTGCGGCCAACGCTGCGCCTGCGCAGCCCGAATTGCACGTGGCGCGTCCGTCGCAAAACGAGATCACGCTGACGATTGGCGGCCAGACGGTGACGCTCAACGCGCTGCAAGTCGGCCAGATGATCGAGGAGCTGTCGAACGCGCGCGCCTCGATGCAGCCCGAACCGCCGCCCGGCATTCCGCAAGGCTGGCGCTTCGCATCGACGAAGAATCCGATGATGGCCGTGCAGAAACAATCGAACGGCGACCGCCTGCTGGTGCTGCGCCACACGGGCCACGGCTGGGTGCCGTTTACGTTCTCGCCCGACATCGTCGTGCAGATGTACATGATGCTCACGCAACGCTGACGCGCGAGCAGACACCGTCAAAACAAAAAAGCCGTCGAAACCGACGGCTTTTTTCATTGGCTGCTTCTCGCGAGAAGCGCCTCAACGCCCCTGAACCGGCGCCTGCACGCGCGCCTTCCACTGACCGCCCTTGCCGCGCCAGAAGCGCCACGCCGATGCGAACGTCGCGCCCACGTAGAACAGCGCGACGAGCGGCAGGAACGGCGCCCACAGCGGCGAGCGCCGGTAGTAGGCGAGCATGGGCGAGTAGGCGCAGCACATCAGCGCCCAGGCGAGCCACGCGGGCCAGCCGTGCGGCCCGAGCACGAGCGCGACCACGGGCGGCGCGAGATAGATGATCGTCATGCCGAGCAGCGTGCCCGCGAGCTGCCACGCCGAGTAGTGCAGTTGCGTGAACGCCGTGCGCGCGATCATGTTCCAGATGTCCTTCCACGAATCGTACGGGCGCAGCGACACGCTCTTCGCGGCGACGTCGAGACGGATCGGGTGATGCCCTTCGCCGCGATGCTTGATGCGCGCGGCGAGGCTGCAGTCGTCGATCAGCTCGGCCCGGATCGACTCGATACCGCCCGCCTCTTCGAGCGCCTGGCGGCGCACCAGCATGCAGCCGCCGGCCGCGGCCGCCGTGCGGTTCTTCGGGTTGTTGACCCACGAGAACGGATAGAGCTTCGCGAAGAAGAACACGAACGCCGGGATCAGCGCCTTTTCCCAGAAGGAATCGCAGCGCAGCCGCACCATCAGCGAGACGAGGTCGCGGCCTTCGGCCTGGGCGCGCACGACGAGCTGCGCGAGCGCTTCGGGCGGATGGCCGATGTCGGCGTCGGTGAGGAGCAGGTAGTCGGCGGGCAGCTTGAGCGTGCGCACCGCCTCGATGCCCTGCGACTGCGCCCACACCTTGCCCGACCAGCCCGCCGGCAGCGGCTTGGCCGTAATCACGCTGAGCTTTTCCGGGCACTGCAGCGCGAGCGCGGCGGCGCGCGCGGCTTCCGCGGTGCCGTCGGTGCTGTGGTCGTCGATCACGATCACGTGAAACTCGCCGCCGTAGTCCTGCTGGAGCAGCGAGGTCACGGCCTCGCCGATCGCATCGGCTTCGTTGCGCGCCGGCACCACGGCGCACGCGGCAGGCCAGCCGGCCGCGGGCTCGACGATCGGCAGCGGCGCGGCCGGGCGCGCGCGCCAGAAACCGCCGCGCCCGAACAGCAGCACGAGCCAGATCAGCAGCGAGAGACAGGAGACGGCAAACAGAATGGTCGTAGTCATGCGTTGTTACTCTCGATCGAAGAGGCGCGCACGCCCACGCGGCGCGACAGCCACATGGCCGCCGTGCGCAGAAGCACCACGGCCCAGTCGGGTGCGCGCAGCGCAGGCCGCGCGCGGAACACATCGTAGCCGCCGCGCTCGATGATTTCGAGCACGCGCAGTCCGCCATGCACGACGCTGCACAGCTCGAGGCCGAAGCGCCCCGGCACGCGCAGCGCGAGCGGCGCACCGCTCACCATCAGCGCCCGCGCGCGCGCCACCTCGTGCGCCATCAGCGCGCGCCAGGCGTCGTCCACCCTGCCGGCGGCAATTTGCGCTTCGGTCACGCCAAAGCGCTCGCGGTCGGCGAGCGGCAGGTAAATGCGGCCGCGCGCCCAGTCGGCGCTCACGTCCTGCAAGAAGCTGACGAGCTGCAAGGCGGTGCAGATCGCGTCGGAATCGGCCAGATTCTCGGGCGTCGCCGCGTGGATCAGATGCAGCATCAGATGGCCGACCGGGTTCGCCGAGCGCCGGCAAAAGTCCAGCAGCTCGAAGCGGTCGGCATAGCGCGTCGTGTCGATATCCTGATCGAACGCCGCGACGAGGTCGTAAAACGGTGCGAGCGGCAGGCGGCACTCGCGCACCACGTCCGTGAGCTGCGCGAACAGCATGGGGTGCACGCGCGCGGGGCGGCCTTCGGCCACGGCGTTCAGGCCTTCGCGAAAGTCGGCGAGGCGCGTGTGGCGTTGCCCGGGGCTCCAGTCGCCTTCGTCCGCGATGTCGTCGAGCGTGCGCGCGACGTGGTAGATCACGCCGACAGGCGCGCGCAGCGCCTTCGGCAGCAGTACGCGCGCTACCGGAAAATCGTCGTAGTGGTCGGGTTCCATCAAGGCGTCCAGAATGGGGGCGTATCCCCGGGCGCCATCCAGGCGACCCGCGGGACGCCACATTTTAAGGGTTCCCGGAGTATGTTGCACCGCGCAACGCCCGGACGCCGGCTCCCGGCGCCGTGCTGCGCCGCGTGCGCGGCGCGAGTTGCGCAGGCCGTGGGAGCGCCACGCAGCGGGCTTTTCGAGATAAATTGGGGCGCTGACCGGACTGCACCGTCGCGCGCACGCCGCACCCGCGCGTGGTCCACACAGCAAACGAAAGGCGAAGGGGTTAAAATGCGCGTCTGGTTTTTACTCCGTCACCCCTTTGGCGGATTTTTGCATCTTTAATAATAGACAGCCGCCGGCGATCAGGTCATTTTTACCGACTTGCTCGTTTTGTGCGGCAGTCGGAGTTCGCCACCCTATGCGAGTGATCCTTGCCCAACCCCGCGGCTTTTGCGCGGGGGTTGTCCGCGCTATCGAAATCGTCGATCGCGCACTGCAGAAACACGGCGCGCCGGTCTACGTGCGCCATGAAATCGTCCACAACCGTCACGTGGTCGAAAACCTGCGCAACAAGGGCGCGCGTTTCGTGGAAGAGCTCGACGAAGTGCCGGAAGGCGCCGTGGCGATTTTCAGCGCTCACGGCGTGGCCAAGACCGTGGAACGCGCCGCCGAGGAACGCGACCTCGACGTGCTCGACGCCACCTGCCCGCTCGTCACGAAGGTTCATGTGCAGGGCCGCCAGTACGTCGCGGCGGGCCGCACGCTGATCCTGATCGGGCACGCCGGCCACCCTGAAGTGGAAGGCACGATCGGCCAGATTCCCGGCACCGTGCTGCTCGTGCAGAGCGAAGCCGATGTTTCGAAGCTCGATCTGCCGCTCGATGCCCCGCTCGCGTACGTGACGCAAACCACCCTTTCGGTGGACGACACGCGCGGCATCATCGACGCGCTGCTCGCGCGGTTCTCCGACATCGTCGGCCCGGACACGCGCGACATCTGCTACGCGACGCAGAACCGCCAGGCAGCGGTGCGCGAACTGTCGGATCAGGTGGAGGTTCTACTCGTCGTCGGCGCGACGAACAGCTCGAACTCGAATCGTCTGCGCGAGATCGGCAGCGAGACGGGGGTGCCGAGCTACCTCGTCGCCGACGGCTCGGAAGTGAAGGCCGAATGGTTCGCCAATGTGCAAACGGTCGGCATCACGGCCGGCGCATCGGCGCCCGAAGAAATGGTTGAGAACGTCATTGACGCGCTGCGCGCGTTGGGGCCTGTCGAGGTGTCGACGATGGCGGGCCGTGAAGAAAAAGTCGAATTCAAGCTGCCGTCGAAGCTCTTGCAACCGCTCGTCGCGCGCGAAGTTTAAGGAGGACACGCTTTGTCTATTCCGCTGCTACAAAAAGTCCGCGTTGGCTCGTACATCTTCCGCCAGCATTTCAGCGGCAACAAGCGCTACCCGCTCGCGCTCATGCTCGAGCCGCTGTTCCGCTGCAATCTCGCCTGCAATGGCTGCGGCAAGATCGACTATCCGGATCCCATCCTGAACCAGCGCCTGTCGCTGGAGGAATGCCTCGAAGCCGTCGATGAGTGCGGCGCGCCGGTCGTTTCCATCGCAGGCGGCGAGCCGCTGCTGCACAAGGAAATGCCGCAGATCGTGAAGGGCATCATGGCACGCAAGAAGTTCGTGTATCTCTGCACGAACGCGCTGCTCATGGAAAAGAAGATGGACGACTACCAGCCGAATCCGTACTTCGTCTGGTCGGTGCACCTCGACGGCGACCGCGAAGCGCACGACCACTCGGTCTCGCAGGAAGGCGTGTACGACAAGGCCGTCGCGGCGATCAAGGAAGCCAAGCGCCGCGGCTTCCGCGTGAACATCAACTGCACGCTGTTCAACGACGCCGTGCCCGAGCGCGTGGCGAAGTTCTTCGACACGGTCGGCGAGATCGGCGTGGACGGCATCACGGTGTCGCCGGGCTATGCGTATGAGCGCGCCCCGGACCAGCAGCACTTCCTGAACCGCGACAAGACCAAGAACCTGTTCCGCGAAATCTTCAAGCGCGGCAACAACGGCAAGAAGTGGTCGTTCAGCCAGTCGAGCCTGTTCCTCGACTTCCTGGCCGGCAACCAGAGCTACCAGTGCACGCCGTGGGGCAACCCGGCGCGCACGGTGTTCGGCTGGCAAAAGCCGTGCTATCTGGTCGGCGAAGGTTACGTGAAGACCTTCAAGGAACTGATGGAAACGACCGACTGGGACAAGTACGGCACGGGCAAGTACGAGAAGTGCGCGGACTGCATGGTCCACTGCGGCTTCGAGGCCACCGCCGTGATGGACACGGTTGCGCATCCGCTCAAGGCCGCGCGCATCGCCCTCTCGGGCCCGCGCACGACGGGTGCGTTTGCGAAGGACATCCCGCTCGAGGGCGCGCGTCCGGCTGAGTACGTGTTCTCGCGTCACGTCGAGATCAAGCTCGAAGAGATCAAGAACTCGGCCAAGACGAAGAAGCCGGTTACGGTGGCGGCTAGCTAAAGCGGTTTCCGCCGCGGGCGGATGAAACGCAAAAAGGGCGCAACGGTTTTAGCCGTTGCGCCCTTTGTTTTTTTGTCACTTCGCGCTGAACGGCGACACCGTCGCATTCGTTGTGGTCGTGCTCGCCGCCGCCGGCGTCCACCGGTACACCACCGCGCTCGAAGCGTTGTAGTTATCCTTCGTCACGACATACTCGCCCGTCGAGCGCAGATACGCACGCAGGCCATACATCGAATCCACGTCGTTGCCCACGTACACCGCGCTCGGGTTGCTGTTGATGAGCGTCGTGTCGAGCGCGCCCGTGGTGAGGTTGAACGCATCGATGTTCGGCACGGTGTGCACGTAGCCCACGAACAGATAGTTTCCGGCGGCCGCAATCGATTTGGGATTCGCACTCGTGAGCGTGATCACCGGATTCGGCGCGCTCGTATTGCCGGCGAGCCAGCCGTGATACACCTCGACGCGCGTGCCGACCGCCGTCCAGTCGGTCACGCTGGCGTCCTCGCCCGTGAGGATCATCGTGTCGCTTTCGGGCAGATAGACGATGCGGGTGAGCCGCGAGATCGTGGCGGGAATCGGCGTGGTGATCGCGGCGCCCCAGGTCGGCTTGCCGGTCGAGTCGAAGCCGGTCAGCGGGTAGTGGGAAATGACGTTGGTCTTGTCGAGGCCGACCCACAGGTCGCCCTTGCTGTCGAGACAAAAGCCGTTGCGCACCGGGGCCGACGTACTGAACGCCGCCCCCGGCAGCGTGTAATCCGGAATGGCGATATAGCCGCTCGCCGCGTTGAAGTGGAAGAAGTAGAACGTATCGGGGTTCTGGCCGGCCGCCACGAGAATGCGCTTGCCGCTCACGCTCGCCACCTGCGCGAAATGGTTGCCGCGACCGGCGTCGGCGAGATTGATGCGCGGATCGGACGGATACGTGATCGGGTCGATGGTGTTGGCCACAAAGGTGCCGCCAGCCGTGCCCGAATAGATATTCATGCCGCCGTAGAACAGTGCGCCATCGGTGCCCGGATCCGGCGCCGCATTGCCTTCGAAGTTGAGCGACTGGAGCTTCCAGCGCAGCGTGCCGGTGCCGTCGTAAGCCTGCAGATCGGTGCCGCCGTTGCGGCCGAGGTCCCACGAGCCGCCCCACGGATTGTTCAGCACGTACAGCGTGCCCGCGGAATCCTTGCCGATGCCGACCACGCGCATAAAGCGCTTGTCGCCCACCTGGCCCTTGATGCCTGAGGTCGTGTCGAGATAGCCGCCCAGCACGCCGAACGTGCCGGTTTGAGACGGCGTGCCCGCGACGCTGAAGGTCTTGATGTTCATGTCGGGACCCGAGTCGCCGATCATCAACTGCGAAGTCTGCGCATCGAAATACAGCGACGACGGCCGCGCCGTGGACGCCAGCTGGATGGTGTTCAGGAGCTGACTGCCGGCGCCGAACTCGAGCACGGCGCCCGCGCTCTTCTGCGCGACCCAGAGGTTGCCGCCCGCGTCGAGCGTCAGCGCGCCCGGGCCCGCCACGCTGATATCGCGCTGCCAGACGCCGTCCGTGGTGTACACACGCACGCGGTTGCCGGGGCAATCGCTCACGTAGAGCAGCGAGCCCGAGGTCGCGAGTCCGGTGACGACATCGGCGAGCTTTTCGGTCGTATCGGCGCTCACGGGGATCAGCAGGTCGCGCGCGCCGCTCGTGCGGTTATAGCGCCCGACGTTGCCGCTGCCATACGCGGCGTTGTACTGTATCGCGACGAACAGCGAAGTCGCGTTGCCCGTGATCGCGCCGCCCTGGAAGTCGCCGTGCCCGCCGATCGAGCCGAGGCTCTGGCCGTTCTGGTAGATCGCCACGCCGCCTTCGTTTTCATCCCACATCGACGACGTGTAGATGACGCCTTCGGGCGCGACCCACATCGAGCGGGCCACGTTGCCCACGTGCGTCGCGTTGGTGCCGTAGGTGTTCGCAATCCAGTCGGTGGAGTATTGCGCTTCGCAAACGGGCGCAGCCGTCGCGGTGAGAGCGGCGGCAAGCCACGCCGCGCCGATTCGATGCAAGATCATGAAAGATTCTTTGATTCGTACACCTTACGGTGCAACAGTTGAAGATGCCGTGCTGCCCACGCGGCAAACGCGCAGGCCGATTCCCGACGATTCGCATCCGTGCGCACCGCCGCGTGCGGCGTCATGCGTCGAATTGGTGTGGAACTTCGTCAGAGTTAACGGCAGCCGCCCTGCCGGAATTGAGTGCTTTTTGAGCGAACACCGAGCCGCGCAGATTACAGGCGTAAAAAAAGGCGCGACGGCCTTCGCCGTCGCGCCTCTTGCTGAACGTATCCGCTCAGTCGGGGGTCAGCAGCACTTCCCCGCGCCCGACCCATAGCGGGCGTTTTGCCGCTCGCGGAAAAACTCCTCGTAGGTCATGACCGGGCGGTCGGGATGCGTTTCGCGCGCATGCGCAACGTAGCCCTCGTAGTCCGGCAAACCGACCATCAAACGCATGGCCTGGCCGAGATAGCGCCCGGCCGTCTGTACGTTGTCGCGAAGTCCCGAGAACATGATGTGCTCCGTTCAGTAACGTCGATCAATGCACGCGATTCGTCACAGCTGCCGCGCCGCCAGCCGGCATCGCCTGATACGGCGTTTCCTGCACGGTCGGACGGTCGATGCGGCGCGCACGCGCAATCGCGATCAGGCCATACACGACGATGCTGACCACCACGAAGATGAACAGGCCGGAGAGCGCGGCATCGACGTAGTCGTTGAAGACCATGCGCTGCATCTGCTCGAGCGACTTGGCGGGCGCGACGATCTTGCCTTCCGCGATCGCCGCCGAAAGCTTCTGTGCGTGCGCGACGAAGCTCACCTTCGGGTTGCTGTCGAAAATCTTCTGCCAGCCCGCCGTGAGCGTGCAGATGAGGAGCCACACCGTGGGCAGTGCCGTGACCCATGCGAACTTCTCGCGCTTCATCTTGAAGAGTACGACGGTGGCGAGCATCAGCGCGATACCGGCGAGCATCTGGTTCGAGATGCCGAACAACGGCCACAGCGTATTGATGCCGCCCAGCGGATCGACCACGCCCTGGTAGAGGAAGTAGCCCCACGCGGCCACGCACAAGCCCGTGGCGATCAGGTTGGCCGGCAGCGACTCCGTGCGCTTGAGCGACGGGTGGAACGTGCCGAGCAGGTCCTGCAGCATGAAGCGGCCCGCACGCGTGCCCGCGTCGACAGCGGTCAGGATGAAGAGCGCCTCGAAGAGGATGGCGAAGTGATACCAGAACGCCATCATCGCCTCGCCGCCCACCACCTGGTGCAGGATCTGCGCCATGCCCACGGCCAGCGTCGGGGCGCCGCCGGCGCGCGCGACGATGGTCGTTTCGCCCACGGCCTGCGCGGTGTGCGTGAGCATGTCCGGCGTGAGCACGAAGCCCCAGTGACCCACGGTTGCCGCGACAGCGTCCGGCGTCGTGCCGAGCACGGCGAGCGGCGCGTTCATCGCGAAGTACACGCCCGGCTCGATCACCGAAGCGGCCACAAGCGCCATGATCGCGACGAACGATTCCATCAGCATCGCGCCGTAACCAATGAAGCGCGCGTTGGTTTCGTTATCGAGCAGCTTGGGCGTCGTGCCCGACGAGATCAGCGCATGGAAGCCCGACACCGAGCCGCACGCGATCGTGATGAAGAGGAACGGGAACAGATTGCCCGACCAGACCGGGCCCGTGCCGTCGATGAACTTCGTGAAGGCCGGCATCTTCAGTTCCGGCGCGACGATCAGAATGCCGATCGCAAGCGCGAGAATCGTGCCGATCTTGAGGAACGTCGAGAGGTAGTCGCGCGGTGCGAGCAGCAGCCACACCGGCAGCACCGAAGCGACGAAGCCATAGCCGATCAGGATCCACGTGAGCTGCGTGCCCGTGAACGTGAACATCGCTGCAAGCGTGGGCGAATCGTGGACGTGCTGGCCGAAGGCGATGGAAGCCATCAGCAGGACGAAACCGATGATCGAGATCTCGCCGATCTTGCCCGGACGGATGTAGCGCACATACAGGCCCATAAAGATCGCGATGGGAATCGTCGCGGCCACCGTGAACGTGCCCCACGGCGAGTTCGTGAGCGCCTTCACCACGATCAGCGCGAGCACCGCGAGAATGATGATCATGATGAGGAAGGTGCCGAACAGCGCGATCACGCCGGGCACCGGACCGAGTTCCATCTTCACGAGGTCGCCCAGCGAGCGGCCGTCGCGGCGCGTGGAAAGGAACAGCACCACGAAGTCCTGCACGGCGCCCGCGAACACCACGCCCGCGAGAATCCAGAGCATGCCGGGCATGTAGCCCATCTGCGCGGCCAGCACCGGGCCGACGAGCGGGCCCGCGCCCGCGATCGCCGCGAAGTGATGGCCGAACAGTACGAACTTGTTGGTGGGCACGTAGTCGAGCCCGTCGTTGTGGCGCACGGCCGGCGTCATGCGCAGGCCGTCGAGCTGCAGGACCTGCGTGGCGATGAAGCGGCTATAGAAGCGATACGCGATCAGATAGACGCACACGGCGCAGATCACGATCCACAGTGCGCTGATTCGCTCGCCGTGCGCGAGCGCGATAGTGCCGAACGCGAACGCGCCAAGCAGCGCGACCAGCGTCCAGACGACAAAACTGGATGTCCGACTCATGCGGTGTCTCCATTGTGTTTTTAGCTTTGTGTCCGGCATCGGAACCGGACCCTGGCGCGCCGTCCACAGCATCGTGGCGATGGCGGCGCATGCATGACGCATTGCGCCATGTCGTGGGCGGTAGTATTCGCTTTCAGACCGTCAGCCACAACCGGACAACTACGTAAGCGCGCTACGTAGAACTACGTAGGGAAGGCAACAATTCGTTGCGCGCGCAACGACAATCGCAGCCCGCCGCGCAACGCGTCGCACAAGGACACCGTCTTGCGCCGCGCGTGGATTTGTCCGCCTCGCCGCGCGCGCCCGGTTATGCTTGCAGACTCAGCTTCCGAACACCGTCATGCCCGCCCCATTTTTCTTCGCCGACCGCCGCCTGAAGACGAAAATCTTCCTGCTCGCGGTCGTGCCGTTCCTCGCCGCCATTGCCGGCATCGGGATCGGCGTGCGCCAGCAGGCCACGCAGCTCGCGCAAACGCAGCACGCGACGATGCAGAGCGCCTATCTGTCGAGCAAGGAGATCGAGCTGCGCCACTACGTGGAGCTGGCCACGAGCGCCATCGCGCCGCTCTATGCGCCCGAGGAAAACGCCAGCGACGCGTTGCCCGCGCCCGACAGCGAAGCCGACCGCCAGCTGGCCGCGCTAGCCGTGCTGCAGAAGATGGACTTCGGCCCCGACGGCTATTTCTTCGTCTACGACATGCACGGGCGCTCGCTCATGCATCCGCGCGAACCCGCGCTCGTCGGCCAGGATCTCTGGAACCTGCGCGACCCGCAGGGTGCGCTCACGATCCAGCAACTGATTGCCGCAGCCCGGCGCGGCGGCGGCTACGTGCGCTATATGTGGCACCGGCCGTCCACGGGCAAGCTCGCGCCCAAGCTCGGCTATGTCGTGCCGCTGCCGCGCTGGGGCTGGATGATCGGCACCGGCATTTATCTCGACGATGTCGATTCGACGCTCGCGCACATCGACGAGCGCGCCTCCGCGAACATCGAGCACACCATTCAATGGCTCGGCGTAATTGCACTCGCGGGCGTGCTCGTGATCGCGCTCGGTGCGCTCGTACTCAACGTGAGCGAGCACCGCAGCACCGACGCCAAACTCAAGCGCCTCGCGCAGCAGGTTGTCGAGTCGCAGGAGCAGGAGCGGGCGCGGCTCTCGCGCGAACTGCACGACGGCATCAGCCAGATGCTCGTTTCGGTGAAGCTGCTGCTGGAGTCGGCGCTGGCGCGCTTCGAGCGCGGCGAAACGCGTGTGCCTGCCGCCGAAGCGTCGCTCGCCACCGGCCTCTTGCGGCTTTCCGATACGCTGCGCGAAGTGCGCAGCATCTCGCACGCACTGCGCCCCTCGATGCTCGACGACCTGGGCCTCGCGGCCGCGCTCGAGCAACTCACGCGCGAGATGGCCGAGCAAACGGGCATCGAGATCGCCTTCACGCAAGCCGCGCCGAAGCCGGCGACGAGCCGCAAGGCGCCAGTCCTCACGCTGCCGGACGCCGTCAACACCGTGCTCTTTCGCATTGCTCAGGAAGCGCTCACCAACATCGTGCGGCACGCGCAAGCAGCGCGCGCCGCGCTCACGCTGGAGGTCGCCGCGAGCGGCGTGACACTCGCCATTGCCGACAACGGCCGCGGCTTCGACGTGGCGCACGCACTGGTCGACCCGCGCGCCGGTCTGGGCCTGCGCAACATGCGCGAACGCCTGGAGTCGCTCGGCGGCCGCCTCGACATCACCTCGCAGCCCGGCCATACGCTCGTCACGGCGTGGGTGCCTGTTACGTCGAATGCGGCGTCAAATGCAGCGCCCAATACAGCATCCAAAGCCGCTGTTTCAGGAACACCGAAATGACGATGACGAATGCAAACGTGAACGATTCGACCAGCCCGGGCGCCAAACCCGCGCGCCTCGTCCTCGTGGACGACCATCCGCTCGTGCGCGACGGCCTGCGTGCACGGCTCGAAGCCGTGCCGGGTTTCGAGGTGGCGGGCGAAGCCGGCAACGCCGACGAGGCCATCGCGCTCGCCGCGTCGCTCGAACCCGATCTCGTGCTGATGGACGTGGGCATGGCCGGCGTGAACGGCATCGCGCTCGCGGGCATTTTCCATGAACGCTTTCCGGCCATCCGCGTCTTGATGCTGTCGATGCACGACAACGTCGAATACGTGACCGAGGCGGTGCGTGCGGGCGCGAGCGGCTATGTGCTCAAGGATTCGCCGGCCACCGAGATCATCCGCGCGATCGAGGCCGTGCTGGCCGGGCGCACGTATTTCAGCGCGGGCTTGAGTGCGCGCATGATCCAGGCGTCGGCGCGCAGCACGCCCGTCGAGCGTCTCACGCCGCGCGAGCGCGACATTCTCGACGCGCTCGCGCAAGGACTCTCGAGCAAGCAGATCGCGCAGCGCGAGGGGCTTTCGGTGCGCACGGTGGAAACGCACCGGCTCAACCTCAAGCGCAAGCTTGAGATCGAAGGCCAGGCGGAGTTGATCAAGTTCGCGGTGGAGCACCGCAGAAAGTGAAACGGGCGCTCCGGCTTACCCGGAGCGCCCGCAACGTCACAGTGCGTGTGCAACCACCGATCGACGATCAGCTGCGCGCGTTGTGGTCGACGAGGAACTTGATGAGGCCGTCGATGCCGCCCTTGGCGATCTGGTCGGCAAATTGCGTCTGGTAGACCTGGATCAGCCAGGCACCCATCATGTTGATGTCGTAAATCTTCCAGCCGTTGGGCGTTTGCGCGAGACGGTAGTCGATGGCGTCGTCGCCGCCGTTGCTGATCACGTGCGACTGCACCACGGTGTCTTTCGCGCCCGCACCTGTGTTCGAAGGCGAGAACTTGAAGGTCACCTGGGTATCGCGCAGTTGCGAGAGCGACGAGGCGTAGGTCTTCACGAGCAGGAGTTGAAATTGCTCATACAGCTTCTGCTGTTGTTCGGGCGTGGCCGTCGCCCAGGGCTTGCCAACGGCGATCCGCGTGGTGCGTTTGAAGTCGGTGGCGGGAACGAAATGGGTCTCGACCACCTGGGTGATCTTGTTCATGTCGCCGCCCCGTGCCTGCGGGTCGGCCTGCATCGCCTTCACGGTGCCTTCCACGGCGGCCTTGACGACGGCGTCCGGCGTGGTTTGCGCGAACGCGGCGCCCGAAACGCCCGTGAAACAGGCGGCGACGAAAAATGCGGTCAGGTAACGTTTCATACGCTCTTCTGGAACAGTGAAATTCAGGCGCCGGTACAGTGCGACTCAGTGCGTGCGGTTAAGTGCAAGTGCAATCACGTAACCGTCGCGCCGCCGGCTGAGCCAGTATAACGGCTTTGGCAGATGCGCTGCCGGGGCGCCGCCTCGAGCCCAGGTGTGCATGACCCGCGCCGGGACGGGCGGGGCCGGTATACTTGTGCGTTTCGCGTCAAAGAACCTAATTGACAGGGCCCCCTCGCCTGTATGCTGAAGCCATTCATCATTAGCCTCGTCGCCTGGTCGGTGCGCCGCGCGGCGTGGGTGATCACACTCGCGATCGTGCTTGCCGTGCTCTCCGGCGTGTACGTAGCGAAGCATTTCAAGATCAATACCGACGTCAGCGGTCTCGTCGAGAACACGGCCCAATGGGCCGCGCTGAGCGAAGCCAAGGACAAGGCGTTCCCGCAGCGCGCGAGCTCGCTGCTCGTGGTCGTCGAAGCCGACGCGCCCGAGCTCGCCGACGCCGCCGCCGACAAGCTCGCGCAAGCGCTCAAGGCTGACTCGCGCGAATTCAGCGCCGTCTCGCAGCCCGCGGGCGGCCCGTTCTTCCAGCACAACGGCCTGCTCTTTCCGTCCACGGCCACCGTGCTCTCGACCACGGGCCAGCTCGTGCAGGCGCGCCCGCTCGTCAACCAGCTCGCGAAGGACCCGAGCCTCGCGGGTCTGGCCGGCACGCTCACGACCACGCTGCAACTGCCGCTCACGATCGGCCAGATCAAGTTGCCGCAAATGGCGAATCTGCTTGGCAGCGCCGCCACCGTCGTCGACGAGGTGCTCGCCGGCAAGCCCGCGGCGTTTTCGTGGCGCGCGCTCGTCGACAAGGACGCGGCCACGAAGCCCGCGTTCGCGTTCATCACCGTGCAGCCGGTGCTCAACTTCGGCGCGCTCAAGGCGGGCGCGAACGCGTCGGAGGCGATCCGCGCGACCGCCGACTCACTTCATCTCGACAGCGAATTCGGCGCGCGCGTGCGCCTCACGGGCGAACAGCCGCTCGCCGACGACGAGTTCGCCTCGGTACAGGACGGCGCCGCGCTCAACGGCGTGATCACGCTCGTCGTCGTGCTCGTGATCCTGTGGCTCGCGCTGCGCTCGGGCAAGCTGATCGGCGCGACGCTCATCACGCTCGTGATCGGTCTCGTCATCACGGCCGCGCTCGGCCTCATGATGATCGGCTCGTTCAACATGCTCTCGGTCGCCTTCATGGTGCTGTTCGTGGGGCTAGGGGTCGATTTCGGCGTGCAGTTCGGCGTGAAGTATCGCGAGGAGCGCTATCAGGACGAGCGGCTCGACGCCGCGCTCCTCAAGACCGCGCGCACCATCGGCGTGCCGCTCACGCTCGCGGCCATCGCCGTGGCCGAAAGTTTCTTTTCCTTCCTCCCGACCGCCTACAAGGGCCTCTCGGAACTCGGACAGATCGCGGGCGTGGGCATGTTCGTGGCGTACGTCTGCAACATGACGGTGCTGCCGGCGCTCATCCGCGTGTTCAATCCGGGAGGCGAGCGCGCCTCGCCGGGCTTCGCGTTCCTCGCACCCGTCGACAGATGGCTCGCCGAGCATCGCAAGCCCGTGCTGATCACCACGCTCATCATCGTGGTGGGCGCGACGCCCTTGTTGCTGCATCTGCGCTTCGACTTCAATCCGCTGCATCTTAAGGATCCGCATACCGAGTCGATGGCGACGCTGCTCGCGCTGAAGAACTCGCCCGTCATCTCGATCAACGACGTGAGCGTGCTCGCGCCGTCGCTCGAAGAAGCCGACAAGATCGCCGCGCGACTCTCGAAGCTGCCGGAAGTGGCGCGCGCCACCACGCTCAGTTCGCTGATTCCCGACGATCAGCAGCAAAAGCTCATGCTGATCTCGAGCGCCGCGCAGCAGCTCCTGCCCGCGCTCACGCAGCAGCCGTCTTCGCCCGTGACCGACGAAGTGCGCGTGCAGACGCTCAAGCGCGCGGCCAACCAGCTTTCGCTCGCCGCGAGCGACCATCCGGGGCCGGGCGCGGCCGAGGCGAAGCATCTGTCCGACTCGCTCACGAAGCTCGCGAACGCGAGCCCGGCCACGCGCGACCGCGCGGAAACCGCCTTCAGCCTCACGCTCAAGCTCGCCTTCGCGCAGCTCGCGCGCCTGTTGCAGCCCTCGGAAATCACGCGTGAAAACCTGCCGCCCGAGATGGCGCGCGACTGGGTGGCGCCGACCGGCCAGGCGATCGTGGACGTCGCGCCGCGCGTGCCGCCGGGCGTCGATCCCAACGACGACGTGATGCTCGCCCGCTTTGCACACGCGGTGAAGGCGGCCGAGCCGAACGCGATCGGCGGGCCGATCTCGATCCTGCACTCGGCGAACGTGATCATCCTCGCGTTCTTCCAGGCAGCGGGGTGGTCGGTGCTGCTCATCACCGCGCTGCTCTGGATCACGCTGCGCAATTTCGGCGACGTGCTGCGCACGCTCATTCCTCTGCTGGTATCGGCGCTCGTGACGCTCGAACTGTGCGTCGTATTTGGAATTCAGCTAAATTTCGCCAACATCATCGCGCTTCCCCTGATGCTCGGCGTCGGCGTCGCGTTCAAAATCTACTTCGTGATGGCCTGGCGCGCGGGGCAGACCGGCCTCCTGCATTCGAGCCTCACACACGCGGTGCTTTTTTCCGCCGCGACCACGGCCACGGCGTTCGGGAGCCTGTGGCTATCGCATCATCCGGGCACGTCGAGCATGGGCAAGCTGCTCGCACTGTCCTTGTTCTGTACGCTAATAGGCGCCGTGGTGTTCCAGCCGGTGCTGATGGGCAAGCCGCGCGCAAAACGCGCGAGATCGGAAACTCAGGGGATCGACCAATGAAGAAGAATCAAGCCGCGCTCACCATGGCGGCGGCGAGCCTGGCGCTCCTCGTGACGTCAGGCTGCGCCACGGGCCCCGACCGCAAACCGGGCGATCCGTTCGAGCCCGCGAATCGCGCAATTTTCACGTTCAACGACAAACTCGATACCTACGTCGCGCAGCCAGTTGCCAAGGGCTACCAGAAGGTGACGCCGCAGCCGCTGCGTCAGGCGATCACGAACTTCTTCTCGAACATCGGAGACGTCGACAACTTTGCAAACAACGTGCTGCAGCTGAAGATCACCGACGCCGTCCAGGATCTGATGCGCATCGCGATGAACACGACCTTCGGTCTGGGCGGCCTGATCGACTTCGCGACGTTGGCGGGGCTGCCCAAGCATCATCAGGACTTCGGCCTCACGATGGGCCATTACGGCATGCCGGCCGGTCCGTATCTCGTGCTGCCGCTGTTCGGGCCCAGTTCGGTGCGCGACGGCATCGGCATGGCCGTGGACGTGAAGTTCAACGTCATCAACTACTTCGAGCCGGCGGTGCGCAACCCGATGTATCTCGCGCAGTTCATCAGCGCGCGTGCGGACCTGCTCGGCGCAACCGACCTGCTCAAGCAGGCCGCGCTCGACCCGTATTCGTTCGTGCGCGACGCCTACCGCCAGCAGCGCGAATCGCTGATCCGCGGCTCGCGAGGCAACAATGCGCCGCTGCCCAACTATGGCGAGCCGGACGGCGAGGCGACTCCGAACGAGAACGGGGCACCCAATTACGAGGATCCGGGCGAGTCGGGCGGTGCCGGCGGTGCGGGTGGTGCGGCCGCCCCCGGCGCGTCGAACAATGGTCTGCCGAATTATGAGGATCCGGGCGACGGGAGCGCGGCGGGCGCTGCCGGGGCGGCTGCGACGGGTGCTGCCGCGGCGGGTGCGGGTCCAGGTGCTGCTGCCGCGGCCGGCACAGCGGGTGTAGCGGCAGCGGCGGCCGCTTCCGCACCGGCGAGCGCATCGGCGCCCGTCGCGGCTTCGGGTGCGACGGCAGTGCCTGCGAAGCCGGCATCGGCGCCCTGAACGGCACATAGCGGCCGCCCGTTTGTGGGCGGGCGGCGTACGAACGCAAAAAAACCCGGCAACCTTTCCAGGTTGTTTTTTACTGCGTCGTGCGCGCCGCTCAATGCACCGAAGCGTCCTCGCTCTCGGCCTGGCGCTCGGCTTCGTTCGCCGCCGCCAGCGCCGTGGCGTCCGCCGACGTCTGCACGGTCTGGCGATAGCGCTCGTAGGCTTCATCGGCATAGCGGATGCGTTCGCGGCCGTGCGGGGCCGGCACGCCATCGGCGCCCAGGTTCACGAACACCATCTTCTCGATCGTCAGGATGCTCTTGCGCGTGATCTTGTTGCGCACTTCGGCGCGCAGCGTGATCGACGTCCGGCCGAAATCCGTGGCCGTGATGCCGAGTTCGATGATGTCGCCCTGGCGCGCCGAGCTCACGAAGTTGATCTCCGACATGAACTTGGTCACCACGCGCTGGTTGTCGAGCTGGCAGATCGCGTAGATCGCCGCTTCTTCGTCGATCCAGCGCAGCAGGCTGCCGCCGAACAGCGTGCCGTTCGGATTCAGGTCTTCTGGCTTGACCCACTTGCGAGTATGAAAATTCATGGCTGGTAACTCCCCGAAATGTGATTCGTCCCCAGCTCGCGAGTACGAACCTAGGGTTAACACTCAGATCTTACCAGAGATAGGGGTTTACCCTAGGTATTTCAATAACCCGCCAGAGTCATTTGGGGAAAAAGGCGCCGGTGGCCGTCAACACCTGCCGCGCGGCGCTCAGCGACTGGCGTGCCGCTTTCGCGTCCGCGGCCAGGCGCAGCAGGCCGCCCAGCTGCGCCGGGTCGCGCGCCAGCTCGCGCAGGACCGGGAGCACCGCCGTCGTGCCGTCGTCGCGCAAACCGGCCATGGCCGCTTTCGGCAGGCTGCGCCACGCCGGATCGACGATCGCGCGGCACACTGCGAACGGCACGCCATGCGCGGCCGCCGCGGCGGCGGCCAGATGCGATTCCATGTCGACGGCGAGCGCTCCACACGCGCTGAACAGCGCGGCCTTGTCCGCCGCACCGGTGAGCGGCGCGGCAACGGCTGCCTCCACGCCGCGCCGGGTTTTCGCGGCGAGCGGCGAGGCCATCAGCGCGTCGGCCATGCGTGCGCTCCAGGCGGCATCGGTCGCGACACGCCCGAACGGTCCTTCGATCGCCTGCGCGATCACGAGGGTGCCCGGCTCGAGATCGGGCGCCAGACCGCCCGCCGTGCCGAAGCTGACGATGCCCGCCGCGCCGTCCTGGAGCGCCGCCGCGAGCGCACTCTGCAGCAGATCGGCGCGCGCGGCGTAGACGGCGCGCACGCCGTCCTGGCCCTTGCCTGCGGCAATGCTCGCCTCGAAGGCCATACCCGTTACTGCGATCACGGGCAGGGCACGCGCCTTGATACCAGCCGCCACGCTCACAGACCGACCGTGACGCGCGTCACGCCCGCGCGCTTGAGGTTGCGGTAGCGCGCCAGCGCCCACAGCGGGAAGAACTTGCGATAGCCGTGGTAGCGCAGATAGAACACGCGCGGGAAACCCGTGGCCGTGAAGCGCGTCTCGTCCCAGAGGCCGTGCTCCTGCTGCGTTGTCTGCAGATACTCGATGCCGCGTGCCACCGCCGGATGATCGACCGCGCCCGCGGCCATCAGGCCGAGCAGCGCCCAGGCCGTTTGCGAGGCGGTGCTCGAGGCGCGCTCGTAGCCGCGGTATTCGAGCTTGTAGCTCGTGCCGTCTTCGCCCCAGCCGCCGTCGTCGTTCTGGATCTGCACGAGCCATTGCACCGCACGCTTCATGCGCGGGTCGTCGTGATCGAGGCCGGCCGCGTTGAGCGCGCACAGCGCCGTCCACGTGCCGTAGATGTAGTTCATGCCCCAGCGGCCGTACCAGCTGCCATCGGCTTCCTGCTCTTCGAGCAGGTAGTTGTACGCGCGGCGCGCGTGCTCGCTCGCGGCCGGCAGTTCGCCGAGCTGCGCGAGCATCGACAGGCAGCGGCCCGAGACGTCGGCGGTCGGCGGATCGAGCAGTGCGCCGTGGTCCGAGAACGGGATGTTGTTCAGGTAGTACTGCGTGTTCTCCGGCTCGAACGCGCCCCAGCCGCCGTTGCTGCTCTGCATGCCGACCACCCATTCGCGCGCGCGGGCGATCGGGGCGTCGTAGGCCTGCGTGTTGTCGAGCTTGTCCACGCGGTCCATCGCGGCCACGACCACGGCCGTGTCGTCGACGTCGGGGTAGTGCGGGTTCGCGTACTGGAACGCCCAGCCGCCCGGGCGTACCGCCTCGCGGCGCGAGATCCAGTCGCCGCGCACGTCGAGAATCTGCAGCGGACGCAGCCATTCGAGGCCGCGGCGCGCGGCATCCTCGGCGCGGGCGTCGCCGGTCTCCAGCAGGGCGTGCGCCGCAAGCGACGTGTCCCACACGGGCGACAGGCAAGGCTGGACGTACGCTTCCTCCGTGTGCACCGTCACCAGCTTTTCGAGCGACTGGCGCGCGATCGCGCGATGCGGATGATCGGCGGGATAGCCGAGCACGTCGTACATCATCACGGCGTTGGCCATGGCCGGGAAGATCGCACCGAGACCGTCCTCGCCGTTCAGGCGCTCGTCCACGAACGCCACCGCGGCGTCGATCGCGCGCTGGCGCAGATAGCTCGGAAAGAGCGGATCGGTCACGCGCAGCACGCCGTCCACGGCGCGGAAGAAACCGAACCAGCCCTTGCTCTGATGCGGGGAGCGGGCGTTCAGGCCCACGCTCACCGGCGCGCCGCGGAACAGCTCGTCGATGCGCACGCCACGCGGGTTGCGCGCCACCGGGCGCTTTGCGCCCAGCACGAGCAGCGGCACGATCACCGTGCGCGCCCAGTACGACACCTTCGACAGATGGAACGGGAACCACTGCGGCAGCAACGTGATCTCGACGGGCATGATCGGGACTGCGTACCACGTGATCACGCCGAAGAGCGCGAGCAGGATGCGCGTGAACACGTTGACCTGCTCCGCGCCGCCCGCCGCGAGAATCGCCTCGCGCGCGCGCACCATGTGCTCGGCATCGTCGGCGTCGCCGATCATCTTGAGTGCGAAGTAAGCCTTCACGCTCGCGCTCACGTCCATCGCGCCGTCGGTGAAGAGCGGCCAGCCGCCGTCCGGCAGCTGGATGCGGCGCAGGTAACGCGCGATCTTCTGTTCGAGCTCGAGGTTCGCGGTTTCGCCCAGGTAATGCACGAGCAGCACGTATTCGGCCGGGATCGTGGCGTCCGCTTCGAGTTCGTAGACCCAATGGCCATCGGCGCGCTGGTCGGCGAGGATCGCGTCGGTCGCGCGCGCGACGGCGGCGTCGAGCGTCGCGAACGGTGCGGCCGTCTCATCGGCAAACGTGGGGGTGGGCATCGCCACGCCTGGCGTGGCGACGCCGAGCGTGTGCTGGGATAAATCGTTCATCTACGTTCCAAATTTTCGGTCAGGAGCAGCTCGGCGGCCTTGCGGCCCGAGCGGATCGCTCCTTCGATCGTCGCGGGCAGACCGGTAGCCGTCCAGTCGCCTGCAAGCATCAGATTGTTCCAGCGCGTGCGCGTCGCGGGGCGGCGCCATTCCTCGTCCGGCACCGCGGCGAAGGTCGCGCGCGCGTCGGCGCACACGCGCCAGGCGGGCAGCGGCTCGAGCGGCAGCGAGGCCGCCTCGGCCACGTCGGCCCACACGCGGCGCGCGATCTCCTCGGGATCGAGGTCGAGCACGCCCTGCGCGTCGTGGATCGTCGCCGAGAGGCGACCTTCGGCCGCGCACAGCCAGTGGGCCGTGCCGTTGACGAGCGCCATCGGCGTCACGAGGCCCGGCGGCGCCGGCACCGCGTAGTGCACCGTGACGATCGCATTGTGGCGCTGCGGCGCCTGCAGCGCAGGCACGAGCGCCGCGGCGGCCGCGCCGGGCACGGCCAGCACCACCGCCTCGTCGGGCGCGAGCGTGACGCGCCCGTCTGAAAAATCGAGTGCGGCGACGCGGCCCGCCGCGTCGTCGTACACGATCTCCCTGAGCGGCGAGTCGAGGCGAATCGCCGCGCCGCCGTGCTGAAGCATGCGCAAGGCCGGATCGACGAACGCGCTGGAAAGGCCCCCGCGCGCCGCCAGCGGCCGGAACGACTCGCCGCCCGCCGCGAGCGACTCGCGCAGCATCGCGCCCGCCAGCTCCGCGCTGCCCACGCGCGGCTCGACATTGAGCGCCGTGAGAAAGAACGGGTGCAGCAGCCGATCCCACAGCACGCCTTCGCAGCGCATGGTCTGCGCCATCGTGCGGCCCGGCTTGGCGAACAGCAGCGGCAGCAGCCCCAGATAGTCGGCGGCGCGCGTACCCGGCACGCGCGAGCGCGAATCGCCGATCCAGAACGGCATGCGCGAACGCGAGAAGCGCACCGTCCAGCGCGAGCGCGCGGCGATATCCATGAACGCGAAGCCCGGCTCGGTGGGGCCGGAGAGCGCGTCGCCGGCGCCGATCGTGCGCACGTACTCGAGCGTGCGCGCATGTCCCGCCAGCACCAGATGATTGCCCGTATCGAGCGTCGCCGACAGCGTGCGGTCGTAGTACGAGCGGCAGCGTCCACCTGCCTGGCTGGCGGCCTCGTAGAGCGCCACCTGCACGCCGCGCCGTTGAAGCCGCACGGCCGTCGCGAGGCCCGCAAGCCCAGCGCCGATGACGTGGACTAGCCGAGGCATCAGAACAGCGCGTAACGCGCGACGATCCACATGAGCCGTGCGCGCGGCTTGCTGACTTTCGTGCGCGGCAGGTCGAAGCCGCGATCCACGGTGCGCTCGAGCAGCACGCGGTAGACGCCCGACATGATGCGCGGCGCTTTCACCTGCGCGCGCGGCGCGGCGTCCATGATCGCGTCGGCCTGCGCGAAGTGCGCGCGGGCGCGCTGCACAAGCGTCTCGCACACACGCGGCAGCGACGGGTCGGCGGCGATCGTGTGCGGATTGCCGGCCGCGATGCCTTCGCGCGCGAGCAGCTCGCGCGGCAGATAGCAGCGGTTGATGTCCGCGTCTTCGTCGATGTCGCGCAGGATGTTGGTGAGCTGCAGCGCGCGCCCCAGATGGTGCGACAGCAAGCGGCCCGGCTCCTCCCGCATCCCGAAAATCCTCACCGACAGCCGGCCTGCGGCGCTCGCCACGCGGTCGCAGTACAGGTCGAGCGTGTCCTCGTCGGGGGCGCAGATGTCCTCGGCGGCGTCCATGGCCATGCCGTCGATCATCGCGTGGAAATCTTCGCGCTGCAGCCCGAACGTATGGATGTGGCGCGTGAGCGCCGCAAGCGTGGCGCGCGGCGTGCCGGCATAGCACGCGTCGATGTCGGCGCGCCATTGGTCGAGCCCTGCCGCGCGCTCGGCACGCGGCAGGTCGCTGTCCGCGATGTCGTCGACAGCGCGGCAGAAGGCGTAGACCTGATACATGGCGTCGCGCTGCGCAGGGGGCAGGATCCGCATCGCCAGATAAAACGAGCTGCCCGACGAAGCGGCGGCAGCGTCGGTTTGTTGTGTATCGTCCACGACGAGATTGGAAACAGCCAAGACGATCTCCGCTGGGGGCGCCCTCACGGGCGTTCGACTCTATTCGGGCCCGCATTGCCGCGGGTCGCCCGCGCGCGCGGACACGCGCGAGGCACCCGACCCTTAAATTGCTCGCCAGGAGGCGCGCAAGGCCGGAAACGGGCAAAAGTATATCAACCTTTGGGCGACCCGCGCAGGGCGGTCGGCGCATCAGGACCGCAGCGGAGACAGGGGCGCGCGGCCCCGGGGCATGCATGGGGCGAAGAGCCGGATTGAGGCGGGGGCCGTCGGCGCCCCGGCCGGGATCAGGCGAGCGCGACCGAGCGGTTGCGCCCCTGGCGCTTGGCCGTGTAGAGGGCGGCGTCCGCCTCGTTGATCATGCCTTCGTAGTCGGGCGCACCCGTGCGCGCCGTGGCGGCGCCGACGCTGGCCGTCACGGGCACGATCACGCCCTGCACCTCGATCGGTTCGTCGCCGATCGTGCGGCGGATTTTCTCCGCGACGTAAAGCGCGTCGTCCAGCGGCGTGCACGGCAGGAGCAGCGCGAATTCCTCCCCGCCGAAGCGGCCGAACACGTCCTGCTTGCGCACCACGCCCGAGACGCGCTGCGCCATCGAGCGCAGCACCGTGTCGCCGGCCACGTGGCCGAATTCGTCGTTGATGCGCTTGAAGTGATCGAGGTCGAACAGCAGCATCGACAGCTCGCCGCCGTAGCGCTGCCAGCGCAGGAATTCGTCGGCGAGGCGCGTTTCGAAAAAGCGCCGGTTCGCGATGCCGGTGAGGCCGTCGCGGTCGGCGTATTCGCGCAGCTTCGCCACGGCGTCCTCGCGCTCGCGCTGCATGACGCTCACGTGCGTGACGTCCGAGATGGTCACGCACACGGCGATCACATCGCGCCCGCGCATGAGCGGCATGAAGGTGCAGTCCTGCTGCATGTAGTCCACACCGCCCGTGATCGGCCGGTCATGGTCGAACTGGAACAGATACGGGCGCTGCTCCCACGAGCTGAACGCGAAGCTGCCCAGCTGGAACACGCTCTCCACCTTGCGCGTGAGCCACGCGCGCGGCAGGTCGGGGAAGCGCTCGAAGATCGAGCGGCCGATCACGTCCTCGGCGGTCACGCCGCTGTGATCCTGCATGAAGCGGTTCCAGCTCAGCACGTTCATGTCGCGATCGACCACGAAGATGCCGAAGCCCACCCGTTCGACCACGAGGTCCGCTAGTGTTGGCAACCCGGCTGGCTCGTTCATAGGCTATGTAACAACGCGTCGATGGCCCGGCTCACGACATGGATCGACTCCTCGGCCATCAGCATGACGAGGTGGGCGCGAAAGCGCTGGTCTTCCAGCGCGAAATTGACTTCGACGAGCAGCGCGACGTCCCAGGCGAGCAGGCCCGGCTGGAACACCTCGTCGAGCATGATCGCCTCGCCGAGCAGGCCCGGCTGCGAAAACACCGGCATGCGCCCGAGCTGGTCGAGCATCGACGACACGCACGCGCCCGTGAGCGCGTTGGCGACGTCGAACATCAGTTCTTCCTCAGTGAGGGCATCGTCGCCGATCGTCGCATAAGGTCCGCCGACCAGACTGCCAAGTTCGGCGATCTCGCCGCTGCGGCAGATCACCAGCGCCTCGCCCTTGATCTCCGAGCGAAAGCCCTGGCGCACGGCCGCAACCGGGCCGTCGATACCGGTCATCTCGCGCAGCGCCGCCGCGGCCTCGGAGACGGCGACCACGCGCACGCGCGGCACCGACAGCTCGATGAAGGCGTTGAGCAGCCCCGACAGTCGCGTCGCAGCCTGCCCCATGCCGAGATTGGCGATCTCCTGCAGCGCGTCGCGCTGGAGTTCCGTAAACACTCGATCAGGCATACAACCCGTACTCCTTCAGGATGGGCAGCAGCGCCTCCTGGGTTACCGGCTTTGCGACGAACGCCGCCGCGCCGAGCGCGTGCACGCGCTCGCGGGCACGAGGCTGGACGTCCGCGGAAACGACGATCACGAACGTATTCAGGTCTTCGTGCTGCAACGCTTCGAGGACCTGAAAGCCCGTCAGGTCGGGCATCGTGAGGTCGAGAAACATCACAGCCGCGCGACCGGCGCGGTAATGGGCGAGCGCTTCGTGTCCGTTCGACGCGTACGAAATCGCCACGTCCCAGTCCTCGGGCAGCGCCTTCGTGAGCACCTTGCGGGCTAACAGCGAGTCATCGGCGATCACGATGGGCAAGGACATGGATATGCTGAATGAGTGTGCGTTGGACGGAGTGCGTTTCGACGGATTAACGGCGGCGTGGGCAATTACTTTAGGGAAACTGCAAAGAAAATTGCAAACCGGGCCGAATAATTCGTAACGCATAAACGGACCCGCGCGCGGGCGCGCGGGCGCGCCGACGCAAGGCGCATGGCCGCGCCGTTGCCCAATGGCTACCGGCAACCCGTGCGCCGGTCGTGAAGGCCCTCGTCTGCATGCCTGCAGCCACCCCGTAGCGTGGCCATGCGCCGCAATGGCGAGCATGGCGCTCATGCGAATGCGTTATTTATCGTGTCCGGGATTCTCGAATCAAATTGAATCAAATGCAACTCGCCGTTAATCAATCAACGAACAAAATCGACTCATTCCAGCTAGTTTATGGAAATAAATGATCCATCCCCTAAATAAAGAACGTCGATTATCCCTTTGTGGTACGTTTGCGCTTTGCCGATTTTCGCGCATTCGGCATCCGGCGAGAGGAAAACCCCTGGGCGGCCAGCCTGCCGCACGATGCTTGCGGCGCGCCGGGGATGCGCTGGCGTCGGGGCGTCATCGCGGTCGTTTATCATGTCGACTGCCCCGCCGCCTTTTCCCTGCTTTTCCGTACGATGATTGCTGACCGGCCCGAGCGGCCAGACGAACGCATAGCCCAGCCGCCCCCTGCCGACGACGCGCCGTTTCCGGCCGCGCCGGGCCACGACTTCACGGTACGCCGGCGCACGCTGCTCGCGCTGCTCGTCGCGGCGATCGTGCTGCCGTGCCTCTACGTCGCCGCCATGGCGTACAACGACCTGCGCGCGCGCGAAGCCGACGCCACCGACACCACGCTGCGCACCGTGCGCGTGGCCGAAGAGCACGCGCTCAAGGTGTTCGACATGAACGAGGCGCTCGACGCGCGCGTCGTCGACCTCGTGCGCGACCTGAACGACGACGGCATCCGCGCCAGCGAGCCGCAGATCCACGAGAAACTCGATGCGATCGGCGGCGGTTATCCGCAGGTGGCGGCGGTGTCGATTTTCGGGACGGACGGCGCCCTGCTCGCGAGCAGCCGCTATTCGCCGCCGCCGCCCATGTCGATCGCCGCGCGCGACGACTTCACCGGCATCCGCGACGGCCACGTGCTCGACCATGTCTCGCGCGTGATGCAGGGCCAGGTGAGCGGCGAGACCGTGTTCAACATGGGCGTGGCGCGCCTCGACAACGCCGGCGGATTCGCGGGTCTCGTCTCGGTCGCCTTGCGCCCCGGCTATTTCAGCTCGTTCTACCGCGACCTGCTCGGCCCCGACTCGCCGATGTCGCTCGGCCTCGTGCGCAGCGACGGCACGATCCTCGCCTTCGACCCGCCGCCGCGCGTGGACGCCCCGGCGATCACGCCGCACTCGCCGCTGGGCGCCGCGCTCCAGCGCGGCACCGAGTCCGGCGTCGTGCGCATGCATTCCGCGCTGCTCGGCAGCAACGTGATCCTCGCGTTCCGGCGCGTGGGCGCGTACCCCGTCTACGTGACCTGCGCGTATCGCACGCCGGCGATCTGGGCGGCCTGGTACCGGCACCTGAGCGTGCTCATCATCTCGATGTTCACGCCGTCGATTGCCCTCTGGTGCGTGATCTGGCTGTCGCTGCGGCGCCTCGCCGCCGAAGAGGAGGCGTGGGAGCGCTGGCAGGCCGAGGCTTCGATGCGCCGCTCGATCGAATCCGCCTACCGGCAGTCGCGCAAGATGGAAGCGCTCGGCAACCTCGTGGGCAGCGTCGCGCACGACTTCAACAACCTGCTGATGATCGTCTCGGCCAACGTGCAGATCGCGCGGCGGCGCGGCGCGGCGGGCTTCGAGCGCGAACTCTCGGCGGTCGAGCGCGCGCTCAAGAGCGGCCAGTCGCTCACGCGCCAGTTGCTCGGCGTGGCGCGCAAGCAGCCGCTGCGCAACGAGACGATCCACGTCGGGCGCTGGCTGCCGGCGGCCCGCGAACTGCTGCGCGCGTCGCTCGGCGCGAAGGTGTCGCTCATCGTCGAAGTCGACGACGACGTGTGGTCCGTGCTCGTCGATGTGGCCGAATTCGAGCTCGCGCTCATCAATCTCGCCGTGAACGCGCGCGACGCGATGCCCAACGGCGGCCGCTTCACGGTGCGCGCGCGCAACATCAGCTTCCGGCCGGGCGAAGGCTTCCCGCTCGACGGCGACTTCGTGCATGTCACCCTCGAAGACACCGGCACGGGCATGCCGCCGGATGTGCTCGCGCGCGCGTTCGAGCCGCTCTATACGACCAAGTCGAAGGGCACGGGCACCGGACTCGGGCTGCCGCAGGTGTTCGCGTTCTGCGAGCGCACCGGCGGGCTCGCCGCCATCGACAGTGCGATCGGCGCGGGCACGACCGTGCATCTGTATCTGCCGCGCTCGCTCGCCGAGCCGCCCGCGCCGCGTCCGAGCGAGCCGCGCGAGGAGAGCGCCCAGGTGCAGCACGGGCTGAACGTGCTGCTCGTGGAGGACAACGACGAAGTCGCGGCCGGCACCGAGGCGCTCCTGCAGATGATGGGCCACCGCGTGACCTGCGCGAGCGACGCGGCGAGTGCGCTGGAACGGGTCGAAGCGCCGCCTGCCGAGGGCGAGCCCACGCCGCGCTTCGACCTCGTGCTTTCCGACATCCACATGCCGGGGACGATGAACGGCATCGATCTGGCCGAGGCCCTGCAGGGGCTCGAGCCGGACCTGCCCGTGATCCTCGTGACAGGCTACGCGGAGGAACTCGAGCGCACGCGCAATGCCGATGTGCGCGTGCTGTCGAAGCCGTTCGACATCGCGCTGCTGGAGAAGATGCTCGAGGCGATTCGCGAGGACCGCCAGGCGCGTGCGAAGCGCGAGCACGATGCGACGCTCCCGAGCCCTCGCGCATGACAGGCCGCGGGTGACGCGCCTCGCGGCACGAGGCTTGCGGCAGGCGGCACGACCCGCAGAATCAGGCGGTTAGACGTCGCGCGCAGCATGCGCCAGCCGATGCACGAGCCACGCACAATCGGCGCATGATGGAAGCAGGCGTCGCCATCTGGCGAAGGAGGCTGCCATGAAACAGACCGTGACCGGCGTTTTCCAAACCTACGACGAAGCACGCCACGCGCAGGACGCGCTGCTGCAACGCGGCTTCGCGGCGGGCGACATCGACCTGCCGGCGCGCACCGAGGGCGTGCTGGCCGGCATCGAGCGGCTCGTGGGAAGTTTTTTCTCGTCGACGGGCGATGCGCGTCGCACCACCGAGGTGCAGACGGGCATGACGCCGCCGCCGGGCAAAGCGGTGCGCATCGGCGTGCACGTGAGCGATGAGGCGCACGCCAATCTCGCGTACGAGACGCTGCGCGAAGAGCACGCGACGGAAGTCGCGCTACGCGGCACGCCGTGGGCTTGGCCCGCGACGGACCGTCCGGTTGCGCGCGAGCACTCGGCGCTCGACGAACTGGGTCTCTCCGAATTCGCCGACGCCATGCGCCGCCGCGCCGCGCAGACTGAAGCGGCACGCGAACGAGGCTCCGTTGCCCCGACCGTCGAACCCACTGTCGAACCGGTGCGGCCGACGAGCGAGGCCGAAGCGACCGTGCTCACCTCCGCCAGTGCACCGGGCGCCGGTGCGGTGATGGGCGCGCATCACGTGGACGTTCCTGGCGCGCCCGAAGCGACGCGACCCGCAGCGGGTGTCGCGCCGCAAATTCCGGACGAATTCCTCGAATACGAGGAAGACACGCCCGAGCACCACAAGGATATGCCGGGGCAGCGCCGCACGTTGCACTGAAGCCCCTCGCGCCAATGCGGCGTGGGTCGCGATCAGGCGTCAGCGGCCGAGCTGGCGCTTGACCCAGGCCACGTAGGTGTCGACGAAGCCCTGCAGGAACTTGCGCGTATCCTCGCTGACGATCTCGCCTTTCTCGTTGATGCGGCTCGGGTCGTGCTTGATGAACATCTCGGGCTGACCGAGCAGCGCGACGTCGAGATAGGCGAGCACGTTGCGCAGATGCTGCTGCGAGAGCGCTGTGCCCGTTGCCCCCACCGACGTGCCGAGCACTGCGCCCGGCTTGCCGCGCCACGAATTCGTGCCCCACGGCCGCGAACCCCAGTCGAGTGCATTTTTCAACCCGCCCGGAATCGAGCGGTTGTATTCGGGCGTGACGAATAGCAGGGCGTCGACGGCTTCGATCTGCTGCTTGAAGCGGCGCGCCACCTCGGGATAGTCGGCGTCGTATTCCTGGCTGTACAGCGGCAGCACACCGATGTCGAGATACTCAAAAGTAAAATCGGCGGGGGCCAGCGAAGTCACCGCGTGTGCGAGTTGCCGGTTGAATGAATCCTTGCGCAGACTGCCGACCACAACTGCGATCTTGTAGGCCATTTCGGTTTCCTCGGTAGCGCGCGCGAAGCGCAGTGGAAGGAAACATCATCATAGACGCGTGCGCATTCCGGCGATGCGCACGCGCACGCCCGGACCCGCCCGATATCAGTATCGGCGCGGCGCTGTGGATAACCAGGGGTAACGCGAATTTATCCACAGATTTTGGGCATAAGCTTGTGGACAACTTGCGTGGAGAGCCGATGAACAGGGGCCTCGCGTCGGATTCGTCTGCAGGTTAGCAAAGATGCAATTTCCATGCGCGCATGGCCGGGTTGGCACCTCGTCCATGCACGCGGGCGCATGCGCTCGCAATTCGCTCGCGTTTGGCGCGTGAGCAACCCAACGCATGCATCCCGGCAAGGTCAACCGAACAGCGCCGCGATGTTTTCGGTCGGGCGTCCGATCACGGCGCGGCCATCGCGTACGACGATGGGTCGCTGCAGCAGAACCGGATGCCGCGCAATTGCTTCGTAGAGCTGATCATCGGTGACACCGGGTGCATCGAGGCCGAGCTCCGTGTACTCGGTTTCGCCGGTGCGGATCATGTCGAGCAACGTGCCGCCCAGCATTGCGTGCAGCGCCTTCAGTTGGCAGACGGTGAGCGGCTGCTTCAGGTATTCAATCACCTCGACTGGCTCGTTCGCCTTTGCGGTGGAGACCAGCTCGCAAGCCGCGCGGGACTTGGAGCAGCGGGGGTTGTGGTAGATCGTGATCATGGCGTCGGAAGTGCGAGAGGGGAGTAGTGGGTGAGCCTCGGTGAGGCCGGGGCGTCGCTGCGATTTTACCGGGGGGCGTGTTGGCACGCGTAGGGCTTCAGTCGATGAGGTCGGACTCTTGTGCTCAAGGCTTGCTGCCAGGGGGTCCCGCGTGTGGGATTCGCGCTGAGATTCTCCGGTCGCGCGCTTGTGCGAGACGGGAGTGCGACGAGGTGAGCCTGACTTTATGCGCATAAAGCGGTGAGGTCCGCGCAGGGTCATCTTCCAGCGCGCCCGTTATTCGACGGATCGACACCACGCAAGCGTATGTCAGTACTGCAGGCGACCGCTACGCGGCATCCCCATCCTCCCCCGAGCTTTATGCGCATAAACCTTATCCGAATGGCTAATTCAGCCACGAATTACACCAAAAATCATTGAACTGAAAAACATTCCAGGTAAAATCCCAACCTAATAGCAAAAAGGAGAATACCAATTGGCAGCAGAGATAATCGCAGTCACGCAGCAAAAGGGCGGAGTCGGCAAGAGCACGATCGCGATGCATCTCGGCGCGGCCTTTCACGAGAAGGGGAAGCGGGTTCTCGTCGTGGATGCCGACGGCCAAAACACGCTGGTCCATTGGGCCAGTGCGTCAGCCGATGGTGATACCGGCATCCCGTTTCCGGTCGTCAATCTTTCGGAAGCCGGTGGCCAGATCCACCGGGAGATCAAGAAGTTCGTCAACGACTACGACGTGATCGTCGTGGACTGCCCGCCGTCGATCACGGAAAAGGTCTCCGGTGTGGTGTTGCTCGCTGCGACCGTCGCCGTCATCCCGACTTCGTCTTCTCCGGCTGACTACTGGTCGAGTGTCGGTCTCGTGAAGCTCGTCCAGCAGGCCCAGGTCATGAATGAAGATCTGCGCGCGGTATTCCTGCTGAACAAGACCGAAGAGAAGCGCATGCTCACCCGCGAGCTGAAGCGCGCCCTCGAAGAGCTTGGTTTCCCTCTGCTCAGAACGCAGATTCCCACACGAGAGGCGTACAAGCAGGCGATGGCCTTGGGCCAGACGGTTCTGCAAATGAACGACCGCGGCGCTCGCCTCGCCGCAGTGGAAGTGCGCGCATGTGCCGACGAGATCGCGGCGATGCTCCCCTGACTTTATGCGCATAAAGGACCCTGAATGAAACCCTCCCAATTCGCCAAAGGCTTTCAGGCTCGCCCTGACACGACGAGCAGCGAGAAGCGCACTGCGCTCGACCGCCTCAACGCCATCGACGGGCTCGTCCAGGACAAGCCAAAAACGCGCGAAGTTGCTGGGCGCTCGAGTCAGCCTGCGCTTGTGACGGGCCTTGAACCTGCCGTCGAGCCGATTCTCGACGACGCAGTCGGCCTCGAAAACGAGTCGGTCGAATACCGCGCCTGGCGCATCGCGCAAGGCTACCGCCCGGGGCAGATCATCGAGTTGCCCCTCAAGGACATCAAGCCGAGCCCCTTCAACCCGCGTCACTTTTATCTGAAGGCCTCGATCGCCGAACTCGCTGTCAATCTCGCGAAACAAGGTCAGCAGCAGGCGATCCATGTGATCCCCGACTACGCAGCGCCGGGCAGCTACTACGTGAGCGATGGCGGCCGTCGCGTGCGGGCCCTGAAAGAAGCGAACAAGGAAGTCGTCAAGGCCATCGTCGTCGACCTGCCGATCGGCATCCAGAGCTACAAGCTCGGTTACGACCTGAACGTCCAGCGTGATTCGCAAACCGTTTTCGATAACGCGGTGGTCTGGAAGCGATTCATCGACGAAAAGCATTTTCAGAGTCAACGCGAACTTGCGGATCACCTCGGCCTCGACGAATCGACAGTCGCGGTCGCGCTCGCGATCGGCAAGTTGCCGGAACCGGTCATGCAGGAAATGGTGGCACGCACGGACCGCTTCGGCTCGAACATGGCCTATCAGGTCGGGCGCTATCACGGCGCGCGCGGCACCGACGCCACGCTGCGTCTCATCAACCGCATCGTGGCCGACGACCTCAGCACGCGTCAGGTGGCGGATATCGTGAAAGGCCGGGCGAGCGCACAGGAAAGCCCGAAGCCGGCTGGGCGGCAACGCTACGCACAACGGCTGGAGATCAAACTGGATGGTGTCGCCGTCGGCGACCTGAAGTCATATGGCGACGACCGGCTCGAGTTGCGCCTGAAGGGACTCACCAAAGATCGACGCGACGCGATTCTTCAGCAGATCGAGCAGATCCTGAAGACGAAGTAAGGTTGGAAAATGTGTCGACGGCTGCCATGCTTTGGGCGGACCGTCGACGATGGAAGCAGGATCGTTTCACGCCTTCCAATCGGCCGAACGGCCCCCACCATCACCGCCCCGCCTTGCACGGGCCGGCCACTCCTGACGCTCAGGCAGCGCGCGTCTGGCTCAACGTGAACGCGAGCAGATCGCCGTCGGTCGGTTCGCCCCAGGTCTTGCGCGCGAGCCAGTCGAAGAACGCCGTATCGGCCAGTTTCGATTCGAGCCCACGACGACGCCAGTCGTCGCGCAAATGCGTGCCCAGTCCGGGCAGTTCATCCGTCTCAAACGACTGACGCGCCAGTTCGCGCTCCATGTCGCCCTGCTCCTCGTAGAGCGAGCGCGCTTCCTTGCGCCGATACGCCGCGTATTCATCGAGCAGGCGCGCCTTCGGATCGTCGGCCGTCACCGCTGCCGCCGCGCTGCGGCCCACGGCCGGTGTCGCGCCAGCCGCCGTCTCGACCGGCGGCGCATAGCCCTTCTTCAACGCGTCCTTGAACAGCGCCGCGGCGCTGCGCACCGGCGGCAGGCTCGTACTGCGCATGCGCTGTTCGGTCAGCTGCAACGCGGCGCGAATGCGGTTTTCCTCGCTGTCGGCGTAAAGCGACTGCGCTTCCTTGAGCGGGATCCCGATCTTGACCATGCGGTCGACGAGCGTGCTGTCGAACACATTCGGATGCTCGTCGAGCGCAAGCATCGGCTGTTTGCGCTCGGTTACGCGAAACTGGATTTCGGCGACCCGGCGCCCTTCGCGGTGCTCGATCAACTCGACGAAGATATTCGTCACCGCGTTCACTTCGGCAATCGCTGGCCGCAGATAATCGCGCTTGAAATACTTGTACTCGCGTTTGGCTTCGTCGCCCGCTTCGGTGTCCGGGGTGCCGGACAGGATCGGGCGCCACCACTCCCAGGTCTCGCGCATCGTCAGATGGCTGGGGTTGGTCAGATAGCGCACGCAGATCTCGTAGAGCGCCAGCCCCGCGCTGCTGCGCAACTGACTCTGGAATTGCAGGCTCAGGCGGGCGTACTGGACCGGATCCAGCAGCTTCTTCTTGATCTTCGGCGCGAATGAGAACTCCACCCAGACGCGACGGGTTTGCGGATCCTCAAGAATTTCCGCGTCCGCAATCAGCGTGGAGATCCCCCACTTGCGACCGGGCTTCTGGCTCGACGTGCCCTGGCTCCATTCGACCTGCACCGACACCATGCGACGCAGGTGCTCCTTCACGAGCGCCGTATCGTTCGAATCGAACGCCGAGTTGGCGACGATGTCGGACAGCAGCGCACGGTAGGTATCGCCAGACTCGTCGGCCTGCTGGGCGACGGCCAGCAGGACGTTGAACAGCTTGCGGGTCAGCAGGGTGATCTTGCCGCTCTTCGGCTGGATCGCGATCGCCTCGACGGCCTTGCGCAATTCCGCCGAGCTGGGGCTTACCACATCGGTCTTTTTCACGCGCTTCGTGGCCATGCGTCGGGTCGAGGAGAGAATTTCGCGAAAGGATACCGTCTGTGGTGATAGGCGTCTATAGGGCCTCCCTCACCATTGCCGGTGATGCGCATCTCGCGCGCGCCGCTCACCGCGACACCTTCCCGTATCGCCTCACCTTTAGCCAGACGCCCATCCGGCGGGGCGCTTTGCGTCATGCACGATCCGGCTGGGTTCCGCATTTCTGCCGGTTGCCAGGGGGCGACATCGGCTCCCGTATTCGCTCACCTTAAATATTTTCGCGCGGACGGTGAAAAAAGTCCGTCGATGGTCGCGAAATCCTGGCGACCGGCCAGTTGTCAACCCAAACATACGCAATGAGGCGATCGCACTGCAACAAAACATGGCGTGTCACCGGCACAAAGCGATCGGAAAGCCCCAATTGTGGCGGCAAAAGTGGCCCGACACGGCGATCGAGGCATCTAATCATCGGCGCGGCGCCCAAAAGTGCCCGAAGGATCCCGAAAAGCCTCACCTGTCGTCGCGCGGACCAATCACATCGAACCGCTCCCGAAGGCCGTCGCTGCGGCTGCCATGCCGTAACCGCTCCTGAAAACCCTCACCTTTGGCGTCCAAGTACGGTTCCGCTGCACCGTCGTGGCCTCTCCCGGAGATCCTCACCATTCATCGCATCGAAAAGAAAAATTCAATGGATTCCGTGACTTATCCACATGCGTGGCAGGCGGGGGACGGCGATATCGGCTCCCGCATTTCCTCACCGCAGATCGCGACGCAAAATTCAACCACGTGCGAGTTTGCCGCGAAAACCCTCCTGAAAAATCTCACCCACGCTGGATTCCAACCGGGAGCGACACCATCCGCGAACCCGTAATCTCGGCGTTTGCAGCGCAGTGAACACCAACTTTCTCCCGAATCGGCTCACCTTCGGCAGGAAATGTGCCAAAAAGCGCCCCCGAAAAGCCTCACCTTATCCCTCCAGGCGCCAACGAACGCCTCTGGTTTCGCGGCACTGCGGCAATCTCCCGAAAATCCTCACCTTATGTCGCGAAAAGTCTTCGCGAACGTCCTGCGGGCAGCTGGCCGATCCGCGCGGCTCGCGTGCAAGCCCCCGAAAAAGCTCACCTCTGGGCCCCGAAAGCGCCCATTTCGCCCGATTTCGGGCGTCGGCTCCCGAAAAACTTCACCTTCGACTCGCATTTTTTCCCGATCCTTCTCACCCCACGCGTTTTCGCCCCTCGATTTCGCCGAAAAATGGCGCCAATCGCCCCTCCCGAATCCGCTCACCGTTGCATTTCCAGTAACATCCAGGCCAGGCCCGGCCACGCGTGATCTGCCCGGCCGTGACTTCCCGTATCGCCTCACCCTTGCCGGGAAGTCAAGAATCCCCCCGCTCCTGAACCCGCTCACGTCCTCTCCTGCAGTGGCTCACCGGCGTTCCCGAAGCCCGCCACCCATCTGTCCCGCAGGCGCTCACCCAAGGTCCCGTAAAGCTTCACCTGATCGGCCGCAAAGTCCCGCCAGGTAAGGATTTGCCGTGGCGTTAACGTTTTTAACCGGTATCAAGGGTGTTTACTTTTATATCTCTCAAGCAAGAATCCCCCCGCGAGCTACCCGAGATATCCACATCCCAAACCAGACACCGCGCCAGATCCTCGAGGCCGCTCGCGTGAAACAACGGATCGCAGTAGAATCGAGCGAGAAATTCGCGCGTTTACAAGGGCTTATGAAACAAAGTTCGATTTGTTTCACGGAAGCCCCACGCTAATTGCCTCTCGCGACGAGATAAAGGCCCCATGAGCGCCATTTTGCCACTCCCGGCAATCTCCAGATTCAAAAACGTAGCAAATAGAACGTAATTTGTTATTATTCGTCCACTCCCCTGCCGAGAAGACGAAGATGCGAGACCAGGACCGCCAGGCAATCCGCGAAGAAATCGAGGATTTGCGCAAAAACGGAGCACGCAGGCAGGAACTGTCCTTACACGCCTGCAAACGCTTGTTCTTCGATTTCGAGATCAAGCCATCGATGGCTGCCGTCCGTGAGCTGACCCAAACCGGAAGCGCCAGCGACATCCCCAAGGACATCGAGCTTTTCTGGCAGCGCATTCGCGCGACTTCCAAAGTGCGGGTCGGCGCCGGGGCCATTCCGCCCGCGCTGGAAGAGCGCGCCGGCGAGTTGCTGGGCGCGCTTTTCGAGGAAGCGCTCGCGCTCGCGGGCGAAGCCCTGCAGGCGGACCGCACGGAATTCGAAGCCGGCCGCCTCGATGCCGAGCAGGCGACCCGGGAGGCCGAAGCCCGTCGTTCAGCCGCCGATGAGATGCTGCAACGCAGCGAAGCGCGTGTGGAAGCCGCCTATGAGCGGGTGCGCGAACTCGAAAGCCAGCTCGCCGCGACATCCGCCCAGGGCGTCGCGGCACATGGCAACCGCGAAGTGCTGGTACAGCGTCTGGAAATGGAAAACGACGCCCTGCGCAAACGGGTCGAGGCGGAGCAGACCACCAACGCGGGGTTGCGCGATCGCATCGACGGCTTGCACGAGGAAATGCGCAAGAGCACCGAGCATTACGCGCAGCAGATCAAGGACGCGCTCGCCGAGGCCGAACGGCGCGTCAAGCCGATGCTGGTCGAACTGGATTCGTTGCGTTCGATGTCGTCGACCTGGCAGGCGGCCCAGCGCGATGCCAGCAAGAAGGAATTCGATTTCATCCAGCAGCTGGCGACGGCGAAGGCCCGCGCCGACCGGCTCGACGCCGTGCTGCGCGAACGCTCCGACGAAGTGGACGTGCTCACCCGCCAGGTCACGGCATTGCGCGGACAGCAGGGACTCGACACCTCGGTCGCGTCCTTGCTGTGTTCACTCGCCGCCGCGGGCCGGCTAGGCGCAACCGAACTGGCGAACCTCGGCACCGTGGTCGATGGTCACGTCGCCTTGCCCGCGCGTTGTCCTAACTGTCACGAAGGGGAACCGGAGTTGTCCGAAGTGGACGAGGGTTTCGAATTCACGTGCCCGGAGTGCGAGCACACCTCGGGAGCGGGGGCGTCGAAGCTTGCGGCGTACGCGCGCTTCATGGCCGGCAAGCATTCGCACGAACAGGCTTGACGTGAGCTTTTACGGGAGGCGCGCACGCGCCTCTCAAACGCCCGATCACCGGCCGACGCGGCGTTTCACGCCTCGTCCGCTTGCTCAGAGATGTGCTGGGACGCCTCGCGTTCCGCCCACGTTTTCCATGCGCGATGGAGCCGGCCCGCAGAGATCGGCTGCAGGAAGCCGAGCCACTGCCCTACCTGATCGGTATCGACGCCGCGCTCGAACAGGTCCGCCGCGAACGTGTTGCGCAAGGTCTGTGGGCTCGCGCGCTCGGCGCGCGTTTCCGCCACGCCGGCCGCTTCCATCAATGCGTCGATGGCGCGCAGCACCGTGGCCTTGTGCATGGGGCGCCCCGAGGGCGAGCCCGGAAACACCAGCTGTCCCGGCAGTCCAGCCAGGCGGCGTGCTTCGAGCCAGGCGCCGAGCACGTCGACGGCAAACGGCGTCAGTCGCGTGACGCGCGTGAATGCCGGGTTGGCGGCTTCGATCGTGACCCACTCCGAGCCGATCGCCACGCAATCGAGCGTGAGCGCGATGGCGTCCCCCGTTTTCAATCCGCCGCCCAGAAAGATGGCGACGAGCGCCCGGTCGCGGCGTTCGCGCCATCGTTTCGCAGCCGATGGCTCGACGAGCGGTGAGAACAACTGGCCGATGATCGCGGCGCGCTCGGCGGTCGCCAGGAAGCCGGTCGGCTCGTTTTCGCGCGCGTTGCGCCATGCGGCCTCGCCGTCCTGGGCGATGAAGCGCGCCGGATTCGTCGAGGCAAGTTCGATTTCGCGCACGTGATCGAGCACGCGCTCGATGAGCCGCAGGTAGCGAAGCCGTTGCGGTTTCTTCACGTCGAGGCTCGCGACGAATTCGGCGATCGTGCCGGTATCCACGGTCATGATCGTCTTGCGCTTGAGCGCGAGCCATTCGAGAAAGCGTCCCCATTGCACGCGATAGACCTCGGCGGAGGAACGGCGCAAGTCCTGCGAGGCGAGCCAGGCGTCGAACGCGGCGACGGGGTCGCGCTGCCAGTCCTGGCGTTGCTGGTCGAAGAGGTCGCGTGAGGAAGTGGAAGACGCCATCTCTATCATTCCGTTAGTTGCGTTACGGGGCCATTATAGCGATAGCACGATCCTGGCTGACGCTATTGTTCCGTGCGATGCCTCGCCGCCTTGCGATCAGCCACCCCAGGCCCTCGCACGCCGTACCGCGTCGTGGCGTCTTGCCTGCCGGCGCGATTCTTCTGCGCCTTGTGCGGCGCGTTCGTAGGCCGACACCGCGAACGCAAATACGGCCGGCAGCGCGTTGGATTGTCCGAAGTCGACGGTCTCGTCCGTTTCCGGCCAGGCGAGGTCGCCCGGCCGGAAACGGACGAGCATGAGGGCGTCGTGGCGGCTGGCGAAGCCGAGATCCGCGAGGGCTTCGGCCTCGATCGCATGCAGCAGACGCCAGGTGAGCGGCACCTGCCGCGCGATATAGCGCTGCGCGATGTTGCGGACGATGTGTTCGAGGTCGCGCGCGGCGGCCTGAAAGCGCAAGGCCGCTAGAGCGGGCTCGCACGGCAGTTCGGTTGGGAGGGACATCGACGGCTCCAGTCGGACTTTCACTGTATAAATATACAGTAGTCAAGCCGATCGCGCAGCCTCGTCCGTTCGGTCAGGGCGAGTGGTGAAGCGCACTCTCAGCCGTGGATCACCACCAGCAGAGCACGCGCCTCGCCCTTGCCGACGTTGCGGATCGCATGCGGCTGATCGGCGATGTAGCGCGCCGTGTCCGCGGCCTTCAGACGCTGTGCCGCGCCGGCCGCCTCCACCTCGATGCTTCCCTGCAGCACCGTGAGATGCTCGCGCGTGCCCGGTTCGTGCGCCGCCGAAACCAGCGCCCCGCCCGGCTTGAGCGTCAACTCGTACCATTCGAAATGGCCGGCCAGCTCGATGGGCCCCCACACGCGCAGCTGGTAACCCGCGTCGTGGCCGTGCAGCGTCGGGATGTCGTGCGGACCGGCCACGGCGATCGCTTCGGGCGCCTTCGGGGCGGCGAACAGCGAATCGAGTTTGACGCCTAGCGCGTTCGTGAGCCGCCAGGCCACGGCAATGGTCGGGTTCGCCTTGTCGCGCTCGATTTCCGATAGCATGGATTTTGAGACGCCCGCGGCGCGCGACAGGTCGTCGAGCGTCATCTTGCGCTCGGTGCGCAGCCGCTGGATCTGTTCGCCCACGCGCGGCGGCGTGGTGGCAGGTACGGCGGATGCAGGCGGCACGTTGGTTGCAGCCGATGCAGCCGACGCCGGAGCGTCAGGAACAGCGCCCGCCGGGGCGGTTCGCGATTTGCGGGTGCTTGCCATTCACGGCCTCATCGATTAGAGTGCGTTCGACATATCGAACTTAGGTTCGAAATAAAGGAAATTTTCGCCAACGGCTGACGGCGACTATAGCACCGCAGCAAAACTGCGGCAGGCCGCAGCGATGTGAGGAGCACGACTCATGCGTACCCCGTATCTCGACCACTTGCGCGCAACGCTCGACCAGATCCGCGCCGACGGCTTCTACAAGAACGAGCGCGTGATCGCCACGCCGCAGTCGGCCGACATCCGGCTCGCAGACGGCAGCGACGTGCTCAACTTCTGCGCGAACAACTACCTCGGCCTGGCGAATGACGCGCGGCTCATCGCCGCCGCCAAAGACGGCCTCGAGCGCGATGGCTTCGGCATGGCGTCCGTGCGGTTCATCTGCGGTACGCAAACCGTGCACAAGCAGCTCGAAGGCGCGCTCGCCACGTTTTTGCAAACCGAAGACTGCATTCTCTATTCCAGCTGTTTCGACGCGAACGGCGGTCTCTTCGAAACGCTGCTTGGCGAAGAAGACGCCATCATCAGCGACGAACTCAATCACGCGAGCATCATCGACGGCGTGCGTCTTTCGAAGGCGCGCCGCTATCGCTACAGGAACAACGATCTCGCGGATCTCGAAGCCAGGCTGAAAGAAGCCGACGAAGCCGGCGCGCGCTACAAGCTCATCGCCACGGACGGCGTGTTCTCGATGGACGGCATCATCGCCGACCTCAAGGGCATCTGCGATCTCGCCGACCGCTACGACGCGCTCGTGATGGTCGACGACTCGCACGCGGTGGGCTTCATCGGCGAGCATGGGCGCGGCACGCCTGAGCACTGCGGCGTCCTGCAGCGCGTCGACATCATTACCGGCACGCTCGGCAAGGCGCTGGGCGGCGCGTCGGGCGGCTATATCGCGGCGAAGCAGGAAGTCGTCGACTTGCTGCGCCAGCGCTCGCGTCCGTATCTTTTCTCGAACACGCTGACGCCGAGCATCGCGGCCGCCACGCTCGCGGTGCTCGAGCTGATTGCGAGCGACGAAGGCGCGCAACTGCGCCGCCGGGTGCGCGAGAACGGCGCGCAGTTCCGCCGCGAAATGAGCGCGCTCGGCTTCACGCTCGTGCCCGGCGAGCACCCGATCATTCCGGTGATGCTCGGCGACGCCCAGGTCGCCTCGAAAATGGCCGACGCGCTCCTGCACGAGGGCGTCTACGTCATCGGCTTTTCGTATCCCGTCGTGCCCAAGGGCCGCGCGCGCATTCGCACGCAGATGAGCGCCGCCCACACGTCCGCGCAGATCGGGCGCGCCGTCGAGGCGTTTGCACGCGTCGGCAGACAGCTCGGCGTGATTTAACAAGGATTGCGAATCAAATGAAAGCACTCGCCAAACTCGAACGCGCGCCTGGACTCACGCTCACGCGCGTGAAGAAGCCCGAAGTCGGCCATAACGACGTGATGATCAAGATCCGCAAGACCGCGATCTGCGGCACGGACATCCACATCTGGAAATGGGACGACTGGGCGCAGAAGACCATTCCGGTGCCGATGCACGTGGGCCACGAATACGTGGGCGAGATCGTCGAGATGGGCCAGGAGGTGCGCGGCTTCCAGATTGGCGACCGCGTGTCGGGCGAAGGGCATATCACCTGCGGTTTTTGCCGCAACTGCCGCGCGGGGCGGCGCCACCTGTGCCGCAACACTACGGGCGTGGGCGTGAACCGCGAAGGCGCGTTCGCCGAATACCTCGTGATTCCGGCCTTCAACGCGTTCAAGATCCCGCCCGAGATCTCCGACGAGCTCGCCGCGATCTTCGATCCGTTCGGCAATGCCACGCACACGGCGCTGTCGTTCAACCTCGTCGGCGAGGACGTGCTGATCACGGGCGCGGGGCCGATCGGCATCATGGCCGTGGCGATCGCGAAGCACGTGGGTGCGCGCAACGTCGTCATCACGGACGTCAACGACTACCGGCTCGAGCTTGCGCGCAAGATGGGCGCGACGCGCGCCGTGAACGTTTCGCGCGAGTCGCTGCGCGACGTGATGAACGAACTGCACATGACCGAAGGCTTCGACGTGGGCCTCGAAATGTCGGGTGTGCCGAGCGCGTTTACGGCGCTGCTCGAGTCGATGAACCACGGCGGCAAGGTGGCGCTGCTCGGCATTCCGCCCGCGCAAACCGCCATCGACTGGAACCAGGTCATCTTCAAGGGGCTGGAAATCAAGGGCATTTACGGCCGCGAGATGTTCGAGACCTGGTACAAGATGGTCGCGATGCTGCAGAGTGGGCTCGATCTCTCGCCCATCATCACGCACCGCTTCGACGTGGACGACTACGAGAAGGGTTTCGCGGCGATGCTCTCGGGCGAGAGCGGCAAGGTCATTCTCGACTGGACCACGGCCTGATCGTGCATTGATTCGATGCTGCGCTTACGACGCTGCGCCCGGCGCCGGCTGCTCGAATTCGGCCTCGATGCGCACGTCGATTTCGTCGCCCACGGCCGGATACCAGCTCGTCAATCCGAACGCCGAGCGCTTGAAGTGGCCCGCTGCGGTGAAGCCGAGCGTGGGCTGCTTGGTGAGCGGATTCGGCGCGTAGCCGTTCAAGGTGACGTCGAGCGTGACTGGTTGCGTCACGCCGCGGATCGTGAGATTGCCCGTGAGCGTGCCGCGCCCTTCGCCCGTGCGCTCGAAGTGCGTGCTCGTGAAGCGGATCTGCGCATAGCGCGCTACATCGAGCATCTGCGGTCCTTTCACCATGGTGTCGAGTGCGCCGACGTTGGTGTCGAGGCTCGTGGCGTCGATGGTCGCGTCGACCGTGGCCGCTTCGAGGCCGCCGGCCTGCCAGTCGAGCGTCGCCTGCGCGCGGTCGAAGCGCATGACGAAGCGCGTGTAGTGGAAGTGATCGACGTCGAACACGACGCTCCAGTGATGCGCGTCCATCACGTAATGTCCCGCCGGCACGTCGGTTTCCGTGCGGCTCACGCTGTGCGTGACGACGCGCAGCGGCGTGCACGCCGCGAGACTCGCTGCGCATAGCGCCATGCAGAAGGCGCGGCGCGAGCCGCGAACGAGAGGCGCAAGCGATACCAGCGGCCGGTCTTTCATCTCATCTCCCTTTGACTCGTCGACACCCGTAAGGACGTTTGGCGACGTGCGTTTCTTCCATCCGGTTCGCGAAGCATAACGGACGGGGTCGGATCACGGCGAACCGCGCAGTTCCTCGTCCAGGTCACGCGCACATTGCGCGCCGCGCGAAACTCGGGTCTCATACGCCGATTGGAGCCCGAACGAGCGGAGAGCCGAGCATGCCAGCCACGAACCACGCCGTGCGTTTTCACGCCACGCTGGTGCGCGACGTCGACGCGATGACGGCGGCCACGGCGCGCGCGTTCGGGCGTCACACGCACGACCAGTACGGCATTGGCGTGATCGATCGCGGCGGCCATGTCTCGCTCAGCGATGCCGGCCAGGTCGAGGCCGTGCCGGGCGACCTCATCCTCGTCAATCCAGGCGAGGTGCACGACGGCCGCCCGCTCGACGCCGCCGGGCGCACGTGGCGCATGCTGTATTTCGAGCCGCGCTGGGTCGATGCGCTGCAAGCCGACATCACGCAGGGTGACGACGCGGCGTTTGCGCTGCACGCGCCGGTGATCAGCGAACCGCGTTTGCGCGCCTTGTTCGATGCGGCGTTCACCCACGTCACCAACCAGAGCAGCGACCTCTCGCAGATGGCCTTCGACGCCGCCGCGCTCGAGGTGATGACGCGGCTCGTCGAGGCGCTCGGCCACCGGCGCGCGCTCGCGCAGTGCTCACCGGCGTCGCTTGCGCGCGTGCGCGAGATGATCGACACCGATCCGGCTCAGCCGTTCTCACTCGCCGAACTCGCGCAGGCGGCGGGGCTGAGCCGCTTCCAGCTCCATCGCGGCTTCCTGCGTGCGTTCGGCGTCGCGCCGCACGGCTACATCCTGCATCGCCGCGTGGCGCTCGCGCGGCGCCTGCTCAAGGCGGGCCATGCGCCGGCGCAGACCGCGCTGGCCGCCGGTTTCTGCGACCAGAGCCACCTGAACCGCGCGTTCGCGCGGCAGTTCGGCGTATCGCCGGGACGTTACCGGCTCGCGCGCGCGGCATGAGTCGCACGCGCGTCAGGCGCTGACGCACAACGATCCAAGACGGCGCGTCGTGGTGAGCCTATACAGGCGTATCACCACGAGGAGCGCTCCATGTCGAACCGATTGCCGTCGCGCGAAAAAGCGCGGCGCTTGACCCACTCCCCCCGATCCGTCGCGCAGGCGCAATTGACGGCAGCCATGCTCACCGTCGGCAGCACGGTCATTGCGAGCAAGGCCATCGGCGCCGGGCTCGATCCGCTGCCTGCCACCGCGCTGCGCTTCGGCATGGCGTTGCCGGTATTTCTGCTGCTCATGCGTCTCACCGGCACAGCGTTTCCGCGTCCCGGCCTGCGCGACGAGCTGCTGCTCGTCGCGCAGGCGGCGATCGGCAGCGTCGGCTATACGGTCTTGCTGATCGCGGGCACGCAGCGTACTTCGGCGAGCGACGCCGGCATCATCCTCGGCACCCTGCCGGCCGTTTGCGCATTGACGGCGGCGCTCGTGCTGGGCGAGCGGCTGCGCGCGAGCACGCTCGTTCCGGTGACGATCGCGAGCCTCGGCGTGGCGCTGGTCACGCTCGCGCCCGGGGCGCATCGCGATGGCGCACGCTCGCTCACGGGCGACGCGATGATCCTCGGCGCCGTCGTGTGCGAAAGCCTGTTCGTCCTGCTGAACAAACGCCTTTCGCGGCCGTGGCCGCCCCTTGCGCAGGCTGGCGCGATGACCGGAATCGGCTTCGTCGTAGCGGGTTTGTGCGCGCTACCCGGCTGGCTTGGTGCGCCCCACGCCGTGCCGCTGAACGCCGTGCTCGGCGTGGCGTATTACGCGCTCGTGCCGACCGTGGGCGGATTCTGGCTCTGGTACGCGGGCGCGGCGCGCGTGCCGGGCAGCGAGGCCGCGGTGTTTACCGCGGTGGCGCCGGTGTCGAGCGTGGCACTGGCCACGGTGCTGCTAGGCGAGCCGCTTACGCTCACGCGCGTGCTCGGCCTCACCCTGGTCGTGGCCGCCGTGTTCGCGGTCTCGGGGCGCGCGCTTTGGGAACGCTTAAGCGCGCAACGCGGCGCGCGCGACAGCAAAGTGTCTTGACTTCGGAGAATGATCGTTCTACATTGCGGGCTGGGAGAACGATCATTCTCCCGCTGATTTCCGCAATCCCGCCGCAATCGCGCTGAACGAGACTAGCCATGAGCCCGCCCGCCGTAACGAACTCCGAAGCGTATGCAGACGCGCCGCAGGCCGACGCGCGCGAGCGCCTGCTCGAAGCCGCCGAGGCGTTGATCTACGCGGGCGGCATTCACGCAACGGGCGTCGATGCGATCGTTCGCGCAGCGGGTGCGGCGCGCAAGAGCTTCTACACGTACTTCGAATCGAAGGACGCGTTAGTCGCGGCTGCGCTTTCGCGGCGCGACGAGCGCTGGATGCGGTGGTTCGTCGCCGGCACGCTCGCTCACGGACGTACGCCGCAGGCACGCCTTGTCGGCATGTTCGACGTCTTGCGCGAGTGGTTCACGTCCGAAGGCTTTCACGGTTGCGCGTTTCTCAACGCCGCGGGTGAGATCGCGTCGTCCGACGACCCCGTGCGCGTGGTCGCGCGCGAACACAAGGAGCGTCTGCTCGACTTCGTGCGCGAACAGAGCGAGGCGTGGGCCGCGAGCGTCGGCGTCGATCGCCGGGTCGCCGCCCGCCTCGCGCGGCAATGGCTGATCCTGATCGACGGCGCGATCGGTGTCGCGTTAGTAAGCGGCGACGCCGATGCGGCGCTCGACGCGCGCGCGGCAGGCCGATCGTTGCTCGACACCCTCGCACCGAAAAGCGGTGCCGATTCCCAAAACCGATCCCCATCGCGCGCACCGTCCAGGCGCGCCATCCAACGCAAGGAGCAAGACCATGAGTGATTCGCCCGAAGTGCGTCCGCCGCTGCCGCCGTTCACGCGCGAGAGCGCCATACAGAAAGTGCGCGCCGCCGAAGACGGCTGGAACACGCGCGACCCGCAACGCGTTTCGCTTGCGTACACGCCGCAAAGCGTGTGGCGCAATCGCGCCGAGTTCGTGACGGGCCGCGAGGCCATCGTCGAACTTCTCACGCGCAAGTGGGCGCGCGAGCTCGACTATCGCCTGATCAAGGAGCTATGGGCGTACACGGACAATCGCATCGCGGTGCGATTCGCCTATGAGTGGCACGACGATTCGGGCAGCTGGTTTCGCTCGTATGGCAACGAAAACTGGGAGTTCGACGCGAACGGCCTGATGGCGCACCGTCACGCATCGATCAACGACCTGCCGATCCGTGAGGCGGATCGTCTCTACCACTGGCCGCTCGGGCGCCGTCCCGACGATCATCCGGGCCTCACCGAGCTCGGCCTCTGACGCTTCGCTTTCATCGGGACGACTCGCTACGCGGCACCATGCCAGCGGTGAGCGAGTTGCCCGATCCGAGCCTGGACTCCATTGCGCACGCATCGGGTTGCGGTACAGTTCGTCATTCACCGCGAACCAGCAATCAGAAAACAGGCGATCCCCAGGTGGATCGGCGCAAGAAAGGACGGAGAGCCCATGCGGTTTTGGCAGAAGCAAGGTGGCGCAACTACCATAACGACAACGAACGCGACAACGCGAGCGAACACGCAATCGAAGAGAACGAAACGCGGCGCGGCGGCTGCCCTGCTGCTCCTGCCGCTGCTGTTCGGCGCGGCGCAGTCGGCACACGCGGCGAACTGGTGTAGTTCGGGACTGTGGGTCGATGCGATGGTGGGCTCGTACCACATCCATCCCGACAAGGACTTCGAACAATTCAACCCGGGCCTCGGCGTCGAATGCTGGCCCGGCGATACGTGGGCGCTCACGGCTGGTGGCTTTCGCAACTCCTTGCGCCGGCCCTCTTATTATGGCGGCGCAGTGTGGGCGCCCGAGTTTCTGCACTGGGGCTTCGTGCGGCTCGCGGCGATGGGCGGCATCATCTCCGGCTACAACTATGGCAACTGGGGCCTTGGCCACGACCATACGATCGGGCCCGTGGTCGCGCCTATCGTGATGGTCGCGTACAAGCGCGTGGGCGTGAACTTCATCGTCATTCCGCCGATACCGTCTGACGATCTGCCGTTTACCATCGGGTTTCAGTTGCGGTTCAAGTTTTAAGGGCCCAACGTCCTCCCGCAAACTCTCACCTTTGCTGCTCACCTGACGCCTCTGCCATATTGGCGTCAGTGACGTGCCACGGCCCGACCCTAAGATACGAGCCTTCGCTTCACAGGCGCGCGACGTGACGCGCTATCCAAGTCAGAGGAAAAGAATGAAGAAGTTCACACGCATGCTGATCGCCGCAGGCGCACTGGCCATGAGCGCCGGCGCCATGGCCGCCGCGGCTCCTGAGCCCACCTGGTTGCCCGCAACGGCGGCTGCAAGCCTGCAGAATGCGAGTGCGATCGTCGAAGGTGCGAATGGGTCGAACGTGAAGTCGACGCTTTATGTCTTTATGGACCCAAACTGTATTTACTGTCACCTGGTGTGGAAAGCGCTGCAACCGTATGAAGCGGTCGGCCTGCAAGTGCATTGGATTCCTATGGGCTTTCTGAAGCCCGATTCGGCGGGCAAGGCGGCCGCGTTGCTGGAGGCGAAAGACGGCGCTGCGCTGCTCAAAGAGCTGGAAACGCACTACTCGGAGAAGGACGAATCGGGCGGCATCGCGCCGCTCGCGCACATTTCGGCCGCCGACAAGAGCAAGCTCGACGACAACATCAAGCTCTTTCAGGACCTCGGTTTCGACGGTACGCCTACGCTTGTTTATCAGGGCTCGGGCGGCCGCTGGGCCAATGTCAGCGGCCTGCCGAAGCTGGGCGACCTGCCGGGTATGCTGAATCTGCCGGCGCAACCGATCACCGATGCCGAACTGCAGAAGTATCGTTGAGCGCGCGGCGGTGAGTCATTCACCGCATCGTGAGTTCACCGATACAACGATAGGTGAGGAGTTCCAGGAGTCGAACGTCGTGCTCTCCTCCCGAAAAGTCTCACCTTTGCCCTCGCGGCCCAGGTTTCAGAACTTGTATTCGGGATTCTTCGGATCGAATGCGTCGTCGTCGAAGGACTTCGGCGTGATGCTGTCGATGACGATTTTCTCGAACATCTGGCCGTCGTCGCCGTAGGCTTCGACGGTGCGGAAATACGGATGCCGCAGGTCCAGCCCGAGCGTCTGCTTCTTCGCGTAGAATTGCGGCTTGCCGCTCGGCGAAACGTAGGTCAGCGCCACGACGCGCACGCCATCTATCGTTTTCACCTCGACTTGCGGCTTGTATGACGCGCCCACTTCGACGTACTTCTTCGCGTCGGTCATGAACTGGCTCACGATGAATTCGGTGCCGAGATCCGTGATCTTGTGATTCGACTGCGAGCGCGCGAGCGTGCCGTCGAGCGCGGTCCACATCGGCATCACGCCGAGCAGGCCGCCGAGGTGTCCGTACATTTCGTCGTGGCGCTTCGAGGCGTCGTAGATCACCTCCTCGCCCGAATGATCGCTGTCAGGCAGCCATTTCGCGTAGATGCGCAGCGGCTCGTGATCCAGCTTCACCAGCATGTGCGCGGGCTTCGCGGGCCACTTGCCGTTCAGGCGCTCCCAGCGCGACAGCACGAATTCGTATGAGGGATAGCCAGCCGGGCCGAGCTTGATGAGCGTGGGCACGACGAGCGGATCGAACGCCTCGAAGAGCGCGGTGAGCTGCGCGTCGTCCAGCTTCGTGAGCGCGTCGGTCTTCTGCGCGCGCTGCAGCCAGCGTACCTGTTGATCGACGCTCAGTTTCGCGACTTCGGCGGCGGACGTCGCGCCTGGCGATGCGTTGCCTGTTTCTGTGCCGTCGCTCTGGGCGAATGCCGTGGCGCTGGCGAGCGCAAGCACCGCACACGCGATGAACGTCCGCGCTTTCTGAACTTTCATTGCCTGTCTCCCTTGATGAATGCTTGCGGCCCGCGCGTTCGCACGCGGGCCGACGCATTTTTCAGCTTCGCGGTTTCCTCTTCACGCAGCGCACGCCGCGTGGCGAGGTCGGCTAAGTCGCAGACGGATTGCCCAGCACGCCCGGTGCCGGCGAACCGGTGTCCGTGCCCGGCTGATCCGCCTCGATCGCGCGCGCGTGGCCCGCTTGCACCGTGCCCGCGAGCGCGCAGAGCAGCCAGTCATAGGTCGTGGACGGCGCGGTGACGGGCAGCATGTGGCCGCCGCTCACCACCTTGAGCGTCACCTGGCTCGTGAGGCGGCTCAGCGCGTCGCCGTGTCGGGTCCAATTCAGTACGATGTCGTCGCGTCCAAACAAAACATCGACGGGAACGATCAGTTGTGCGTAGCGTCGCTCCATCTGCGCGAGATCGTCGGTGTCTTCAATCGCGATGAGATCAGCCGAGGCGTGGTAGAAGCCGCTGGGCCGCAAGCTCAGCAGTCCGCCGCCGCGCGTGCGGAAATCGCCCGGTACGGCCTCGGGTGCGAACACCTGCTTGAGGACGGCGGAACTGGTCGCGAGTCCGATGGGGGTCGCGAACGTGCGCGCCACGAAGCGGCGCACGGCGTGCGAGCGCAGCACGAGCGCGCGAAAGGCCCTGGGCACCTCGGTTTGTACGTGCGTGAGCGGCGCGATCAATGCCAGCCGCGAAACGGCGTGCGGATGATCGAGCGCCACGGCCAGCGCGATTGCCCCGCCCAGCGAATGCCCGACGAGCACCGGCGATTCGAGACCCAGCGCTTCGATGAAGCGCGCGACCGTGCGCGCCTGCGCGCGGATGGTCGCCGATGCGTGCGGCCCGCGCGTGGAGTAGCCGGAGCCCGGGCGGTCGATGAGTATCACGCGATGTTCGCGCGCGAGCGCCTGCATGGGCAGCCACGCGAAGTTGCGCATTTGCCCGCTCAGACCGTGAATGAACACCATGGGCGGCCCACTGCCGTATTCGACGTAATGAATCCGGTCGCCGTCGATGTCGATCAGTTGACCGTCCATCGGCACGGCGGCTTCGATGCGGCGCGTGGCGCGTCGCGAGAATGCGGCGAGCGCGGCGCTTCCTGCGACGAGAGCGGCGCCGGCGGCAATGACCGCGGCAGGCAGGGCAAGTGGGTTCACTGGCGGTCCTCAGAGTGCAGGTTGGGTTCGAAGCCTTGTGCGCGAGGCGAAGCGCACGTGGCAAAACGCGTGAAGCGCGCCGCGATCTGCCGTGCCTCGCTCACCACGGCCCAATGCGGCGCGGCGATAATCTCGCGCTGATGTTGTCCAAGCCAGCGCTCGATGCCTTCGGACATGGCCGGCGTCACATAGCGGTCGAAACGCGGCACGATGAACTGCACCGGAATACGCGTGCGGCGCTCGCGCGGGCGCCGCGCACGCGCAAGAAAATTCGCGCGATAGAGTTGCAGCCCGTTGAGCGCGTTGCGCAACTGCCGGGGATCAGGCTCGACGCGCACGCGCTCGGTCTTGCGCAGCCACCACGGCCACAACGCTGCGCCGCCGAGCCGCCAGGCGAGTTCGGGCACGAGCGGCAGATGAAAGAATGCGATGTACCACGACTTCAGCAATTGCGCGGGAACGCGCGGCTTGAGAAACACATGGTCGAGACAAGGACCGGAAATCGAGGTGTACGAAGCGATGCGCGAGGTGTTTGCCGGATCGGTCACGGCCTCCCAGCACTGGATCGACCCCCAGTCGTGCGCCAGCAGATGAAATGGCTGCGCGCCGCAGGTGGCATTGGCGACCGCAAACAGATCGCGCGCGAGTTGCGCGAGCGCGTAGCCAGACTGCGCACGCGGCGCTTCGGAGGCCCCCATGCCGCGCACGTCGTAGGCGATCACGCGAAAGCGCGTCTCCAGTTCGCTGCGCAGCGCGCTCCAGATGCGCGCCGAGTCGGGGTAGCCGTGTACGAGCACGACGGGCGGCGCATCGACGGGCCCGCTGACGTAGACCGCGAGGCGCACGTCGTCGGACTGGACGAACACGGGTTCGGGCGCGCCGCGCATGACGTGGCTCACACCGCGCGCGGCGTTGCCGCCGGATGCAGCGGCACGCGGCGCGGGGCGGCGCGCGAGGCGTACTGCGCGTTGGCCTCGTCGATCTGCGCAACGAGGCCGTCAATGCGCGCGAGATGCCGCCGGTTGTCGTGATCCCACGGATGAAAGCCGGGCTTGAAAAAGCGCAGCCATTCGAGCGCGATGCCGGAAAACACGCCGTGACGCGGCCCGTAGAGAAACTTCACGAGCTTCCACATGCCGCGCCCCTTGCCCTGGCGTCGGCGGTGCGCGCGCAAGAGCGCCAGGTGATAGTCGAACACGATGAGCCAGAAGAGAACCGTGGTGGCGAGCATCGTACCGGTTCGCATGAGATAGCGCTTGACGCCTGGCTCGATCACGAGATTCCAGACATCGAACGAGACCGACTTGTGCTCGGTTTCCTCCAGCGCGTGCCAGAGCCACATCTGCTTGTAGCCCGCCACCGAGCCTTCGATACGCGTGCCCGTGTCGGCGAGCAGCAGGTCGGCGAGCATGGCCGTGTAGTGTTCGAGCGCCACGGTTTGCGCGAGTTGCAGCGAAGGCGGCAACACCTTGCGCGCGAAATTGAGGATGGCCCACAGACGCTTGTCGAGCTTGTGCGCGGGCAAGCCTGCCGCCTGCAGCAAGTCGTTGTACTCGACGTGCTCGCGCGTGTGCATCGCTTCCTGACCGATGAAGCCCATGACCTGCTTCTTGAGTTCGGGGTCCTCGATGCGGTCGCGATAATGCCGCACCGAATCCATGAAGAAGCGCTCGCCCGCGGGAAAGAGCAGCGAAAGCGCGTTGAAGAAGTGGGTGACCGGCACGCCCTCGACGTGCCAGTCACACGCCCTCTCGGGCGGCAATGCAAAGCGGATGTCGCGCCGTATCGGCATCATGTTATGGCTCCCTGTTGTGTGCCTGCTGTTGTTCATGGCGTGGCGGCCGACCCGCGCGCGGCGCGGCGGCGTGCCTTCGCGGCTTCGCGCCGCGCGCTCAACACGACCAGTGCCTGGTAGGCGGCGGGCAGCGTGCGCGCGAGCCAGTCCGCCGCGCGCGCGTCGCGGCCGATCAGCACGCGCCGCGCGTTGCGCTTCACGCCGCTCAGGATGGCGCGGGCCGCGTCGTCGGCGGTGGTGATGAAAAACTTCTCGAAGTCGTCCTTGCCTTGCTGCTCGCTAGCCACCATGAAGCCCACCATGTTGGGCGCGACGCGGCTCGATTGCGCGATGTTCGTGCGGATGCCGCCCGGATGCACGCAGGTCGCGGACACGCCGCAGCGCATCATGTCGAGTTCCTGGCGCAGCGCTTCGGTGAAGCCGCGCACGGCGTATTTGGTCGCGTTGTAGCCGCTCATGCCTGGTTGTGCGAAAAGACCGAACACGCTCGAGGTATTGACGATATGCCCTTCGCCGCATGCCTTCAGATGCGGCAGAAATGCTTTCGTGCCATGCACGACACCCCAGAAGTTGATGTTCACGATCCATTCGAGATCGCTGTACGCCATGCCTTCGATGGTGCTCGACAGCGCGACGCCCGCGTTGTTGAAGACGAGATTGACGCCACCGTGCGTGGCCGCCGTCTCGTCGGCCCACGCGAATACGGCGTCGCGCTCGCTCACGTCGAGCACGCGCGTGCTCACGCGCACCGAAGGGGCAAGCGCGCCCACGATGCGGGCGGTCTCCTCGAGCGCCGGGGCGTTCCGGTCGGCGAGCGCGAGATGGCAGCCGGCGCCGGCAAGCTGGAGCGCGAGCGCGCGGCCCATGCCCGAGCCGGCTCCGGTGATGGCGGCGACCTTGTTGTCAAAGCGTTTCATGGGCGGGCTCCGGGTGGGGCGATTGCGCCTGGTCAGGCGGCCTCGGTGGGTTGCGTGGCGACGGTGAGCGGCGCTTCGTCCTGCGCGGCATGCGGCGCGCGATAGACCTGGTAATCGGCGAGGGAGAAGTGCGCCGTGGCGCGGCGAAAGCGCCAGGTGAAACCGGGCCACAGCGTCGTGTTCCGGCCGGTGCGGGGGTCGAGATACCAACTCCTGCAACCGCCCACCGACCAGATCGCGCGGCCAAGCTTGTTCTGGATGCGCTCGTTGTAGCGCGCTTCCACATAAGGCCGCACCTCGAGCGAATCGGCGCCGTCGTGCTTCATGGCGGCGAGCGCGCCGAGCACGTACTCGATCTGCGATTCGATCATGAACACCATCGAGTTGTGGCCGAGTCCGGTGTTCGGGCCGACCAGCATGAAAAAGTTCGGATAACCAGGCAAGCTCGTGCCGAGGTAGGCATGCGCGCCGTTGCGCCAGGTCTCGACGATATCGATGCCGCCGCGGCCCACGATCGTGCCCGGCGGGAAGGGATCGGCCACCTGAAAGCCGGTGCCGTAGATCAGGCAATCGACCTCGTGATGCACGCCATCGGCGGTCACGACACCGGTGCGGTCCACCCGCTCGATCGCGTTCGTCACCACCTGCACGTTCTTGCGCGAGAGCGCCGGATAGTAGTCGTTCGAAATGAGCACGCGCTTGCAGCCTATCGTGTAGTCGGGCGTCACGGCCGCACGCAGTTCAGGATCGGGCACCTGATGGCGGATATGGCGCAACGCGAGCTTCTGCACGTTCTTCATCAGCGCGGGATGCACCGCGAAGCCGAGCACGCGCGTTTCGAGCAGCCAGTAGAGCCCTGCGCGCGCAAGCGTTTGCGTGAAGGGCAGCGTGCGGAACAGCCATTGTTCGAAGCCCGAAATGGCGCGATCGGGCTTGGGCATGATCCACGGCGGCGTGCGCTGGAAGAGCGAGAGCTGCGCCACGCGCGGCGCGATCTGCGGCACGAACTGGATGGCGCTTGCCCCCGTGCCGATGACCGCGACGCGCTTGCCTTCGAGTGCATAGCCGTGGTCCCAGTGCTGCGAGTGGAAGGTCTTGCCTTCGAAGCTGTCGAGTCCCTCGATCGCCGGCAACGCGGGGCGCGAAAGGCCGCCCATGCCCGAGATCAGCACGCGAGCGGTGAGGCGCCGGCCATTGGCGAACGCGAGGCGCCAGCAGTGCGCGGCCTCGTCCCATGTCGCGTTCGTGAGTGCGTGCCCGAAGTTGAGCCACGGAAAAAGCCGGAAGCGATCGACGCAGCGGTTCAAATAGGCGCGAATCTCGGGCTGCGGTGCGAACATGCGGGTCCAGCGCGGATTGGGTGCGAACGAGAACGAGTACACGTGCGATTGCACGTCGCAGGCGCAACCGGGGTAATGATTGTCGCGCCACGTGCCGCCCACGGAGTCGGCCTTCTCGAACACCGCGAAGTCCTGGTTGCCGCTTTGCAGCAGGCGGATCGCCATGCCAAGGCCGGCAAAGCCAGTGCCGATGATGGCGATGCCGATCGCGTCGCCGGTACGGGCGGGTGCGTTCATCCGGAGCGTCTCCCTGTTGTCGATCCATCTATGACTGTGACATTGATGGATGTAAACATAGTGCGATCGACGTCGATGCGCAAGGGGCTAGATTCAGCGCTCTAACTCATCAACAACCGTAGGGGCGCAAAGGGGGCGCGAGCGCGCGAAAGGCCGCCTGGCGGGGCCTTTCACACGTTCGGCAAAGCAGAAACCAGCAGGGAGGACGTGCGCGTTCAGCGCTTCTTGAGCGCGGTTTTCTTCGCCGGGCGAGCCGGTTTCGCTGCAGCCGGCGCGCGCGCGGCGCTCTTGCGAGGCGCGGCTTTGGGCGCGCGTTTCTTCGCGGCGCTGGCAGGCGCGGAAGCGGGCGAAGGCGCGGCCTCGCTCGCACGCTCGCGGCCGAGCGTCTTGTCGAGGATCGTCGCGACCCGGCCGCCCAGATAGTCGCTCGACTGCGCTTCGAGCGCGCGCAGGATCTCGTGCTCGACGAACACCGTGGAAAGCGGGCGCAGCCGCCAGATCGCGTCGACGAGCGCGGGCATGTCCGTGGCGGGCGGCAGCGCGCCCTGATCGTAGCGGTCCAGATGGCGCACGACCATTTCCACCAGCACGCGCGCGATGGCGTCGAAATGCGGACGCGTTTCTTCGAGCACGTCGAGCAGCTCGCGCGCGGGAATGCCTTCGCGCACGGTTGCGGCCGCCGCGTCGAGCATGCCCGGATTGCGCGAGACGAACGACAGCCCCTGGCGTTCGAGCAGCCCGAGGTCTGCGAGGCGCGCAAGGCTGCTCGGCGCCTGCGGCCCGAACAGCTTGATGAGCTGCGGCAGCGAATATGTTTTCGGCCGCGCGTGCGACCACGGACCGCCAATCGCATTCTCGAGGCCGAGGATCGAGCGCAGGTCGCCGCCGTCGTCGATCGCCAGGATGAGGTCCTGAATGTTGGCGAGCGTGTAGCCGCGCGCCAGCAGGTGGTTGATGAGCTTGAGCCGCGCAACGTGCGAGTCGTTGTAAATGCCGACGCGCCCGCGCTTCTCGGGCGGCATGAGCAGGTCGCGGTCCTGATAGGCGCGCACGTTGCGCACCGTCGTGCCCGCCACGCGAGCGAGTTCGTCGACGGTGTATTCGCTGTCGGTGACGCGCTCGGGCGCGGTATCGGTCACGGGGGCTTTGGGCGTTTTCGGCATGCAGCGATTTTAGCGCGAGCGGCCCGGCCCACGCGAGCGCGCCTGGGTACACGCTCAGGTCCGTGCCCGGGCGTGCCCTTTCTCGCCCTTACGCGCAGGCGCCGCCTCGCTGTTGCGCCGGCCCGGCGCGCCCCTAGAAGCGGTAAGAGAGCGCAAGGAACGAGATGATCGGATCGGCCTTGAGGTCGGCCCGGCTCACGCCGAGCTCGCTGCCGTCCGCAGCCTTGACGATCACCGATGACGTCGTCTTCAGCGGAATATAGGTGACCGACGCAACGATCCCCAGATGCTTCGTGACGTTGTAGGTCGCCCCGAGATTGAAAACCGGCGACCACGACGACGACGCCTTCGCGCTGATCTGCGTTTGCCCTGGCTTGCCCGCGCCCGCCGCGAGCACGGAGCCGAGATCGTCCTGGGTGGCCTTCACGAAGTTCGGGTTGAGCTGGATATCCGAGAACCAGTTGTACGACACGCCGATGCCGAGGAACGGGCGGAATTTCGCATCGGCGTCGCGAAAGTAGTACTGGAAGATCAGCGCCGGGCTCCATTGGCGCACGCTGCCGACAATGGGGTTCGTTGCCGGATCGTTGAGATTCTGGCTGCCGAGCGCGCCCGCTGGGCCTGGCGGCTTGATCGTGCCGTGACCATAGAGCTTGAAGGTGGGCGGCACGCCCGCCACCGAGGTAAGCGCGATATGGTCCGTGAAGAAGTGGCTGATGACGAGGCCGACCGTATCCGCGTTCGATGCCGAAAGCCCCGTGCCCGCCGAAGTGAACGAGCTGGGCAGCCGCAGCGGCGTGTTGATCGGCACGGGCGCGACGTCCGTGGTGAGCGGCGTGCTCGAATTCTGCGTCGTGACGTGAAACCAGCCGAGTGCGACGACATTGTCGCCGGCGTGCTGCGCATACGCGCTCGCCGTCAGCCCGGCGGTCAGCGCCGCCACTGCCATGCGTTTCATGATGTCCCTCCCAGGAGCGGGTGTGCCCTTACCCGCGCGCGGGGCGGCTCGATGCATGCTTCGGGATGCCCGGCATGCATCGTCCGCCTTTGCTGCGCGCGCCTTTGCGGCCCGGCCGCCGCCGCGTTGCGCGACGGCCGGGAGTGGCCACCTCGTGAATGGCGCGGTTCGCCGCGCCGGTTATTGTTCGATACGTTGCTTCGTGATCCTTACTGAACGAACGCGCCAGCCGTGAAGTACGGGTCCGATGGCGTCGTCATGTCGAGGTAGCCGAACACGCCGCCCGTGAAGATCATCTTGCCGGTGGGTGTCGCGCCGGTGGAGGCTCCCACGTGCGTGGTCGTCACCGTGCCCGGTACGGTCTGGGCGAAGTTCAGATCGAGGGCGGTGGCGAGCGCGGCCTGCGAGGCGTTGAACGGATCGAGCAGCGTGGCCTGGGTGCCCTCCAACGCGAGCGTGCGATAGTCGAACTGGCTGTCCCCGCCGATGTATTCGCCGTTCTGCGAGCCTTGCGCGATGGCCGTTTGCGGCGCGAGCACGGAGATGCCCGATTCGTCGTCGGCCACCGGGCCCGTGGCGCCGCTTTGCGGATCGACGCCGACCTGCGGATACGCCACGCCGGTGCGCACGAGCACGGGCACGAGCTGCCCGCGCAGCTTGCCGACGATCATGAAGCCCTTGCCGGCCGGCTCCGTAGTGACGAGCGTCGGCTTGACCTGCCCCTGGAAGTGATCGGTTTCGAACGCGCCGCTGCCATCGGCCGACTGCGCGAAGTTGGTGCCGGGCTGCTGGCATTTGCCGGCGTTCACGCCCGTGTTGTCGCATTCGGTCCATGTGCCGTTGGCATTGATCGTGATCCTCGCGTCAACCGCAGCGGGCTGGAAATTCTGCGAAGGCACCTTGTGATAGCCGAGCTGGCTGTACGTGCCGGCGACGTTCGCGAGATTCGTTTCGATCGCGGAGAAGCCGATGAACGGGTAGTACGGGAACGTCGTGTCCGGCACGACGCCAATACCGCCCGAGCCCTTGTACGCGATCTCGGCGCCCGGAATCGTGCCGCCGGCCACCCCTTCGCCGATGAATACGCGCGCCGGGCGGTTGGGATCGAGGCTCGCGCCGTTCAGGCGGAACGCGCACTGGTTGAGCTTCGCCGTGGGGAGACCGGTTTCCGCCGTCAGCGTGCCGGTGGCGACCTGGCCTTTGCGCGTGGGCGTCACGGTGCCCGTGGTCTGCGGGATCGGCGACTCGACATAGGTGATCTGCCAGGTCATTTTGGCCGTGTCGAGCTGCAGCTTGACGAGTTCGCCGTCGCCGCCGCCGCCGGTGTAGACGGTGTTGTAGTCGAGCGAGGTGGGGCACAGCGCTGTTTCCACGAGCGGCGCGCTACTGCTGCTGCCATTGCCGCCACCGCACGCGCTGAGCGCAGCGATCATCGGTGCGGCAATCGAGAGCGCCGCTAAAAATTTCCAGTTCATACCGCGTCTCCAGAGTCTTGTTGTTGGCGAGAGCGCCTGGCCTGTCATTCGTAGTGCGAAATTAAGGCGGTCGTGACGGATCGGGCTGCCGCGACCGCCTGATGGACTACTGTGGCTGGATCAGTGCACCGACACCGAAGTAAGGCTGATTGGGCGTGGCGCTGTTCGCCGAACTGGCCGTGACGCCGCCGTTTTCCTCGCCGTCGATGAAGATGCCGTAAAGGCCGCCCACCGCAATCAGATTGCCCGCCTTGCCCTGGGAATCGGTCACACCGATCAGGCCGGGGTGCGTCTGCGTGTAGTCGAGCGTGAACTGGCTCTGCGTCGTCATCGTCGAGGGTTTGAGGAAGCCGGCCTGCTGGCCGTTGATGAGCGTTGCCGTGTAGGCGAAGTTCGAGTCCGCGCCGATGTAGCTGCCGTCGAACGCGCCCGACTTGAGCATCGTCGCGGGCGCGAGCAGGGCGATGCCTGACTCGTCGTCCACGGCGATCTGGTTGCTCAGGCTGATGGTTTCGTTCACGTAGCCGGTGCGTACGACCACGGGCACGATGGCCCCGTTGAGCTTGCCGAGGATCAGGTGCCCGGCGCCGCCCTGGCGGCTCACGATGACGTTGTTGCCGAGATTCAAGGGGAACGGCAACGGTGTGGGCGTCTCGATCTGCGGTGCGTCGGCGCTGTCGAAATAGCTGCCGCTCGTGCTCGCCGTCCATGCATTCGCGGCGGTTGCGCAGCTCGTGTTGGTCGCGCCGCCGGGCACGCTGCAATTGCCGCTGGCGTCGTACTGCTCCTGTGTCACCTTCGCCGCCGGCGCAAAACTGCTGGAAGGCAGGATGTGATAGAGCAGCGCGTTATACGAGCCCTTGAGATCGGCAAGGCTCGTGCTCACCGACGAAAAGCCGATGAACGGATAGAAGTCGAACGTGCGCGGCGCGACGCCGCTGAAGAGCAGATTCGCGGTGGTGTCGCCGTCGATGTTCACGGTCGCGCCCGGAATGCCGCCGCCCGCCACGCCAAAGCCAACATAGATCGTGGGCGGATTGTTGGCGTTGTACGCCGTGGTGTAGGTGCTGCCGTTGATCGTCCCCGTGCCCGCCTGAAGCTGGAACGCACACGTGATCTGCGCGGCGGTGGGCAGCGAGCCCGCGGGCGGATGTTGCACGGCGCCCGTGATGGTGAGGCCGGCACGCGTGTTTTGCACCGAACTCGCCGCCACGGGAATGGGCGAGGTGAGGAACGTGAGCGTGTACGTCATCTTCGTCGGGTCGATGTTCAGGCTCACGACCTCGCCACTGCCTGCGCCGCCCAGATACGTGTTCGCCGCGATGTCCGCCGCGGCGGGACACAGCGCCGTGGCCGTGGGTGCGCTACTGGGCGGGCCCTGGTTCGCGCATGACGAACCCGAGCATTGCGCCGGGGTGATGGGTGCCGGATTACTGGCGGTACCTCCGCCGCAGGCGACCAGCAAAGGGGTCGCGGCCGCGGCCAGCATCAAGCTGCTGCGGACAATGCTCTCCAACATTTGTCTGCCTCCCTGTGTCGTATTTATGCGCAGAAGATTGGATCATGACATTGACCACTGTCAATTGAACGAACCGTCTAAAACGCGTGACGAGGTCGCTTCTGCTTGATGCTTCGCGGTTTGCGCACGCGGCAAGCGGGGTTTTTCCCGAGGCCGCGGTGCACGCGCCGTGCGCCCCTGCGCAATTGGCGTGCCTGAAACGCCTCGTTGACATGTCATCGCGATTCGTTGCGTGCGCGACGGTCGCTGAAAGGCAGAGGAAAGCCGACGATGGAATCGCGTTAGTCGACCAATTGATTCGGAATGCAGATGAATATTCGCGTACTGTCTGTGGGTGAGGATATTCGGGGGTAGTCATCGCGCCGCAATGCTCAACGGTGAGTACATACGGGAATGGTCGGGGTGAAGCACTGCACAAACCTGCGTAGCAGGGTGGGCGTCGCAAAGAAAACCAAAGGTGAGCGTGTGCGGGAGCGTAAGTTCACTGCGGTGTGCGCCGCGCGATTTTTCGTCGCACCGTTTCGCACATCGACGGCCATATTGAGGGCTATGTGCCACGTGTTGCGCAACCCAAAGGTGAGTGTTTTCGGGAGCATGAACGCAATTCGGGCCGTTGCTGCGTTGCGGCAGCGTCGCCGCGGGTGGGTCGTGATTCGCGGTATAGTCATTCGCGACAAGAGGCCTCGTTGTGCGCCCTGCGCTTCACCGCCGCCGTGTCCGAGCGGTCTGCAACGGAGTTAATCCATGGGTATCCTGGACAGGCTTTGGCCGCGCGCCCGCGCGAAGCAGGTGCCGGAATCGCCGCAAATCCAGACGCTGATCGGGCGTCTGCTCGTGCTCAGCCCGACGCTCAAGCTCGTGCCCGAGTGGCGCGAACGGCTTGCCCCCGCGCTCGCGCAATCGGTCGCGTATGTGCGCGAGGTGGTGGACCGTATGCCGCCCGCGCGCGAAGCGAGCGCCGCCACGTGGTCGAGCGACCCCTATATTCACGCGTTTTTTGCCGCGCCCGACGAGGTCGGCCATGTGCTGAGCCGCTCGCCCGAGCTGCATGCCTGGTTCGAGAGTCATCCGCTTGCGCGCGAGACTTACGCGGTGCTCGGCATGGCCCTGAACGAGCGGCGCGCCTTCGGCGCTGAGCAGCATGGCGACGATGTGCACACCGATGTCATGCAGACGACGTTGAGCTTCGACGATCATCAGGTGCGCGTGTGCGGCGAAACCGAAAGCGACCTTCGCGAGCAGATCGTGCAGCGCGTGGTCGAGCAGATCGCCCTGGAAGGCCTCGAGCAGATCGGCGCCGACGAGTCGCGCCGCGACGTGCTGGAACAGGAGCGCGCGCTGCTCAGAACGCGCCTGCAACTGCTCACGCGCCACGGCGCGGGGACGCAACGCATGCTGGGCGAGCACGCCGTGCCAAACGTCGCCGAAGTGGCGAAGGTCGAGGCGCAGATTGCGCAGAACGAGAGCGAGATCGCCGCGCTCGGCCTCAAGAGCGAAGCGCTCGAACATCAACTCACGGTGATCTGCAGGGTGCTCGCGAATCCCGCGCAATACACGAACGTCGAAATGCGCGAGATCTGCCTGAGTCCGATGAATGTCCTGCTCGCGAACGGCGGCCCGGGCAACAGCGCCTCGATCATGTTCCCGCTCGCTCGGCTGCCGTCGAGCCCGCAAGGTTTGCGCGCCTTCTCCCTGGTGCGCTTTGCGCGCACCGACCTGCAACCGTTGCCGCGCGTGCTCGTGGAAGACAGCCGCTTCATGATCTGAGCATGGTGCCGCGGTCATAGGTGAGAAGATCCGGGAGCCGTGCGCGTGGCTTTGCGACGGTTCGTCGACGAAGCGTGCCGTAATCACCGTCGCGCGCGATCGGCTGCGGAAGTTTCGTGATCCCGATGGACAGGAGAACCTGGTTCCAGCGCGCAAGATTTTCCTGGTAGTCCCAGGTTAAGGGATGCGAATATTGCCGACTACCAGGTGTTCGCAGTCGAAACCTTGCGTGCTCGAGCGCGAGATGCCAAAAGGTGAGCGTTTTCGGGAACCGTGAGCAACGGTGCGAAATGGCGTATCGAATCGCTAACCGTTTACGCAAAAAGCCCCTTTAGCCGGGGCTTTTTTGTCATCGGCCGCGACAACGGTGCAGGTCCGTCGGCGCGAAAGGTGAGCGTTTTCAGGAGGCGTGAATCAGGCGCCCTGCGACGCCGGCCAGGCAAGCACGGCGTTCGCGTCGATCGAGAAGCGCAGCTCGCCGGTATGCGATGCCGGCGCATCTTCTGCGGCGATATCGAAGGTTTCTCCGGTGATCTCGACGGTAACGTAGCGGTCGCCGTGACGCAGCGACGTCCCCGCAATACGCCCTTGCCAGGCGCCTTCCTGCGTCGCGACGAGCGCGCGCGGCGAGACCCGCCACATTACGCGCGTGCCCACCGCAAGCGAGGTATCTGCGCAGGGCAGGCGCAGTCCCGTCGGCGTTTCGATCGCGCCGCCGGCACGCACGATCCCCTCGCCGACGTTGTGCAGGCCGAGCAGTTCGGCCACGCGCAGTGTGGCGGGCCGCCGGAACACGTCGGCCACGGTGCCCGCCTGCAGCACGCTTCCCTGTTCGATCACGAGCACTTCGTCGGCGAGCAGCGCCGCTTCATCGGGGTCGTGCGTGACGATCACGGTTACCGCGCCGACTTCGCGTTGCAGCGCCCGCAACGACTGCTGCAGACGGCGGCGGCGCGGCGTGTCGAGCGCGGCGAACGGTTCGTCGAACAGCAGCAGTTGCGTGTGCCGCGTGAGCGCGCGCGCGAGCGCTACGCGCTGGCGCTGGCCGAACGAGAGCTGGCGAGGCAGGCGTTCGGTGAGCGTGTCGAGGCCGAGGTGCGCGAGCCAGTAGCGTGCGCTGGCCGCGTCGGCATCGACGGGAAACGCGAGTTGCTGCGCCACCGTCATGTGCGGGAAGAGCCCGTAATCCTGCGGCATGTAGCCGATCTGGCGGCGCTCGGGCGGCAGCGCGCCGAGGTCGGTTGCCCCAAGCGTGACGGAGCCCGCGTCGTTGCGCTCGAGCCCGGCGATGATGCGCAGCGCGAGCGACTTGCCCGAGCCCGAAGGGCCGATGATCGCGAGCCGGCGCGTTTGCGGCTGCCACGCCACATCGAGCGTGAATGCGCCGAGTTGCCGGCGCGCCGCGAAGGCGAGACGCAGGCCGGCGTTTTCGGCCGCGGTGGCGGCCGGCGTGATAGCGGTGAGTTCGTCGCCGTTGTCCACGTTCACCGCCAGCGTCGAGCGTGCGCTGCGGCTATAGACGGAGAGCACCGCGCAGATGATCGCAATGCCGAGCGTCGGCAGCAGGAGCGGCATCATCGCGGGCAGGCCCTGGCCGCCGAACACGACGTAGGTATACACAGGCAGCGAATACGGGTGATACGCGACCATCACGGTCGCGCCGAATTCGCCGAACGCGCGCAGCCAGGCGAGCGCGAGCCCCGCGCGGATGGCGGGCCACGCTATGGGCAGCGTAACGCGAAAGAAACGGCTGGCGGCGTGATGGCCGAGCGTGGCGGCGACGTCGTCGTACACGGGATCGACGGCGCTGAACGCCGAGCGTGCCGCGACGATCAGGAAGGGCGCGGCCACGAAGGTCTCGGCGAGCACGATGCCCGTGAAGGAGTCGGTAAGCGAGCCGCCGAAGAGCTGGCCGATGCCGCTATACGGCCCGATGAGAAACAGCAGCAGCACACCGCTCGTGAGCGGCGGCAGCGCGAGCGGCAACTGCACGACGAAGCCGAGCAGGGCAATGCCGCGCGCGCGCGAACGCGCGAGCCAGTAGCCGAGCGGCACGCCGCCCACCAGGATGATGAGCGCGGCCACGCTCGCGCTCGCGACCGAGACGCCCACCGCCGACCAGGTGGCGTGCCAGTCGACGCCGGCCCAGTCCGCCTGGCCGATCTGCGGAAGGCTCGCAACGAACGGCGCGCACAGGTAGACCGCGAGCAGCGCGCCGAGCCACCAGAGCGGCTGGGAGCGTTTCACGGCAACCTGTTCGGCACGTTGCGGGGCTTGTGTCATTGCTGTGCGGCGTCGATTACGGCTTGCACCGACGGCGGGATCGCCTGGGTCTGACCGTTGACGGCAGGCTTCGTCACATCCACGCCGTGCTCGGCGAGCAGCTTGCGGCCTTCTGCCGAGAGCAGGAAGTTCACGAAGCGCGCCGCGCCGGCGCTGTTGGGTGCGTCGTTGAGAATCGTGAGCGTGTAGTTCGCCTTGATCTTCAGTTCGGGCGCGGGGTGGATCGCCGGAATCTTCAGGTCGGACGTTTCGGTCGAGTAGAAGAAGCCCGCGTCGAGCTGACCCGACTGCAGACGGCCAACGAGCGTTTCTTCCGGCAGCACCTGCTCGGGATTGTCCGGCGTGCCAAGTGTTTTCTGCACGAGGTCAGGCTGGTTGTACGCCTGCGCGGCCTTCGTCATGAGCTCGACGGTGAAGGCGCCCTTCGGGTCGAGCTTCGGATCAGTGCGGCCGAGGCGGATGCCCGGTTCCTGCAGCACCTGATCCCACTTCTTCGTCTTGAAGTCGCCGGCGAAACGGCTCTTCGGGTTGTAGCCGATCAGGAGCGGCGATTCGGCGAAATTCACGTACCACGTAACGTGATTGCCGTTGGCCTCGCCCGTCAGGCTCGCGTTGACCTTCGGGCTCGCACTGATGAACACATCGCCGCGGCGCAGCTTGCCCTTGATCTCATTGGCGATCTTGTTCGAGCCGGCTGCATAGCCCTTGAAATGCAGGCCCGTTTCCTTTTCGAACGCGGGGCCCACGCTCTTCTCCATGAGGTTCACGAGCGAGCCTGCATAGAGCACGTTGACATCGGATTCGTCGGCGAATGCGTTGGTGCTCGCACCCATCGCGCCCATCACACCGCTCATCACGACGACTGAAGCCACCAGCTTGCGGATAAACATGTTCGATACCCCGTGCGTTATAAAGGCCAATATATTACGATGGACTGCTGTATTCATGTGCTGATTCAAATGGCTATTTTGGTGATCAGTGCGCGTGCGCGTCACACTGACACGGCTAAACTGTCAGTCCAGTCTTTTCCCGGCTCATTGTCCTGTTCAATTGTGGAGGACCTCATGCGTACCAGCGCCCGTAACCATTTCTCTGGTCAGATCAGCGCGGTCAAGGCCGGCGCTGTCAACGACGAAGTCACGCTGCGCGCCGACGGCGGCCTCGAGATCGTCGCGATCATCACGCATGGCAGCGCCGCTTCGCTGGGTCTCGCCGCTGGCAAGCCGGCCTTCGCGCTGGTGAAAGCATCGTCGGTGATCCTGATGGTCGACGGCGACGCGAGCAAGGTGTCCACGCGCAATGTCGTGGCGGGCACGGTTTCGTCGGTTACGAAGGGCGGGGTGAATGCGGAAGTCGTGCTCGCGGCGCCGGGCGGCGCGCAGATCGCGGCCATCGTGACGAACGACAGCGTCGATCGTCTCGGCCTCGCGGCGGGCAAGCAGGCTGCGGCGCTCTTCAAGGCATCGAGCGTGATCGTCGGCGTAGACGGTTGATACGCGGCTTCGGTCGCAGGTGAACGCAATGACTCAAGGCAGTCAGGACTCCGGCGCGCCGCCGCGCAATGTCGATGCGCTGGCCGCCGCGCGCAGCGACGCCCTGACGGGGGCGCCAGAGGCGCCGCGCACGCCCGATGCCTGGCTCTTCGCACGGCTCGTCGCGGCGCGCGAGGTGCGCGGCGAATTGCCGTTGCTCGGTCTAACGCGCGCGCAGATCGACGCGCTCGGGGCGCGGCACTTCGTGTGTGCGGTGACGAGCGAAGCGCCGCACACGCACGTGATGGCCGATGCGTCGCAGGCTGCATTCGCCACCGCAATGCATGACTTTCTCGTGGCGCTTGCCGCACCGCAAGCAGACTCCGACGATGTGCGTTGCCTCGCCGCGATCATTGCCCACGCGTGCCTGCGCCCCGATCATCTGTGGCGCGATCTCGGCCTGCGTGGCCGCGATGACGTGACAGGCATGCTGGAGCGCTTTTTCCCCGAAGTCGTGGCGCGCAACGTGGAAGGCTTGCGCTGGAAGAAGCTGCTGGCGCGCGAACTCGCGCTGGCATCGGGCGCCACGCCGGGCCCGGCGCCCGGTTGCCCCGGCTGCGAGGACTTCGGCTTCTGTTTTCCTGCTGGTCATTAGCCATCCAGAGGGGAACGGGGTGCGGCACGCATCGTGTATCCTTGCGCGCATGACCAAGTCCCCCAACGACCAACCGCGCGCAGACGCTCGCGTGCCCGCCCAGGCGCAGCAACCGGCCCGACCCGAGGTGCGTTTTCGCATGCGCATCATTCAGGACGGCACGATCGCGCTCGGTCCAGGCAAGGTGTCGCTGCTCGAGGCCGTTCGCGAGCATGGCTCGATCTCGGCTGCGGCGCGCAGCATGAACATGTCGTACCGTCGCGCGTGGCTGCTGATGGATGAACTCAACCGCGCGCTGGAGTCGCCGGCCACGGTCTCGGAGCATGGCGGGCAGAGCGGCGGCGGCAGCATGCTCACGCCCGTGGGCGAAGAGATCGTGCGCCTGTATCGCAGCATCGAGGCGCGCGCCGCGGCGGTCTGCGAGGCCGAGATCGAAGCACTCGTCAAACTCGTGAAATCCTGATGCGATCTGACGTGATGTGACGCGGCGGCGCACTGCCGCCAACGCCAGGCGCCTAGCCGTGGCGCAGGCAGAAACGCGAAACGGGCACCGCCGCAAGCGTCGGCGTCGTGTTCGCATGTAGCCGCATCATCAACTCGACGAAGCTGGCAAGGCTCGCCGTGCGCAACGGGTGCCACGTGACCTGGTGGCGTTCGCACACGCGCTTGAGCGTGCTCATCGAATCGTGGTCGATGCAGTCGACGGGAAACACCGCGAGATCCGCGTTGGCGAGCGCTGCGGCGAGCAGGCCCTTGCGATCTTCCATGCCGCCGTCGTGCACGGTCAGCTCGCCTCCCGCCGACTCCACCCAGCGCCTGAGCGCGTGATTCGAACCCGGCCTGCCACCCACGTAGACGATCCGGCGCCCCTTGAGCGCATCCTCGGGCAGCGCGCGTTGGGCCTGCGGGTCTTCGTGCGCCTGCGTGGTCTGCTCCATCGCGTGGACTTCGGCGCGCAAGGCGTCGATCAGCGCGTGGGCTTCGTCGAGCTGCGCGCGCAGCGTGTGGAGCGCGGCGGCATCGGCATGCGCGCGCTGCTCGGCGATCTCGCGGCGGCTCGTGTGCAGCGCGACCCGCGCGTCGCGTGCCGCGAGCGCTTCCTGCAGCGCTTCGAGCTGCGCGTGCTGCGTCGTCGTCTCGCGCTGCGCCGCCAGTTGCGCGGTTTGCGCATCGAGGGCATGGCGCGCGGCGTCGCGCTCACGGCTCATCTCGTGCAGACGCGCTTGCTGGCGCTCGATTTTGGCCCGGAGTTCGGCGTTTTCTGCTTCCAGCGCCACGAGGCGGCGCAAGTCCGCGCGATTGGCCGCGCCAACCAGGTGCGAGAGCATGTGCAGCTCGCCGAACGCGGCCTGGCGCACCTCCATCGTCGTGGCCGGATGTGTCATCACCGCCCAGTACGCGGGCGGGATGTCGCCGTTCGCGAGCGCTTCGTTCCAGAGCGCGAGCACGGCCTGCGTGTCGCGTGCACTGGCGAAACGGCGCACCGCGCCGGCATAGCGTGTGTCGAGGGCCTTTTGCAGTGCCTTGCCGCCCGCGCCGCCTTCTATCGCCAGCTCGACCGCGGCGTGGTGGATCTCGAGATCGCTCGCGCGCTGGGCGTCGAGCCGGGTAAATTTCGGGACGAGCTTGCGCAGCTCGTGCGTGCTCAGGCACGTGCCGATGATGGAGCAATGCAGATGGGCGTCGAGTTCGACGAGGCGCGTGCGCTGCCGCGCGCGGGCGAATTCGGCTTGCGAAGGGCCGCAGCAGTCTGCGCTCGTCAGGCCGCGCAGCGTGGTCTCTTCGGCGGGTATGCCGCCCGGCGTGCGGGCGAGGCGGAACGGCGGTGCGTGCATGGTGACCTCTGATCCACTGCGGAACGCGGGGCGGTGCATGGGCGCGTGCGGCGGCTGTGCCTCGACCCGGCCAGGCGCCCCCGGCTAGGCGCGCCGACAGCGCAATATACCATGGAATATAACGAAGGCCGGATGGCGGCCAGGGACACGGATCAGGCGGCGGGTTCGCGCACGAGCGTCGCTTCGACGGCGGTGGCGGTGACGGCTTTGGTCACTGAGCGGCCCGCGGCCGCCTCCCGTGAAAGCGTTTCACAGTGCGCTTCGGCCGCGTTGGCATGCTGCGCGAGCACGTGCTCGACGCCGAGCCCGACGAAGGCCGCATCGAGCCGCTCCAGTTCGGCCACGGTGCGGCGCAGCGCTTCGGTATCGAGACAGAACGCGTCGCTGAAAAGCGCATCGCGCGTCTTGTCGAGGCGGCGCGCGTCGCGAATCGCGCGCTTGAGTTCGCGCTGGTGGGCGAAGCGGGCCAGATCGATGCGCCGAGAGAGCGCGACGAGGAGCGGTTGCAGCGACGCCCCGGCTGGCGCCGCGTGCGCGTCACTCATGCCGCGACCGTCAGCGCCTTCGCCACGCGCGAGCATGCGCTCGAAGCGCTCGATGCTGTTGCGCAGGCGCCGGAACGCGTCGATCAGGTCGCGGATCAGTTCCGCGCGCTCGTGCCCTGACGCGGGACGCAGCGTCGTGATCGTGGCCGCGAAGCCGTCCGCGCCGGCCCGCGCGGGTGCGCGACGCACCCGCCGTATCGATGGTGCCGGTGTTGCGCTTACGAGGCGCCGACTACTCGCCAATTCCTGCCTCCGTCTGCTGGATGGTCGTTCGATGTATTCTATAGGATATAACGATTCAGAGAGGGAGCGCATGAATCGCGCGGCCCCGTGTTTCTGTGGCGCCACGTCGCATGAACTAAAATTCCCCCTTCGCGCCTCGTTGCGCACGCACCCGATTTTTCGCTTTTTCCCGCTGTTCAATGACCACACCTTCTCCGGAGGCGGCGTCCGACGACCCGCCCAGCCTTTCGCGCAATCGCGGTTTCCAACGCTTTTATGGCGCACGCGTGCTGTCGTCGCTCGCGTTCCAGATGCTCGCCGTCGCCATGGGCTGGCACATCTACGCGCTCACGCATAGCGCGTTCGCGCTCGGTCTCGTCGGCCTCGCGCAGTTCCTGCCGATGTTCTGCCTCACGCTCGTCGTCGGCCACGTGGCGGACCGCTACGACCGCAGACGCATCGCCTCCGTCTGCCAGCTCATCGAATGCGCCGCCGCGCTGACCTTCGCGGCCGGCACCGTCGGCGGCTGGCTGAGCGCGCCGCTCATCTACGCGCTCGCCGCGTGCGTGGGCGCAGCGCGTGCGTTCGAGTCGCCCGCCATTTCGTCCTTGCTGCCGGGCGTCGTGCCGCGCTCGCAGCTGCCGAACGCGACCGCGTGGTCGACCTCGGCGAACCAGACCGCGAACATCGTCGGCCCGGCGCTGGGCGGCCTGCTGTACGGCATCGGCGCGACGCCGGCCTACGCGGCCTGCTCGCTCGCGTTCGCGGCGGCGGCCACGCTCTCGGGCACGATCCCGCTGCGCGCGAAACCGCCCGCGCGTGCGCCCGTCACGCTCGAGTCGGTGTTCTCGGGCATCGCGTTCATCCGTTCGCAGCCCGTCATTCTCGGCGCGCTGTCGCTCGATCTGTTCGCGGTACTGTTCGGCGGCGCGACGGCGCTCTTGCCCGTGTTCGCCCGCGACATCCTGCACGCCGGGCCCATCGCGCTCGGTCTGTTGCGCTCGGCGACGGCCGCGGGCGCGCTGGCGGGCTCGATCTGGCTCGCACACTTTCCGCTGCGGCGCCGGCCGGGTCTTGCGATGTTCGGCGGCGTGATCGTGTTCGGCTGCGCGACGATTGCGTTCGGGCTCTCGCACAACATCGTCGTGTCGCTGATGGCGCTGGCGGTGCTGGGCGCGTCGGACGTGGTGAGCGTGGTCGTGCGCACGTCGCTCGTGCAGCTGCGCACGCCCGATGAAAAGCTCGGCCGCGTGAGCGCGGTCAATTCGCTTTTCATTGGCACGTCGAACCAGCTTGGCGAGTTCGAGTCGGGGCTCACCGCCGGCTGGTGGGGCGCGCAGCGTGCCGTGCTGGTGGGCGGCGTGGCGACGATCTGCGTCGCGCTGCTGTGGATGCGGCTCTTTCCGGCCCTGCGCGACACGCGCTCGCTCGAGCGCGAAGAGGCGCACGCCACCGCCAGCGCGAACTGATCGCGCGCGGCCGCCTGCGGCGCCCCGTCCCGCCGCTGCCGCGCGCCGGGGTTTGCCGTTATCCTTGCTCCAGGGCCCGCTCGCCGCAGCGGAAGTAGCGGACCGCCGTTTTTCTCATCCACCCATCAAGTCATGCATCCATCGACCATCGCCCCGAGGAGCGCCGCATGCGCGTAGGCCGCCCCGTCAAGGCGCTGCCGCAGCCGCTGTGCGACTACTGCGGCGCGAAAGCGGTGCTCGCGCGCTTTGCCGACGAGGCCTACCCGTATCGCGACGATCATGGCCCGCTCTGGGTCTGCACGCCCTGTGAGGCCTGGATCGGCGTGCCCGCGCGCAGCACGCGCAACGTCCCGCTCGGCCGGCTTGCCAACGCCGCCCTGCGCGACGCCAAGAGCCGTCTGCACGACGCGCTCGAACCGCTGGTGGCCGCGAAGATGCGGCGCGACAAGGTCAACGCCTTCGAAGCGCGCGGCAAGGCCATCCGCTGGCTCGGGGAGGAGCTGGGCTTCGACCTGCCCAATCCGTCGATCCACCTCCTGAGCCTCGAGCAGTGCGAGCAGGCCATCGCCCACATCGAGGCGTTCATGGCCGCGCGGCGCGCCGAGGGCAGGGGCGAGCGCGAACCGCGCTGAGCCGGCCGCCGCCAGCCGCTTGCCCGCCCATCAGGCGATGCGCGGCGCATGTCTGTCACTGATCGTTACATTCGATTTGAGGGTCGGCGCTTAACCTTCGGCGCGCCGTGCCGTTATTGCACGGAACAGACTCTTACTTGCCCTTCCATGGCCAGGACCATCCCTTTTCCGCAGCGCTCGCAAGCCGGTCGCCCCCGACGCAGCAAGTCGATGCTGCTGCCGATCCCGCGCGCGGTCGCCAACGAGCTCGCGCTGCAGGTACATCTCGCGCTCGCCGCGCTGCGCCGCGGCGGCACCGGCGCCGACGCACGCGCCTTGCTCCATGCTCACGTGCTCGCGCAATCGATTGCGGAGGCCGGATATGGCGTGCTCGAACCGGAACAGGTGCGGGCGGCCGATGCCGCGCTGATCGCCTGCTTCGAGCGCGGCAACACGGGCGGCGGCTGGCAGCTGGACGAAGCGGGCTTCGAGGCGGTTGCGCAGCTCGTGAGTGTGTACGACCGGCAGCTGCAAGGCGCGCCGCTGTGGGCGCTGACCGAGGCAAGCGAGCGGCTCGAGCGCATGGGCGCGGGCGATGCCAGCCAGCAGGCCTTGCGCAAGAGCGCGTGACGTGAGGGATGGGGCACGTCGGGTACGCCCCTTGCGGCGAGGTGGAATGACCGTCGCCGCACAGAAGCAGTGGGCAGCAGGCAGTATGGTGAAGTGAACGATCCCTCTTCGAAAGACGAGCCGGATCGAGGCGATGGACGGAAGGCCGCCGGCGATGTATCCCCAAAAAGTGCATGGCCGCTCCGGTCGAGCCTGGGATGCGCTGGAGCGAACCTGGGGCGAGCCCGACGCGGGCCGCCGGCGGGCGCTGTGGCGACATTGGCACGAGATTTGACGCGGGACGCGAATCGTGTTGACTTCGGACAGGTGGCGCGCCTAAAATTCGCCCGTCTTAACAAAAGGGGCTGACGCCTTGGACAGTAGCAGTTGTCGATCTTCGAACAGTTTCGCTGCCTGACCGGCAGGACGTCCGCGCTCCCTTTCTTTCAGCCGCCGTCTTGCCAGCCAGGCAGATGGTGCGCGTCCAGCAGTAAATCCTCGTGCACTCTTGAATAGCGTCGACCGACGCCGCAGCGCCTTGACCGTATCAAGCGCCGCGGATGGCCGACATCGCGCCGTAAGCCCGCCCTGATCGATGTGCGCTTGCGGCACGGTTCGTTCGTTGCGCCCTGCGCGCGACGCGCGGATCGACACATGCGCGCTTTGCAGCCCTTGAAGCCGCTTCGCGTTCGAGCCACCGGCTCGATGCAAGCCCTGGGGTCAGCCGCCGTGACGATAAGGAGTTCCGATGTCTGACAGTGACAGTTATCCGTTATGCCGCTTCCTTTTGAATTGCACTGAGGAAAGCGGGCAGACGCGAGCCGCCGCGCGCTGAACGAAGCGCTCTGCCGGGTCTGCTGGCTTTCCTCCTCAACGCGTCCCCCGCGACGCCAGGAGAACCAGTATGAACTTCGGCCTTCTTTTGCCGCATCTGTCGCAACTGCAGCAAACGCAGCACACCCTCCATCCCGATGTGCTCGGCGCGCGTGAGCGTGCGAGCGCCCCGCCGCCCTGCCGGGAATCGCAACTCGCCGCGCGCTGGCGAGACCTGCGAGCGCGCGTGTTTCGGGTCTGAATCAGACAAGCAGTAACGGATCCCCGCGCGTATGCCCAGCCGGCCGGGCCGGCCCTACGCGCTGCGCGAGGGATTCGCGCAATAACTCATCGCCGGTGCTTCGACATGAACCAGTTCAACCACACATTGCGAACGACCCGCCGCGCAGCGCGCGCCTGCGCCGGCGTGCTCGTGCCCACGCCTGTACTCGCCAACGGAGGCCGCTAATGGAGTTCAGCTTCAACCTGAACCGCACGGCCAACGCCTCGGCGTGGCGCGTGCTGCCGAACCGCTGGGACTTCGTGGCGTTCCCGCTGATGATCGGCCTGATCGCGATGGCGGCCGTGGGCTTTCACGAAACGATGGCGCCCATCGCCACGTTGAAGGCGCAGCCCATCTCGCTCGATCCCGCGAACCTGCCCGAGTACGCCATGCGCACCACGCTGCGCATGCTCGCGGCGATGGTGGCGTCGCTGATCTTCACGCTCGTCTACGGCACGCTCGCGGCGAAGAGCCGCCGCGCGGGCCAGGTGCTCGTGCCGATTCTCGACATCCTGCAGTCGGTGCCGGTGCTCGGCTACATCTCGTTCACGGTCACGTTCTTCCTCGCGCTGTTTCCCTCGCGCGTGCTCGGTGCCGAACTCGCGGCGATCTTCGCGATCTTCACGAGCCAGGCCTGGAACATGACGTTCAGCTTCTACCAGTCACTGCGCACGGTGCCGCGCGATCTGGACGAAGTCTCGCGAAGTTTCCACCTCACGGGCTGGCAGCGCTTCTGGAAGCTCGAAGTGCCGTTCTCGATGCCGGGCCTCATCTGGAACATGATGATGTCGATGTCGGGCGGCTGGTTCTTCGTGGTGGCCTCCGAAGCCATCACGGTGGGCAACAACACGATCACGCTGCCGGGTGTCGGCGCGTATCTCGCACAGGCCATCACCGAGAAGAACCTGCACGCGGTGGGCTGGGTAATTCTGGCGATGACCGTCGTGATTCTCGCCTATGACCAACTCCTGTTCCGCCCGCTCGTGGCCTGGGCCGACAAGTTCCGCATGGAGACGACAAGTTCTGGTGATGCCCCCGAGTCGTGGCTGCTCGACCTGATTCGCCGCACGCGCCTCATTCACCGCCTGCTCGTGCCGATGGGCTTCCTGCTCGCCACGCTCGCACGCGTGCCGTTCCGAGTGCAATTGCCGAAGGCGCTGCCTGTCGTGACCACGGTAAGCAAGCGCTCGCGCATCGGCGACATCGTCTGGGCCGTGCTCGTGATCGCGCTGACCGTGTTCGTGTTGTGGCGCGTGGTGGCCTATGTGCGCACGGGCGTCACGCTCGATGAAGTCTGGCACGTGTTCGTGCTCGGCCTCATCACGCTCCTGCGCGTGCTGCTCTTGATCGCCATCGCTTCGGTGATCTGGGTGCCGCTCGGCGTGCTGATCGGCCTGCGCCCGTCGCTCGCCGAGAAGGTCCAGCCGCTCGCGCAGTTTCTCGCGGCGTTCCCGGCGAACCTGCTGTTCCCGGTGTTCGTGATCGTGATCGTGCGCTTTCACCTGAACCCGGACATCTGGCTCTCGCCGCTCATCGTGCTCGGCACGCAGTGGTACATCCTCTTCAACGTGATCGCGGGTGCCAGCGCGTATCCGAACGACTACAAGGAAGCGGCCACGAACTTCCGCATTCGCGGCTGGCAATGGTGGAAGAAGGCCATGCTGCCGGGCATTTTCCCGTACTACATCACGGGCGCGATCACGGCTTCCGGTGGCGCATGGAACGCGAGCATCGTCTCCGAGTTCGTGCAGTGGGGCGACACGAAAGTCGTCGCGCATGGCCTCGGCGCGTACATCGCACAAACGACCGCCGCCGGCGACTTCCCGAAGATCATTCTGGGCATCGCGATGATGTCCCTGTTCGTTACGTTGTTCAACCGCGTGCTCTGGCGTCCGCTGTATGCCTACGCCGAGTCCCGGCTGCGCCTCGATTGAGATGGAGTGACATTATGCTGAATCCGAAAATCGTCTCATCCGATCTGCTGCCGATGCGGCCCGCTCCCGGCCAGGAAGTGCTCGCCGTCAAGCATGTTTCGCGCGGCTTCGCGAAGAAAGAGGACGAGCGCCTCGTGCTCGACGATGTGAACCTCACGCTGCGCGAGGGCGAGATCGTCGGCTTGCTGGGCCGTTCCGGCTCGGGCAAATCTACGCTGCTGCGCATCATCTCCGGGCTCATCGAGCCGACCGAAGGCGAGGTGAACTGGCTCGGCAAGCCGCTCGAAGGACCCGCCGAAGGCGTGTCGATGGTGTTCCAGACCTTCGCGCTATTCCCGTGGCTCACCGTGCTGCAGAACGTGGAAGCGGGCCTCGAAGCGCAAGGCGTGGGCGCGCGCGAGCGGCGCGAGCGCGCGCTTGCGGCCATCGACCTGATCGGTCTGGACGGCTTCGAAAACGCGTATCCGCGTGAGCTTTCCGGCGGCATGCGCCAACGCGTGGGTTTCGCTCGCGCGCTCGTGGTCGACCCGACGCTCCTGCTCATGGACGAGCCGTTTTCCGCGCTCGACGTGCTGACCGCCGAAACGCTGCGTACCGACCTGCTCGACCTGTGGACGCAAGGGCGTTTGCCGATCAAGTCCGTGCTGATCGTCACGCACAACATCGAGGAAGCGGTGTTCATGTGCGACCGCATTCTCGTGTTGTCGTCGAATCCGGGGCGCGTGTCGGCCGAGATCAAGGTGCCGTTCAAGCATCCGCGCAACCGTCTCGACCCGGCGTTCCGCAAGCTCGTCGACGACATCTACGCGAAGATGACGGCGCGCGAAGCCGCCGAGGCCACGACTCGCCGTCTCGAAGTGGGCAGCCGTCTGCCGGACGTGTCGACCAACATCATGGCGGGTCTGATCGAGACGCTGGCGGCCGCGCCGTATCACGGCCGCGCCGACATGCCGGAAATCGCGCGCTCGCTGCATCTGGAAGTCGACGACCTGTTCCCGATCGTGGAAATGCTGCAGCAGCTCGGCTTCGCCGACGTGCGCGAAGGCGATGTGCTGCTCACGCCGCCCGCACGCGTGTTTGCGGAGATGGGCACGCAGGCGCGCAAGCTCATGTTCGCCGACCACCTGCTGCGCAACGTGCCGCTCGCGGCGCGGATCAAGAAAGTGCTCGACGAGCGGCCCGGCCATCGTGCGCCGCGCGTGCGCTTCGAGCAGGAGCTGGAGGACGTGCTTTCCGATGTCGACGCCGAAGAAACGCTCGATACCGTGATCGAGTGGGCGCGTTACGGCGAGGTCTTCTCGTACAACGACCAGTCGGAAATCTTCAGTTTCGAGGACGTCGAGGCGTAACGCCTGCGCCCTTGCAAAAACAAGAACGGGCGGCGAGGGTGACACCTCAACCGCCCGTTTTTTTGCCTGCAGAATCTGCTGGCCTTACTGGCCGATTCCGAGCAGCTCGATTTCGAACGTGAGGTCGCTGTTCGGCGGGATCGGGCCGACCGCGCGATCGCCATAAGCGGTCGCCGCCGGGCAGGTCAGCTTCGCCTTGCCGCCGACCTTCATCTTCTGCACGCCCTGGGTCCAGCACGGAATCACGCGATTGAGCGGGAAGGTCGCCGCCCCGCCATGCTTGTCGGAGCTGTCGAATTCGGTGCCGTTCGCGAGCGTGCCGCGATAGTTCACGCGCACGACGTCGGTGGCGGTAGGCTGCGGACCGGTGCCTTGCTTGATGTGTTCGACGACGACGCCCGACGGCAACTTGTCGATGGGGTTGGCGGCGAACGCGGTCGTTGCAACGGTGGCAGCGGCGACCAGGGCAATCAGTGATTTCATGAGATGTCCTCGTTGAATGGCAAATCGATTATATCGGGCGCGCCGCCTGGGTCCCGGTTCGCTGCCGGTATGGCATTTCAGGCGCCGGTGTACGGCGTGCCGTCCTTGTGCAGAAACCGCCCGTCACTGCTGGGGCTGATCATGTCGACGTCGGAGCAGGTGATGACGTCTGCCGGCGAACGTGAGCCGACTTCGAGATACACGGCGACGCGATCCGACCGGTTGATCATGTGGTGCCCGTTACCGGAGTGCTTCGCAAACGCCGCGCAGTCCCCCGCGCGCAGCACGGTTTCGCCATCGTCCTCGATCAGGGTCAACTCGCCTTCGACGACGTAGACGAATTCGTCTTCGTCCGAATGCCAGTGACGCTGGCTCGACCAGTTGCCCGGCGGCAAGTGCATGAAGTTGACGCCAAAGTCGCGCAGACCGCCGGCGTCGCCGAGCCGCTGGCGGATACGCTCGGCGCATGGCGCGTCGAATGGCGCGGGATAGCCGGTGCCCTGACGCTTTGGCACGCTCGCGATGTCGATCTTCGGCATGGACGACTCCACAATTTGCGAAGGCAGAGGCAAAGGTGAGCTTCTTCGGGACTCACCGCGCCGCGCGTGCGGCGCACCATGCCACCGCTCGCAGACCCTTGATTAGACGGAGAACTTTACCCTGCCAGCGTTGCGCCGCGAGGTGGCTTGCGGCGTATCGGTGAGACTTTTCGGGAGATCGGCCGAGTGAAGCGACGGGTGAGGCCGGCGCGCGTAAGGCGCGCACCGGCTAGTGTGTCGATGCATCAATTCGGCTTGCCGCTCGACGACCCATTGCCGTCGCCCGAGGCACCGGCGCGGCCAGGGCGCGGCTTGCCGCCTTGCGAAGCCGTCTTCGAAGCGCCGTGCGCCTGCGCCCGCGCGCGATCGTTGTCGGTGGCGTCGTCGTCGTGATCGTCGTCGCCATACGTACGCCCTTCGACATCGTCACCGCGCGCCATGCCGATGAGGAAGTTGCGCTGCGGATTCGCCAGTTCGATGCCGCGTTCCGTGAAGCGCAGCAACACGCGCTTGTTGAACTCGCGCTGCACGCCCCAGCGCGCCGAGTCCTTGCACTGAATCTGCCCGACGAGCGTCACGGCCGCGCCATCCACCTGATCGACGCCCCAGTAGGCGAAGTCGCTGAGAATGCCGTTCTTGAACGCGTCTTCCTTGCGGATCTCGGCGCCGATGTCCTTGAGCGTGTCGATGGCGCGCTGCAGATCCACGCCATGCGCGATCTGCACCTTCACCGCCGCGTTGCCGATGCCGCGATTCGTGTTGTTCACCGTCGTCACCGAGCTGAACGGCACGGTGTAGAGCGAACCGTCGCCGCCGCGCAGGCGCACGGTGCGGATCGAGAGAAACTCGACCGTGCCCGAGACGCCCGCCACCGTCACCCAGTCGCCCACCTGCATGGCGTTTTCCGTCAGCAGGAAGATGCCGGTGATGAAGTCCTGCACGAGCTTTTGCGAGCCAAAGCCGAGCGCCACGCCGAAGATACTCGCGCCCGCAATCAGCGGCGCGGTGTTCACGCCGAGCTGCGAGAGCGCGGTGAGCCCGACCACGACGAGGATCGACACGAGCAGCGTGGTGCGGAACATCGGCAAGAGCGTGCGCAGACGCGCGGCGCGCACGAAGTCGCCCGCGTCGGTCCAGGCGTTCAGGCGCCGCTCGGCCGCGCCGTTCGCAAACTCCCAGATCGCGACGGCGGCAATGACGGCGATCACGATAGTGAGGAGTGCAGAGCCCAGCAGATGCCCCATCGGCGCGAGCGCGAGAATGCGTGCGGGACGCAGGCCCCAGACGTGCAGCAGCAGGTCGAGCGTGACGATCCAGATCGCCACGACGACGATGCGTCGCAGCGCCGGGTAATAGCGATACGCACGGCGCTGGCCGAAGCTCATCTTCTCCTGATCCTCGCGCAAGCCGAACGCGCGGCTCAACGCGCCGAGCAGCACGATGGCGCTCACGCGCGCGGCGAGCAGGACGACGAGCGAGAGTCCACCGGCGCGCAGCAGCGCCGCGTAGCCGCCGCGCAGATCGAGCGCCCAGACGAACCAGAGCGCCAGGACGACGAAGAGCGCGACGCCAACCCAGATGTCGGCAAACCATTGCATGAACCAGGCATACGAGCCATGGCGCGCGGCGGCGGCGCGCATGGCGTCGGCCACGGGGCGGCGCAACTGCAGGATCATCACGGCGAGCGCGAGGTGGCCGACCAGCGTGACGACCTTCACGAGCGCGAGATGCGCGTCCTCGGTCATGCCGAGCGGCACCGCGCCGCCGATCGCCCCGCCCACACCGCCGATCACGACGATGCGTACGAGCCAGCGCTGCGCGTAAGCGGCCCAGTCGTCGGGCAGCGGCACGAGGCGCAGCGCGGCGGCGTCGGGGGCGAACAGCAGCTTGCCGAACATCACGATCACGCGGCAGATCACGTACGTATCGACGATCTGGCCCACGGCTTCGGCGGGCGCGGCGTCGTCGGGGCCGAAGAGCGACAGCACGCCCGCGGCGCACAGGCCGAAGGCGACCACGGGCACGACTTCGAGCAGCATCACGAGCAACGCGCCCGGCAGACGCTGCAAGAGGCGCCAGTGATGCGCCCCACGCAGCGCGTGGTACGCCTCTTTCGCGCGGTCCGCGGCGGTCTTCGGCGTGGCGCCGGCGTTGTCCTCGGCTTGCGCCGCGACCACGGTGGCGCGCGCTGCGGCGTTGGCGCTGGCGTTCGCGTTGGGGCCGGCGTTCGGGTCGCTGTCCTTATCGTCCTTGCCGTCCTTGCCCTCGGCCGGTTCCATGCCGGCGGCTTCGCGCAGGGCGTCCTGTTCCGCGTCGGCCTTCGCATCGGCGGCTTTCGCCTGCGCGGCGAGCGCGAGGCTCGTGCCCGTCGCTTCAGGCGTTTGTGGCTGCGGCGTCGGTGTGCCGCCTTGCGCGGGGCCGGCGTCCTCGCGCTGTTTCGCGGCCTGATGCGCGGCAATGGCGCGCTCCGGCGTGGCGACGACGCGGCGCAGCAGCGTGGCGAGCGCGAGCGCGGGCACCAGCGTGAGCAGCAGCACACGCAGGAGCGCGAGCAGCAGCGCGTGGCCTTCCGGCGTGTTCAGGTGGTCCTGCCACCAGTTGCGCGTGGACCAGAGGCCGAGCAGCGTCGCGAACGTATGGTTCAGATGCTGGCCGATCGTGCGTGCGCCGTGCGCGGCGTGATCGGCGATCTGCACGACCAGACCGTTGGAGCGCAGTGCGCCCGCGAGCGGCGCCGAAGCGGGTGTGGCCGCCGCCGCGCCGGAGGCCGCGGCGGGCGCACTGGCCGGCGCGCTCGCCGAGGGGGGCACGGCCAGCGCGCCGGCGGCGGCGATGGCGCGCAGCGTGTCTTCCATGTGGCCGCGCTGCACGGGATCGTCGAGAACCTGCAGGGCGGCTTGCGCCTGGGTGGGCGTGAGCGCCACGGGGGCGGCCGGGTTGGCCGCGTTGGCGCTAGTGGCGGGCGCGGCAGGCTGGGCGGGATGCGCTGGGCTCGTGCCGGGCCTGAGCGCTTCGGCGACGGTGGCCGGTGTCGCCGCCGCCGCACTCGACGCGCCGAGCGCTAACGTCAGGCCGGCGGAAACGGCGAGGACGGCAACGAGAGCATGCAGGCTCGACGCGCGCGGGAACCGAAAGGCAGAAGAAAGGGACATCCTTGTCATTGGCTTACGGGTCGCGACTGCGGCGACCCTTCAGTGGCGGCGGAGGAAAAGACAGCGGGACGAAACGCGCGGCGGGAAGCGCGTTGGCGCGGCGCACAGCCTGCCGCCGCCCGATTCGTCGGAACGTTCGACGCGCTGCCGCAAGTTTGGTGCCCACTTTGTGGGTGGGTGGCCCGCATGGCGTTTGCGGAACCGCCAAAAACGGCGCGGCGCGCGAAACGTGAGTGCTGACTATGCCGGGAGTATGCCTCTTTTACCTTACGAACGCGGATGAGGTGCGCACGCCGGGGCGCCGATAAAAGGGACGCTTCAATGCCGTGCGGTCTGTCGCCTACGCGGGTTTTGATCAGTGGCGCGTGCGCCCGCGCGAGTGCTACCGTTGCACGGTCAACATTCAGGCCCGCCAGAGGCCGACGAGGAGAGCCATGAACAGCGTCAGCATGACCGGAGTGCGCAAGGGCAAATTGAGCCGCACGCAGTTGATCGTCGCCGCAACGATCGGCAATGCGCTCGAATTCTTCGATTTCACCGTCTACAGCTTCTTCGCGCTGACCATCGGCAAGCTGTTCTTTCCCACCATGTCGAGCTACGGGCAGTTGCTGGCCTCGGTGGCGACCTTCGGCGTGGGCTTCGTGATGCGGCCGCTGGGCGGCGTCGTGATCGGCGCGTATGCCGATCGCGCCGGACGCAAGCCCGCCATGACGCTCACCATCTTCATGATGGCGCTGGGCTGTATGCTGATCGGCCTCGCGCCCACCTACGCGCAGATCGGGGTGGCCGCACCGGTGTTGATCGTGTTCGCACGCCTGCTGCAGGGGTTTTCCGCGGGCGGCGAAGTGGGCGCTTCCACCACGCTGCTGATCGAGGCGGGCACGCCCGTCAATCGCGGCCTGCTCGGCAGCTGGCAGTTTGCGAGCCAGGGAATGGGCGTTGCGCTCGGCGCATTAACGGCCGGACTCCTGACGACTTTCCTCGCCGCCGACACGCTGCTCGCCTGGGGCTGGCGCGTGCCTTTCCTCATGGGCGTGGCGATCGCGCCGCTCGGCATGTGGATTCGCCGGCGTCTGGACGAGCAATTGCCGCAGCAGGCGAGCGTGGTGCGCATGCCGGTGCTCGCCGTGCTGCGCGACCACTGGCGGCGCGCGGCGCTCGGCATCCTGCTGACGATCGGCTCCACGGTCACGGCCTATGTCGTCACGTTCTATATGCCGACGTATGCGATTCACGAACTGAAGGTGCCCGCGCCCACGGCCTTGCTCGCAGGGCTCGTTTCCGGCGTCGTGACCTTTCTGGTGGCGCCCGTATCGGGCCTGCTCTGCGACCGGTTCAGCCGCCGCGCGCTGATCTTCTGGCCGCGCGTGGGCGTCTTGCTGTCGATCTACCCGGCGTTCCTGTGGCTCGCGAGCGGCCCGGACGCCACGCGTCTTTTGATCACCGTAGGCGGCCTGAGTGTGCTCCTGGGGCTGCAGGCCGCGCCGTCCATCACCATGCTGCCCGAGATGTTCCCGCGCGCGGTGCGCGCGACGGGCATGGCGATCGTCTATGGCATCGGCGTGGCGATTTTCGGCGGCTTCGCGCAGACCGTTGCCACCTGGCTCGTGAAGAGCACGGGCAATCTGCTCGCGCCTGCGTGGTACGTGATGGCGTGCGTGGCGATCTCGTGCCTCGCGTTGCCGTTTATTCGCGACCTTACGGGCAAGCCGCTCGAGGACTGATGGCTAGCGTATCTGGCGCGCCGCTTCGAGATTCGCGTCGAACTGGCGCGCCAGACCGTAGAGCATGCCGAGCGAGGGCGCCGCGACGCCCACACGCTGCGCCAGTTCATAGGGCGCGCCTAGCAGCGCTTCGACTTCGAGCGAGCGTTGCGCTTCGACGTCTTGCAGCATCGAGGTCTTGAACGCGCCGAGCTTGCGCGTGATCGCGTTGCGCTCCTCGATGGTCATCGCGAGGCGAATGCCGAGCGCTTCGCCGATTGCACGCGCCTCGACCATGACCGCGCTCACGAGTTGGGTCGTGAGCGGGTCGTCGAGAATCACGTCGGCGGTCGAGCGCGTGAGCGCACTGATGGGATTCATCGTCATATTGCCCCAGAGCTTCGCCCAGATATCGGCCTGAATCGGCGCGGCCTTCGTGACCTCGAAGCCGGCCCGGGCCAGCAGATCGCACGCTTGCTGCGCGCGTTCGGCCATGTGCGCCGAGCCCTCGCCGACGATCAGATGATTGCCGCCGCCCTTGCGGATCACGCCCGGCCCCGCAATCGACGACGACAGATGCACGACGCAGCCCGAAGCCTGCGCGGGCGGCAGCGCCTTGGAGACGACACCGCCCGGATCGACCGCTTCGAGCCGGCCGTTCGCGTGCGTGCCGCCGAAGCCGTGGAGGAACCACCAGGGCACGCCGTTCATCGCCGAGACGATATGCGTGTGCGGGCCCACCAGCGGCGCGAGCGAAGCGGCCGACTGGGCGAGCGCCTGACCCTTCAGGCAAACGAAGACGATGTCTTGCGCGCCGAGCGTGGCGGCGTCGTTCGTGGCGTTGACGGCATGCGTGTAGCGCGTGTCGCCTTCGACGATCGTGAGACCGTCGCGGCGAATCGCTTCCAGATGCGCGCCGCGGGCGAGCAGATTCACGGCGATGCCCGCGCGCGCCAGACGCGCCGCGATCAGGCCGCCGATCGCACCGCCGCCGACGACGGTGATCTTCTGATTCGGTGTGTTCAAACTTTCACTCCAGATAGGACGGGTCGATGCGCGTGACACGGCGGACCAGTGCGTCGAGCACGTTCTGGCCCGCGCCGTGTTCGGGCGAGAACTGCAAGGCGTCGCGCGTCGAGCGTTCGGTGATGGCGGGCGCGATCGGCAGCGTCTGGCCGCGCATCGAATCGGTCACGACCTGCACTTCGCACGCGCGGTTGAGCGTCCACAGCAGCGCAAACGCGTGCGCGAGGGTCACACCATGCGAGAGCAGCCCGTGATTGCGCAGGATCAGCAGCCGCTTGTCGCCCATCGACTTCAGGATGCGCGATTTTTCTTCGGCGTGCACGGTGATGCCTTCGAAGTCGTGATACGCGACCATGTCGTGCAACTGCGCCGAATAGAAGTTCGTATACGCGAGGCCGCCTTCCATGCACGCCACCGCGAGCCCTGCCGTGGTGTGCGTGTGCATGACGCAATGCGCGTCTGCCACGTTTGCATGAATCGCGCTGTGAATCACGAAGCCGGCCGGGTTGATCGGGTATTCGCTCGGGCTCAGGATATTGCCTTCGAGATCGATCTTGACGAGATTCGAGGCCTTGATTTCGTCGTACGTGAGCCCGAACGGGTTGATGAGGAAATGCTGGTGCGGCCCGGGCACGCGCAGCGTAATGTGATTGAAGATCAGCTCGGTCCAGCCCATCAGATGAAACACGCGATACACGGCGGCAAGCTGCACGCGCGCCGCCCATTCCGTGGGGTCGCACCATTCGGCGCGCGTGCGCTGGATGTTTTCATTCATGAATGTCTCCTCGTGGCGGGCTCAGATCAGGCCGATCCTACGCGCAAATAAATGCGTGTGCAAGCATCATATTTTCCATGAAATGCCTGCAGAAAAGGGCTCTCATCGATGCTATCCTGATGCCGTGGCCGCATTTCGCGGCCGGTGAAAACCTGGCGGGAAGATCCATGACGGGGAAGTACAACATCGCGGAGCTGTTCACCTACCGGCTCCATGTGCTCAAGAAGCAGACCGATCGCACGATGGGCGACGCGTTCGAGGCAGCGCTTTCCCTGTCGCTCACGGAGGCGCGGCTGCTGCTCAGCGTGGGCGCGTTCGGATCGCTGTCGGTGTCGGATCTCGGGCGCGTGTCGAATCTCGACCGCAGCCAGGCGAGCCGCGCCACCGACGTGCTCGAACGCAAGGGCCTGCTCGCCAAGACCTCGAACGAAGCGGACGCGCGCGGCGTGCTCGTGGCGCTCACGGCGCAGGGGCGCAGCACCTACCGGCGCGCCGCGACGATCTCGAAGGCGACGAATGAGGCGATTCTCGCCACGCTGAGCGAGCACGAGCGCGAAGTGCTGGCGAGCGTGCTGGCCAAGCTCGTGGCGCACGGGGAAGCGGGCGAATGAAGCGCCGCCCGCGCGTAATGGAGTGAGCGCAGAATGAACGCGCGTTAGCCGCGCGCCGCAGGCTGGCGGAATTTCGCGGCCAGTTCGCTTGCGCTGCGTGCGAGCAGGGACACGTCGCTGCCTACGGCGACGAATGTCGCGCCCGCTTCCAGATATTCGTTCGCGACGACGGAATCGGCTGCGAGCACGCCCGCGCCCTTGCCTTGCGCGCGCACGGTGCGAATCCCGTTGCAGATCGCCTCGCGCACCGGTGGCGAGCCCGGTTGGCCGAGCAGGCCCATCGAAGCGCTCAGGTCCGCGGGCCCGAAGAACACGCCGTCCACGCCCTCCACCTGCGCGATCGCTTCGAGCTGGGCGAGCGCGCTTGCCGTTTCCACCTGGACCAGCACGCACAGTTCTTCCGCCGCGTGATGCAGATAGTCGGCCGAACCATTCCAGCGCGAGGCACGCGCAAGCGCGCTGCCCACGCCGCGCACGCCGTGCGGCGGATAGCGCGTCGCGGCGACGGCGGCGCGTGCTTCGTCGGCGTTCTCGATCATCGGCACGAGCAGCGTTTGCGTGCCGATGTCGAGCAGTTGCTTGATGATGGCGGCGTCGTTGCGCACGGGCCGCACGATCGCGTGCGTGGGGTAGGGCGCGACGGCCTGCAGTTGCGCGAGCGTGCTGCGCAGATCATTGGGCGCGTGTTCGCCGTCGATCAGCAGCCAGTCGAAACCTGTGTTGGCAAGCAGTTCGCTCACGTACGCGTCGGCGAGTGCGGCCCACAGCCCGATTTGCGGGTGGTCTTGCGCGAGCGCGCGCTTGAACGGGTTGGCGGGTACGGCCATGATTTCGGCGTCCTGATCAGATGAAATGGAAGCCGATGCCGCCCAGCGGGCCGTAATCGGCATGGAACGTATCGCCCGCGCGCGCCGGAACCGGGGCCGTGAACGAGCCGCTCAGGATCACGTCGCCGGCTTCGAGGCGCTCGTCGTGCCGCGCGATCTTGTTGGCGAGCCACGCAACGCCGGTCGCCGGATGGTTGAGCACCGCGGCGGCCAGGCCGCTTTCCTCCACGGCGCCGTTCCTGTAGAGCAGCGCGCCGACCCAGCGCAGGTCCACGTCGAGCGGCTTCACCGGGCGGCCGCCCAGCACGACGCCCGCGTTGGCGGCGAAGTCGGAAATCGTGTCGAACACCTTGCGCGGCGCTTTGCTTTCGCGGTCGAACTGCTCGATGCGCGCGTCGATGATTTCGATGGCCGGCGTCACGTAGGCCGTGGCGTCGAGCACGTCGAAGAGCGTGACGTCGGGCCCTTGCAGCGGCCGGTTCAGCACGAACGCCAGTTCCACTTCCACACGCGGCGCGATGAAGCGGTCCGCGCGAATCTCGCTGCCTGCGGGGATGAACATGCTGTCGAGCAGCGGCGCGTAGTCGGGCTCGTCGATCTGCGACGCGCGCTGCATGGCGCGCGACGTGAGGCCAATCTTGCGGCCCTTGATCGTGTGGCCCGCGGCGAGCTTGAGCTTGACCCACTCGCGCTGGATCGCGTAGCCGTCGTCGATCGTCATCTCCGGATGCGACCGCGAGAAATGCCGCAGCTGAGTGCGCGTGCGTTCCGCTTCGTCGAGCCGTGCAGCCAGCTCGCAGATGGTTTGCTGATCTAGCATCATGAACTCACGTTTTTGAGCCGGGCGTGCAGGTTGTTGTGCTTCCACGCGCCTTCTTCGCTGAACTCGACGATTTCGAGCGAGAGCGCGAGGCCGTGCGACGCGAAGGCTTGGGCGAAGTGCTGCTTGATCGCCTCGAAGAGCGCCTCGCCCGTCGCCCGGCGCACGGCCTGGGAGCGGCCCGCGCCGATTTTCAGGCAGCCGTGCAGGAAGGCGTTGCCGGGATCGCCGTCGGCCACGAAGTACTGTTCGCAGCGCAGCGCGCGCGTGCGAATGCCGCCGCGTGGATAGACGCGTGCGCCGCTTTCATCGCGTTGCGCATCGAGCACGTGGGCAAGCGATTCGCATAGCTGACCCATGCTGCTCGCGTCCGCGAGATTCGCGCTGTATTCGAGGGTGAGATGGGGCATGGCGTTCTCCCGTGCTTAAGCCGCTTAGACCGGCAGCGGCGTGACCGGCAGGATGGCGTTGATCTGCCCGGTGCCGGAACTGCCGAAATACGGCGTGACGACTTCCGCGCGGCCTTCGTAGCGGTCCCACCCCAGCGCGCCGAGCAGCATGGCGGTGTCGTGCATGCCGCCTTCGCCCCAGCACTTTTCGTTGTACATCGGCAGCATGGCGCAAAAGGTTTTCCAGTCGCCGCGCTCCCACATCGCCACGACGTTGCGATCGGTCGCTTCGAGAAACGGGTCCCAGACCTTGTGCATGAAGGCTTCGGCCGTGCCGTTGTTGGCGAAGTGGTGGCTGAGCGATCCGCTCGCGAGTATCGCCACCGTGCCGTCGTAGCGCTCTTCGATCGCGCGTCGCACGGCGAGGCCGAAGCGCGCGCTGGTGGCGAGGTCGTGCCACATGCACCAGCCCGCGACCGAAACCGTGCGGAAATGTTCGTCGCCGTTCATGTAGCGCATGGGGACGAGCGTGCCGTATTCGAGGTCGAGCGTCGTTTCGCTATGGGCGCGCGTCTTGACGCCCATTTCGTTCGCGACATCGGCAATCAGCTGGCCAAGCTGCGGATTGCCGGGATACGCATACGGCATGTTCTTGATGAAGTGCGGCAGCTCGTTGCTCGTGTAGACGCCTTCGAAGCGCGGCGCACAGTTGATGTGATACTCGCTGTTCACGAGCCAGTGCACATCGAACACGACGATCGTATCGACGCCCAGCTCGCGGCAGCGGCGGCCGATCTCGTGATGGCCGTCGATGGCCGCCTGGCGGCAGCCCTTGTGGGGACCGTCCAGTTCGGAGAGGTACAGCGAAGGCACGTGCGTGACCTTGGCTGCCAGCGCAAGTTTGCCCATTACACGCCCCAGTGCGGAATGTGATGCGAGCCGAGCGAAACACACACGTTCTTCGGCTCGAGGAACACTTCGTAGCTCCACGTGCCGCCTTCGCGGCCCACGCCCGAAGCCTTCGTGCCGCCGAACGGCTGGCGCAGGTCGCGCACGTTCTGGCTGTTCACGAAGCACATGCCCGCTTCGACGGCGGCGGCCACGCGCAGCGCGCGGCCGGTGTTCTCGGTCCACACGTAGCTGGACAGACCATAGGCGATGTCGTTGGCCAGGCGGATCGCGTGCGCCTCGTCGTCGAAGGGAATCAGGCACGCCACCGGGCCGAAGATTTCTTCCTGCGCAATGCGCATGCGGTTATCGACATCGACGAACACGGTCGGCTGAACGAAGTTTCCGTTCTTCACCGCGTCGGGCAGCGCCGGCGCGTCGAGGCCGCCACACGCGAGCGTCGCGCCTTCCTTCGGGCCGAGTTCGATATAGCTGCGTACTTTCGCGAGATGGCCCTGGCTGATCATCGGGCCGACGATGGTTTTCTCGTCGAGCGGATCGCCCACGCTGATGCGCTTCGCACGCTCGACGAAGCGTTCGGCGAACTTCGCGTAGATCGAACGCTGCACGAGAATGCGCGAGCCGGCCGTGCAGCGCTCGCCGTTGTTCGAGAAGATCATGAACACGGCGGCGTCGAGGGCGCGCTCGAAATCGGCGTCGTCGAAGATCACGAACGGCGATTTGCCGCCCAGCTCCATCGAGAACTTCTTGAGGCCCGCAGCCTGCACGATGCGGTTGCCCGTGGCCGTCGAGCCCGTGAACGAAACCGCGCGCACGTCGGGGTGCGCGACGAGCGGCTCGCCCGCTTCCTTGCCATAGCCGTGCACGACATTGAGCACGCCCGCCGGAATGCCGGCATCGAGCGCGAACTGGCCGAGCATCGAGGCCGTGAGCGGCGACAGCTCGCTCATCTTCAGCACCGCGGTATTGCCGAACGCGAGGCAGGGTGCGACCTTCCACGTGGCGGTCATGAACGGCACGTTCCAGGGCGAGATGAGCGCGCACACGCCCACGGGATGAAACAGCGTGTAGTTCAGATGCGTGGACGTGGGGTAGGTGTGGCCGTCCACGGCGGTGCAGACTTCGGCGAAGTAGCTGAAGTTGTCGGCGGCGCGCGGCACGAGTTGCTTGCCGGTTTGCGAAATGGTCTGGCCCGTGTCCTTCGTTTCGGTCTGCGCGATTTCGGGCACATGCTTCGCGATCAGCTCGCCGAGCTTGCGAATCGCCTTCGCGCGCTCCGCGGCGGCCGTGGCCGCCCAGGCGGGAAAGGCGTCTTTCGCGGCGCGCACCGCGAGATCGACTTCCTCCGCGCCGCCGCGCGCCACTTCCGCGAGCACGTCCTGGTTGGCCGGATTCACGGTCTCGAAGTAGTCGCGCCCGCTGTGCGCGCGGCCGTTGATCAGATGGTCGATTCGCATGTCTAACGTAGTCCGTGTTCGATTTGTTGGCGGATCAGCGCCCGTAGTCGGCGTCGCTCGCGATGGTGTTGACGAGACGGCCCAGACCGTCGATCTCGCACACCACTTCGTCGCCCGCATTCACGTTGACGACGCCTTCGGGCGTGCCGGTCAGGATGACGTCGCCGGGGGCGAGCGTCATGAAGCCGCTCAAATATTCGATGAGTTCCGCGATGCCGGTGACGAAATCGCGCGTGTTGCCGTTCTGTTTGAGTTCGCCGTTCACGTAAGTGCGCAGGCCGAGTGCGTTGACGTCGGCAACGTCGGCGGCGTCGACGAACCAGGGGCCGAGCACGGTGCCGCCGTCGCGGTTCTTCACGCGCAGATTCGGGCGGTAGTAGTTCTCCAGATAGTCGCGGATCGCGTAGTCGTTCGCGATCGTGTAGCCGGCCACGTACTGCATGGCGTCCTCGCGCTTCACGTGCTGCGCGGTGCGGCCGATCACGACGGCAAGCTCGCACTCGTAATGCATGAAGGTGACGTCGGCGGGGCGGCGCGTGGTGCCGCGATGGCCGATCACGCTGCCCGGCCCCTTGAGGAACACGAGCGGCTCTTCCTGCTTCGAGAACTGCAGTTCTTTGGCGTGCTCGGCGTAATTGAGCCCGAGTGCGAAGATCGTGCCGGGCTCGAACGGCGCGAGCCAGACGACTTCGCGCTCCTCGCGCAGGCGGCCGTCGGCGAGCCGCACGCGATTTCCCTCGGGCGTGGCTTCGTGGATGGCGCCTGCGTAGGCTACGCGTCCGCGCGTCATGCTTGTACTCCTTGCGCTTCACCTGCCGCGACGAATTCGATTTCGAGTGGCGCCCAGTCTCCAATGGAGATCGCTGCACGCGCACCGGCCTGCACCACGGGTGCGCCATGCGGCACGCCGAGCGTGATGACGTCGCCGGGGGCGAGCGTCATGAAGTCGGTGACATCGGCGAGCAACTGGGCGACGCCGCGAACGTTCGTAGCCGTTGTCGCACGGAAGGCCGCGCCGCCTTCGACATTCACCGCAATGGCAAGCTCGTCGGGATCGGCCACATGCCGGCGCGCGACCACGGCGGGGCCGATGACGCAGAAGCTGTCGCGCGCGCGAAACCGCACCGAGGGGCGGTAGACGCTCGCGTGCGGCACGCTCAGATCGGCCACGAGCGTATACCCCGCGATGTAATCGAACGCTTCGTGTGCGGCGACGCGCGCGGCGGTGCGCCCGATCACGACGCCGAGCGACGCGCCCACCTGGACGCCCTCGCTGCCCGGCACGGCCACGCGCGTGCGGTGGCCCGCGAGCGTGTTGCGCGGCTTCAGGTAGAGGATGGGCGCGCGCGGCGGCGCCTTGTAAGGGGGCGCGTTCACGGCGTCGCCCAGCGCTTCGAGCGCGTGACGGTCGTTGAGCAGCGTGCCGTAGACAGCGCCGCTCACCGGCGCCCGGCAACGCGTGCCCGTGGCGAGCAGCTTGCGCATGGCGGCGGCGCTGACGTCGCGCGGCAAGGCCTCGCCTTCGACGTGCAGCAGATGATCGGCAACGGAAAACATGGCTTGGATGGGCTTCACGGAAACACTAATATGTGAGTGATAGTGCGCTTGCTATCATCCGTCGTCAATCGTCGATGAGAATTTTTCGGGTTTCCCCCAGGGCCTGTCCTCGAATTCCTCGTTTAGCTGAAACCGCCATGTCCGATACTTCGCGTCCGACCACTCGCGTTGCGCACCGCAATCTGCCCATGCTGCTGCTGCGCGCGCGCGAAAAGATGATGGAACGCTTTCGCCCGCTCATCACGGCGCACGGTCTCACCGAGCAGCAGTGGCGCGTGATCCGCGCGCTCAACGAAAGCGGACCGCTCGAGCCGCGGCAGATTTCCGACCTCTGCACGATATCCAGCCCGAGCATGGCGGGCGTGCTCGCGCGTATGGAAACGCTTGGGCTCGTGACGAAGGAGCGTTTCGCCGACGACCAGCGGCGCGTGCTCGTCTCGCTCACGAAGAAGAGCCATCAGCTCGTGAAAGCGATTTCGAAGGAACTGGAGGCGCGCTACAAGGCGCTGGAAGCGGAGGTGGGGCCGGAGGTGGTCGAGCGTGTGTATCGCGCGATCGACGATCTGCTCGCTGGCCTGGAGGCGTGAGCGCGGCGCGCGCCTTCGGGCGCGCTCGCGGGCAAAGGTGAGGCTTTTCGGGAGCGGTCCGCGCAGATCGTTCGGACCGCGTAGGAGGGCCGCGCGCGACTACGCGAGCGAAGCGAACGCCTCGTCGAGTTCGGCGGCGTTTTGCGGACGCACGACACGCGCGACCTCCACGCCGTCGCGCAGGAAAATGAGCGTGGGCCAGAGCTTCACGCGAAACGAGCGGCCGAGCGCGCGGCCCGGTCCGTCTTCCACTTTCAGGCGACGCACCTGCGGATTGCGCTCGAACGCCGCGCCGATCAGCGGTTGCGCGCCCTGGCAATAGCCGCACCAGTCGGTGCCGAATTCGACGACGGCGGCCCCGCTCAGCGAGTCGATTTCGTTGCGGGCGGGCGCGTGCGTGGCGTAGCTCATCGTGTGATTCCTCGTAATGGCATCTGCAGACATCCACGTACGATACCGCAACGCGCGGCATCGTTCAGACTTCGTATCGGCGGCCCACATGGACGTTTGCGCGAGAGGTGAGGCTTTTCGGGAGTGAGCAGGTTGGCACCTGGTCACGCACCTTGAACGGAACGGTGCGAGCGCGCGGGTTGCGCCGTCACGAGCAAAAGTACCTTGAAAACAAGGGCGAAACGCCAATCCGGCGCGTGATGCGGTGAGCGCGAACCGATCGGCGGACGCACTCGAAGCGGCGTGAATCCACGCTTCGAAGCACAAAGGTGAGCGTTTGCGGGAGAGGCCGGAACGCGCCATCGGCGCTCGTGAGAAACGATGCGAGGCACCTGCCGATCTATCGTGCGAAACCCACCTTAGCCCTGATTTCAAGGCATTTTTTAATCGCCTGGCGTGACGAAGCGACAAGCCGTCGCGCTCGCCGCCTCGGCGTGTACGCGGCAAAGGTGAGAAGATTCGGGAGTGCGCCTGCCGTCGGCCCTCGCGCCGCCGGGCCTCGAATGGACGCCCGCACCCGATGGGTATATAACATTGAAAAGTGCGGGATTCTTTTGACTACTGCTCACCAAGGGAGATCGACTTCATCATGACGAGCGACGACAAGCAAAAGCAGGACGCTCAAAAGCCTGGCGCCGGTTCATCGCAACCGGATCTGGAGAGTCTGAACGCCGCCTTCAGTCACGTCGACGAAGGCGTGAAGTCCGGCAAGATCGCGGCGGGCGCGGCCAAGGGCCTCGTCTTCAGCCTCGTCGAAACGCTGGGCGCGCTGGTGGGCGACCCCGACCTGCCGCAACACGCGCGTTCGGGCTACGAAGGGTTGCTCGAAGCCGCGCGCGAGCTGCGCGCCAAGCTGGAGCACTAATCGTTCTTAACGCGTGCGGCGGCTCTGGCGGGTCGGCAGCCGCACGCTCACGCAGCCAGCAGGGCGGCCGCGAGGCCGTCCGGCGCGGCGCCGATGCGCAGCTCCGGCGTGCCGTGCCAGTCCGCGCAACGCTGCAGCGCGCGGCGCAAGTCGGCAACCAGACGGCCGCTCGCGCGCACGCCGGGCTCCAGATGCAGCGACTTCACCTCGAACACCTGCTGCCCCCGATGCGCCTTCGCGTCGATGCGCCCGATCAATCGCCCGCGATTCAAGATCGGTAGTACGAAGTAACCGTACTTGCGCTTCGCGGCCGGTACATAGCATTCCATGGCGTAATCGAAATCGAATAGCGCGAGCGCGCGCTTGCGATCCCACACCACCGGATCGAAGGGCGAGAGCAGGGTCGTGACCGTGGAGGCGAGCTTGCCGCTCGCCGCTTCGTCGATGAGCGCCGCGTGCTCGCGATGCACGAACGCGTCGTGCTTCCAGCCTTCCACGCGCACGGGCAGCAGCTCGCCCGCGTCGGCGAGTGCGTGCAGGGCATCGGCATACGGGCGGCGCGGCAGGCGGAAGTAGTCGGCGGCCCAGTCCGCGCGGATCACGCCGAGCGCGCGGCAGGAGCGCAGCAGCAGCTCGCGTTCCGCGTCGGCGCGTGGCGGCAGGTCGCGCGCGTCGTTCCAGTGCGGCAGCACGCGCTCGGCCACGTCGTACACGCGCTGGAAGTTGTGCCGCTGGGCCACCATCAGCGCGCCGGTTGCGAACAGCACTTCCAGATGCCGCTTCTCCGGCTTCCAGTCCCACCAGCCGCTGCCTTTGGCGCCTTCGGCGCGCGCGAAGTCGGCGGAACGCACGGCGCCCCCGGCGCGAATGCGCTCGAGCAGGGCGTCGATCTCGTCGCGGTATTGGTCATGCCACTCGGCTGCGTATTTCCAGCCCATGCCGGAAGGATCGAGCATTCGATGGCGCAGCAGCCCGTAGTCCTCGATGGGCAGGAAGCAGGCCTCGTGCGCCCAGTATTCGAACAGGCGCCCTTGCGCGAGGTGCGCGTCGAGCCACGCCGGCTCGAACGCGCCGATGCGGCTGAACAGCACGAAATAGGGACTGCGCGCGACCACGTGGATCGTGTCGATCTGCAACTGCGCCATGCGGCGGATCGCGTCGAGCACGTCGTCCTGGGTCGCCTTGCGGCGCGGCGGCGCAAGCAGCCCCTGCGCCGCGAGGTGCAGCGTGCGGGCCGCCGCGAGCGGCAGCACTAGCGAGGAACCGGCTTCGGCAAGCGTGGGCGCTTCTGCAACCTCCGCAGCGCGCTCACGCATGGACGCCCGCGACCACCGTCACCGGCCGCAGCGCCGCGAGCCGTTGGTGGATCTGCGCGACCACGGCCGCGCCTTCGCCCACCGCCGCGGCCACGCGCTTGGTCGAGCCCGCGCGCGCGTCGCCGATCGCGTAGACGCCTTCCACCGAAGTCGCGAGGCTGCACGACTCGTTGTCGCCGGTCAGCACGAAGCCGTGCGGGTCGAGCTCCACGCCGCATTCCCGCAGCCAGCCGGTGTTCGGGTCCGCGCCCGTGAAGAGGAACAGATGGCGCGAATCGAAATGGTCGACGCCCTCCGGGCACGGCATCTTCAGGCGCACCGCGGCGAGGCCGCTCGTGTCTTCGTCGAGGCCGCCGATCTCGCTGTGCCCATGCACGCGCACATTCGAGAGCGAGGCGATCCGGTCGATCAGATAGCGCGACATCGTCGATTCGAAACCGGCCTTGCGGATCAGCACGTCGATCTGGCGCGCGTGCGTGGAGAGATAGACGATCGCCTGGCCCGCCGAATTGCCGCCACCCACGAGCACGATGTTCTCGTGCTTGCAAAGCTTCGCCTCGACCGGCGAGGCCCAGTAGTAAATGCCGCGCCCCGTGTAGCGATCGATGCCCTCGATCGCGGGCTTGCGATACACGGCCCCGCTCGCGATCACGACCGTATGCGCGCGCACGTCGCCGCTACAGGTTTCGAGGCGGCGCGGTTCCTCATCGCAGATCAGCTTGCGCACCGAGACCGGAATGGCCACGTGCGCGCCGAACTTCTGCGCCTGCACGAACGCGCGGCCCGCGAGCGCCTGGCCGGAGATGCCGGTGGGAAAGCCCAGATAGTTTTCGATGCGCGAGCTGGCGCCCGCCTGGCCGCCGGGCGCGCGCGAGTCGAGCACGATCACCGAAAGGCCTTCGGAAGCGGCATAGACCGCCGTGGCGAGACCGGCCGGTCCGGCGCCCACCACGGCGACGTCGTAGACGCGCTCGCCGTCCAGTTCGGGCAGGATGCCGAGGGACGTGGCCAGTTCGGGCGCGCTGGGACGGCGCAGCACCGAGCCATCGGGGCAGATCACGAGCGGCAGGTCCTCGCAGCGCGCGGCGAAGCGCTCGATCACGCCGCAAAGCATGCCTTCGTCGCGCTCGTCGAGCACGGAATACGGATGGCCGTTGCGCGAAAGGAAGCCTTGCAGCGCAACGAGCGTGGGATCGTCGTGCTTGCCCACGAGAATCGGGCCGCCCGCGCCCTTTTCGATCAGCGAGACGCGGCGCAGGATCAGCGCGCGCACGATGCGCTCGCCGAGTTCGGCTTCGGCGACGATGGCCGCGCGCAGCCGCTCGGGCGGAATCAGGATCGCATCGACAGGTTCGAGCGCCGTGCCGTCCACGAGCGCCGGGCCGCCCGAAAGCTGGCCCACTTCGGCGAGAAAATGCCCGCGCCCATGCTCGACGATGAGCCGCTCGCGGCCCAGCCCGTCGCGCTGGGACACTTTCGCCGAACCGGAGAGCAGCACGAACATGCCGGGGCCGGTTTCGCCCGTGCGAAAGAGCAACTCCCCTGCCGACCAGTGGCGCTCTTCGCCGAAGCGCGCGAGGCGCGCGATTTCGTCGTCGGTGAGCTGGGGGAACATCTGATGGCGCCGCGTGGAGAGCGTCGAGAACGGCGCTTCGGCGGGTTGCGGCTGCGTGTCGGAGTGGCGGCTCGCGGAAGGAAGTTCCGCAGATTCCGGAACCTCGGCTTCGGTGATCGTGCCCATCTGGCGGTTCTCCTCGTGCGGGCGGCTCGGGAGCGGGCCGCCCGGATCAGACAGCTTTAGGCGTGATGTTGACCGGGACGTCGGCGTGGGCGTGCAGCTGGAGCGACTCGAGCGTGCGGCCGGCGTCGCGCCACGCATCGAGACCGCCCAGTAGCGGCACCACGTCGGTAAAGCCGGCCTCGGCGAGCTTCTTCGCCATCCAGGCCGCGGAAATTTCATTGGGGCACGAGCAGTAGATCACGAGCTTCTGGTCGTTCGGGTACTTGCCGACGATCTCGTCGAGCTTGCGCTCGTCGGCGAACAACGCACCGGGGATGATGTACGGATCGAGCTTGCGCTTTTCTTCTGAACGAATGTCGAACACGACCGGCGGCGGCTTGGCGCCCATCGCGCGGTAAAGATCTTCCACCGTGATGCGCGCGTTCGCGAGCTTTTTGATGAGCTGGCGGCGGCGCTGCCAGCGGTAGGTCGCGTAGAGCACGAGCAGCACGGCCACCACGACGAGGGCGAAGCGGCCAAGCCGGCTCGCGCCGCTCATCAGCATGTCGATCTGCGGCGCGAACATCACGCCGACGAGCAGGCCGGTGCCGGACCACAGCGCCGCGCCGATGCCGTCGAAGCCGACGAACTGGCGGTAGGGCACGCCCATCGCGCCGGCCATCGGCACGGACACGAGCGACAGCCCCGGCACGAACTTGGCGACGGCGAGCACGCGCACGCCCCAGCGGCCAAAAAAGCGCTCGGTTTTTTTCACGCAGGTGTCGCGCGAGAGCGAGAGCTTGCAGAGCGTCTTGAGCGTGTTGCCGCCGTAGAGGCGCCCGGCCATGAACCACACGCTGTCGCCAATCAGCATGGCGAAGATGGCGAGCCCGAGCACCGGCGCGACCTGCTGGCCGATCGAACCGGGATGCATGGCCGCCATCGCGCCGAACAACACGAGCGCGGGCATCGCGGGCACGGGCAGCCCAAGCGATCCGGCGAGCACATTGATGAACACCAGCGCAGGCCCGTATTGCGCGACGAGGTCATGTAGCATCGGCTTACTTCCGTTGCGCCGTCAGGCGAGGAACGGGAAAGATAGGAGGGTAACGTAAAGATTATGGACGCATTTCGAAGGCGTGCAAGCGACCCCCCTGTACGCGCGTGAGAATGCCTGCCGAGTGGGACAGGCATGTGAAAAAAGCGCCGGATTGAAACGAGAGAAACGCGAGGTGTTCGCGAGATGCGCGCGATGAGTGGAAAGCGACAGAACGCGGCACACGAGACTGCGCGTGCCGCGTTCGTGCCGGCAGTTTCCGTGCGCTTAACGCGTGTGTGATTCCCCGGGCAGCTCGGCGCCTTGTGCGCGAATGGCCGCGATCAGCTCGGCCGGCGTGATTTCGTAACGCACTTCGCGATGGATGCCCGGCTTGCGCTCGTCGACTTCGACCAGCAAGAGGCTTTTGCCGTCGGCCGCCGATTCGAGGCGCAGTGAACGCAGTTCGCGTCCGGTCGCGTCGTCATGCTCGGTGAGCAGGGTCATGTTTCCGGAAGACCCGGTCGTGCGCATTGATGTTGTCCTCGTGCGTTGGGTGGTCGAGCCATTGTACGGGGTCGGCTGCGCGGCGTGTTTATGCAAGTGAGCGCAGACACACACAGCGAGATCGCTGTGCCGCGACCCTGGCCAGCCAGTGTAACGCGACTCGCCGCGGCAACGCCCGTTTTTGCGCGCCCTGCAACGGGCCATGCGAAATGCGTTGCGCGTTGCACCGCTGTCATGGTTGCGAAGCAAAGCGATGCCAGGCGCCAGGCGGGCGCAGCAGAAAAAACGGCCCACCCGGGCAGGCCGGGCGAGCCGTTGAAACGCCGTTGTTACTCGGATCAGCAAACCGGGGTACGGCTTGCTGACGGTTTTCATGGTGCCGCCCGCGCGCCGCACTGTCGAGATGGGACTAACGCCGATCTCTCAGACCAATAGACGAAGCCTCCCGGCTGCGTTTGCGGCGAGGCGCGCGAGCCGGTCGTTATGCTGCGATCTCCTCGGCCGCTTCGGCAAGATTGACGCTCCGGCGGCGCGCCGGGGGGCGGGCGGGCTTCGCGCGCGTGGCCGCCTCGGCGCCCGCCACGGTAAAGAGGCGCACGGCCTCGTCGAGCACGTCGGCCTGCTCGGCGAGCCGCTGCGCCGTGGCGGCGGCCTGCTCGACGAGCGCGGCGTTCTGCTGCGTGGCGCTGTCCAGATGCGCGACGGCCTGATTGACCTGGCGGATGCCTTCGGCCTGCTCGCCGCTCGCGTTCGCGACCTCGGTGATGATCGACGAGACACGGCTCACGGCTTCGTCGATCGAGCGCATCTGCGCGGTCGTGTTGCCGACGAGGCGCGTGCCCTCGGCGATCTCGTTGACGCTGGCGTCCACGACCTGCTTGATCTCTCTTGCCGACGCCGCGCAGCGCTGCGCGAGCATGCGCACCTCGCCCGCCACCACGGCGAACGAGCGGCCGGCCTCGCCGGCGCGCGCGGCTTCGACGGCAGCGTTGAGCGCGAGGATGTTGGTCTGGAACGCGATGCCGTCGATCACGCCGGTGATGTCGCTGATCCGGCGCGACGCGTCGGTGATGCCCGTCATCGTGCGCTCCATCTGCGCGGCGATCGAGCCGCCCTCGGCCGCGGCGGATTGCGCGTCGCGCGCGAGATCGAGCGCGCGGGCGCTGGCTTCGGCGTTGGCCTGCACGGTGGTCGTGAGCTGATCCATCGTGGCGGCGGTTTCTTCGAGCGATGCGGCCTGCATTTCAGTGCGGCGCGAGAGATCGAGATTGCCGCTCGAGATTTCGTGCGCAGCGTCGAGCATGCCGTCGATCTGCGAGCGCACGTCGAACACGATCGCCGTGAGATTGGCTTGCAACTGGTTGAGCGCCTGGAGCACGTCGCCGAGATCGTCGTTGGTCGCGACCGCGAGCGTGGCCGTGAGGTCGCCCGCGGCCATGCGCGTGGAGGCCGTGGTCATCTGCGCGAGCGGTGCGCCGAGGTGGCGCGTGGTCAGACGCCAGGCGCCGAGCGCACACACGCAGGCCGCGCCGAATGCACCCCAGAACGGCAGCGGCGGCAGGCCCTGCCAGGCGGCGAAGCCGGCCGCGGCGAACACGGCGGGCACGGCGCCATAGCCGAAGGCGATACGCGTGGCGATCGGCACGCGCAGCAGCGACTGCAGCGCGCCCACGAGTCCCGTGCGCACCACCGAGCCGTGGCGCAGCCGCACGCCTTGCAGACGGCCCTCGCGCATTTGCGCGTAGAAGGCTTCGGCCGTGCGGATTTCTTCGCGCGTGGGCTTCACGCGCACGCTCAGATAGCCGACCACCGTGCCCTGCTCGGAGACTGGCGTTACGTTCGCGCGCACCCAGTAGTGGTCGCCGGACTTGCGGCGGTTCTTGACGATCCCGGTCCAGGGACGGCCATCGCGAACGGTCTCCCACAAGTCGGCGAACGCTTCGGCCGGCATGTCGGGATGACGAATGATGTTATGTGCCTTGCCGATCAGCTCTTCTTTCGTGAAGCCCGACACCGCGACGAACGCAGGATTGCAGTACTGAATGCGGCCCTTGAGGTCGGTGGCCGAGACGAGCATCTGCGAAGCGGGATAGTCGAATTCCTGTTGCGTGACGGGTTGATTGTTGCGCATGAGATTCCTTCGATGGGGCCGCTTGAGACCCAACAACACAGCGAGGCTTAACGGCATTTCCCTTACAAACTTTAGGGGTATGCACGCGTGAGGCAGGTCTGAGCCGATCCGCGGGCAGCGAGAAAATCCGTTGTGCTATCAATGGATTGGCGCGGATGTTGGGGGCTGTATGCACAGACTTTTCCCCGTTAACTGTGGACAAGTCCAATGCCTCCAAAACGTGCAACTTCTCTGTCGCTTGGCGCATTGACGTTTGCGATCAGGGACTTAGGTTCGCTGTCCAGAAGTTGTGCACAGGGCTGCCAACAAAATCTGTGGAAAAGACGGGTGAGTTTCGAGGCGCTGCGAGACGCTGTTGCCGCGATTGGGAACGCCATGGGTTAACCGAAACGCATCAAGGACTTGATGCGGTCTTCCAACGGTTACGCACAGGGCTGCCAACAAAATGTGTGGACAAGTCATGGCGCGCGGAACGGTTCGTGTTGCCAACGAAACCGGCCTCGACGGCGGCGCTTCGAACGGCGCGCCTTCACCGGCGACTTAACCTTGAGTTATGTCGACGTAACCGATTTCAATTGCCGCCTCGCTGCAAGGCATGAATACTCGAGTGCGGCGCACGAAGCGCCGACGGACCATCCGGAGGAGACTCAATGAAAAAAGTTACAACGCTCGCAGCCGTCGTCATGGGATGCACGTATCTCGCACCGGCTCAGGCGCAGGACGCCACGAGCGCTACCCTCAAAAAAATCCGCGATACAGGCGTGATTTCCCTGGGCGTGCGGGAATCGTCAGTGCCGTTCTCCTACTACGACAGCGAGCAACACACGATCGGCTATGCGCAGGACATCGCGCTGAAGATCGTCGACGAGGTGAAAAAGGAGCTGAAGCTCGACAAGCTCACGGTCAAGGAAATTCCGATCACTTCGCAGAACCGCATCACGCTCGTGCAGAACGGCACGATCGATATCGAGTGCGGTTCGACCACGCACACGAAGGATCGCGACAACCAGGTCGCCTTTACGAACAGCTTCTTTCAGTATGGCGTGCGCCTGATTGCGAAAAAGGATTCCGGCATCAAGGATTTCCCCGATCTCGCAGGCAAGACGGTGGTGACCACGGCGGGCACGTCGGAGGACCGGCTGCTGCGCGAGATGAACAACGACAAGAAGATGGGCATGCAACTCATCGCCGCCAAGGACCACGCGGAGTCGTTTCTCAACGTGAAGACGGGGCGCGCGGTCGCGTTCGTCATGGACGAGCCGCTGTTGTACGGGGCGCGGGCCAAGGAAGCGGACCAGCAGGACTACGTGATCACCGGCACGCCGCCGCTCTCGGAGGTTTATGGCTGCATGGTGCGCAAGGACGATCCCGTCTTCAAGAAACTGGCCGACGGCGTGATCGCTCGCATGCAGACTTCGGGTGAAGCGCAGCGGCTGTACACGAAGTGGTTTACGCAGCCCGTGCCGCCCAAGGGGATGAACCTGAACTATCCCCTGTCCAACGAGAATCGGGCGCTGTTTGCGCATCCGAATGATCGGGCGCTCGACTGATCGCAGGTTTTCAATGTGGCGGCCGCAAGCGCGCAAGCGCGCGGCCGCCACGCAACGCGCGCTTATTTCGCTTCCCCTTCCTGCCATTCTTCGGTCGCTTCCACATCCCCCGCAACCGAGTAAAGCACGCGCGTATTGCGGCGCGGAGCCGATCGGTATTCTCCGGCGCAGCACCGCTACGCTCGACGGGGCGATTGGCGCCCTCGCGCAGCAATTGCGCGAATGAGCGCAGTTAGCCTGGAGCAACGCTTTGAATTTATTTCGGCATGCAGATGATATGTGCCGCGCGCACAGGTTTTAATCAGACGATTCATCGGCGTGCCCATTCTTTCGTCATTCGTAAAATTACATTTACCTTGATGTCACCAATGGTGTCGCTAAAACGGTGTCGCTAAAACGCCAATTCCATTTGAAAGAATATGCAAGATATGGAATGATATCGATTCTCATTACCGTGGACATTTCCGCGGCCAAACAACAAGACCAGCCAGCCTAGCGTCGTTTCCCTCGGTCCTTTCGGGGCGGCCCAGCCAGCCAATCGACCCGTGTCGTCCACGCCAGCTATCCGCGTGTCGCACGGCCGGGTCATACGCCGTGTACAGGGACCTCATGTTGAACCGGACGCCGCTCGCGAGTGCGCTCGCGCTGACCTTTGCTGTGCCTTTCGCTTCGTCTGCACTCGCCCAAAGCGAGCCTGCCGCCGCTACGGCGGCAAGCGCCACGAACACCACCACGCTGCCCACGATCGCCGTATCCGCCCAAAGCGATGCCCGGGACTTCCAGGCGGATCGCTCGACCGTCGGCGCGAAGACGCCCACCGCGCTGCGCGACATTCCGCAGTCGGTCACGGTGATCAACAAGGCCGTGATGCAGTCGCAGGGCGCCACGTCGTTCCAGGACGCGCTGCGCAACGCGCCCGGCATCACCATCGGCGGAGCGGAAGGCGGCCAGATCGGCAACAACATCAACCTGCGCGGCTTCACGGCGCAAAACGACATCTACCTCGACGGCTTTCGCGACCGCAACCAGTACTACCGCGACACCTTCGACCTCGAATCGATCGAAGTGCTCTACGGCCCCTCGTCGATGCTGTTCGGCCGCGGCTCCACGGGCGGCGTCATCAATCAGGTCACGAAGCAGGCGAACCTCAAGCCGCTCACCGAAGTGTCGACCACGATCGGCACCGACGACCGTTATCGTGCGACGCTCGATGTGAACCGTCCGCTCGGCGATCACGCCGCCTTTCGTCTGAATGCGTTCGGCCAGTCGATGGGTTCGACGCGCGACGTGATGAAAAACAAGGACTACGGTTTCGCGCCCGAGTTGCGCTTCGGCATCGGCACGCCGACCGAGGTCACGATCTCGGCGCTTATCCAGCACAACTACGACATGCCGGACTACGGCGTGCAGGCGGTCAACGGCCGTCCATTCGCCCCTTCGAAGAGCACGTTCTACGGCCTGACCGACGACCGCACGATCCAGGACGTGCAGACGGTGCAGGCGCGCGTGGAGCACCGTTTCAACGACCAGTTCAAGCTCACCAACCAGACGCAGTTCTCGCACTCGCTCACGGACGCGCGCGAGACCGCGCCCGGCGCGGTGCTGACGGGCCCGCTTGCTTCGAGCACGGCGCTCAAGAACGGCAACTTCACGAACCTGCCGCTCGAAGATCTCTACATCAAGCTCGCGAGCCACGATCGCGTGATCGAGAACCACTCGATCTACAACGATACGATGGCGCAATACAAGTTCACCACGAGCTTTCTGAAGCACGAGATGCTCGCGGGCATCGAGGTGGGCCACGACAGCTACACGAATCAGGCCTATACGCGTAACAACCTGCCGATTCTGTCGCTGCTCAACCCCGTCTATATCTCGACGCCATCGAACGTCACGACGACGGTCGGCAATCACGCGGAGTCGGGCGCAAACACGTTCGCGGCCTACTTCAACGAGACCATGTCGATCGGCGAGCACTGGAAGCTCATCGGCGGCGTGCGTTGGGATCGCTTCCAGGCGCATATCGCCAACACGATCAGCGCGCCGGCCTACGCGGATCAGACCAACACGTTCACGAGCGTGCGCGCGGGGGCGATCTATCAGCCGACCGACTGGCAGTCGTACTACTTCTCGTACGGCACCTCGTTCGATCCGTCGCTCGAAGCGCTCACGGTCACGAACAACACGCAAAACCTCTCGCCCGAACATACGAAGTCGTATGAAGTCGGCGCGAAGTGGGACCTGCTGGGCGGCAATCTTTCGGTGACGTCCGCCTTCTTCCAGCAGGAGATGGACAACGCGCGCACGCAGACTTCGACGGGCGAGTACACGCTCGAAGGCGATATTCGCGTGCGCGGCTTCCAGGCGGGCGCGACGGGTCACATTACGAACAAGTGGCAGATGTTCGCAGGCTACACCTACATGGACGGCGTGGTCCTCAAGGCGCTCGACGGCACCCAGGGCAACACGCCGGCGAATACGCCGCGCAATACCTTCACGCTGTGGACCACGTACGCATTCACGCCGCATTGGGAGATTGGCGGCGGGCCGACCTATATGTCGGCGCGTTACGCAGCGAACACGAATTATGTGGAAACCGGCGGCTACACGCGCTGGGATGCAACGGCCGCGTACCACGAAAAGAAGTGGGACGTGCGGCTCAATCTGCTGAATCTGACCAACAAGTTCTACTACGACGCCCTCATCCAGTCGGACGGTGGGCGGTCGGTGCCGGGTATCGGTCGCACGTTCCTCGCGACGGCCGATTACCGGTTCTGACACCCGAGTGTTACGTGTGCGCCGAGCGTTTTTGCGTGCCGTCGCGCGAAGCCCGCATAATGCGGGCTTTTTGCGCAACGGCGCGCATGCACATGAACGCGGCCGCCTTGCCGCTTATGCGGCACAACGAAGGAATTGACGATGCTGGTTCACGTCCCCAACGTATTGACGCCCGAGCAGGTGCGCACTCTGCGCGCGCGGCTCGACAACGCGGGCGACGCCTGGGTGGACGGCCGCGCAACGGCCGGCTGGTCGGGTGCGCCCGTGAAGCGCAATGTGCAGATCGCCGAGCACACGCCCATCGCACGCGAGCTCGGCGACATGGTGCTCGCGGCCATCGAGCGCAATCCGCTTTTCATCAGCGCGGCGCTGCCCAACCAGGTGTATCTGCCGCTCTTCAACCGCTATGAAGGCGGCATGACGTTCGGCAGCCACGTGGATGGCGCAGTGCGTGTGCTGCCCAACGGCGTGAAGCTGCGCACCGACGTTTCCTGCACGCTCTTTCTCTCGTCGCCCGACGAATACGACGGCGGCGAACTCGTGGTCGAAGACACCTACGGGGTGCAGGAGGTCAAGCTGCCGGCGGGCGACATGATCGTCTATCCGGCCACGAGCCTGCACCAGGTCACGCCGGTCACGCGCGGCGCGCGTGTGGCGAGTTTTTTCTGGGTGCAGAGCCTCGTGCGCGACGACACGAAGCGCGCGCTGCTCTTCGACATGGACACCGCCATCCAGCGCCTGAACGCAAGCGACGCCGACGCCCAGGCGCGGCGCAGCCTCGTGGGCTGCTACCACAATCTTTTGCGACTCTGGAGTGAAACATGAGCTTTTCCGATACCGCCGAGATCGACGCGCCGGCAACGCCGCGCACGTATCTCGACGCCGAACAGCGCGACGAACGCGCAAAGCGTTCGCGCCGTGCGACCTTCATCAAGTGGCTGCGCAAGCTGCACGGCTGGGTAGGCCTGTGGGGTGCGGCGCTCGGCCTGCTGTTCGGCGCAACGGGATTCGTGCTCAACCATCGCGCCGAACCGCTGCGCATTTCGCCGGGCGCGCCGCAAGTCTCGACGGTGCAGATCGCCGTGCCCGACCCCGCGCCCGAAACGCCGCGTGAGATGGTGAAATGGCTGCGCTCGCAACCGGATCTCAAGTTGCCCGCGCGCATGGGCCGCGTGCAGAAGGAGCCCGAGCACAACGTGGCCTGGGGCGACCGCGAGGTCGTGCAGCCCGAGCATTGGCAGATGATGTTCACGTCGCCCGGCGAGAGCGTGATGGTCGAGTACTGGGTGGGTAACGACAAGCTCACGCTCAAGCGCAACGACAACTCGCTCGTCTCGACGATCACGAACCTGCACAAGGGTACGGGGATGAGCGTCGGCTGGGTGCTGTTCATCGACAGCTTCGCCGGGGCGCTCATTCTGCTTTCGCTCACGGGCGTGCTGCTGTGGACGGAGCTGAACAGGCGCAAGACGGTGGGCGCCGTGCTGTTGTTCGGCTCGATTATCGTGGCGGTATGCGTCGGGCTGGCGTAAGCCTCGACGTGTGAACCCGGCAACGGGCGCGAACGCCGAGGTTCGCGCCCCTTCTGTTTCAGTCTTTCACGCCGCGCTTGCGCAGCAGATAGGTGTCCATGATCCATCCGTTCGCTTCGCGCGCCTCGGCGCGAACGCGGACGATCTCGTCTTTCACGTCTTCGAGCCGGCCCGCCATCAGGATCTCGTCGGGGGTGCCGACATAGGCGCCCCAGTAGATATCGAGTGCTTCGCCCGCGAGCTGCGCGTACGCGTTCTGCGCGTCGAGCATGACCACCGCGCTGTCCACGTCCTGCGGAAAACCGCCCTCCGCGAGCCGCCTTCCCGTCGTGATGCTCACCGGTTTGCCGATGAAGTTGAGCGGCACGCGATGCTTCGCCGCGAGCGCCTGCACGCTGCTGATGCCGGGAATCACCTCGAAGTCGAACGCGAGCCGGCCATCGGCCAGGATCGAATCGAGAATGCGGATCGTGCTGTCGTAGAGCGACGGGTCGCCCCAGACGAGAAACGCGCCGCATTGGACGTCGGTCAATTCCTCTTCGATCAGGCGCTCGAATACGCGCTGCTTGTCGCGGTTGAGCTCGTCCACGGCGGCCTTGTAGTCGAGACCTTCGTCGCGGCGCCGCTCGGGGCTCGTGGCTTCCACGATGCGATAGTCGTGGTCCTGGATGAAGCGGGCGCAGATTTCCTTGCGCAGCGCGACGAGCTTGTCCTTGGCCGCGCCCTTGTCCATCACGAAGAACACGTCGGCCGCGTTGAGCGCTTCGATGGCCTGCACGGTCAGGTACTTCGGATCGCCCGCGCCGATGCCGATGATGAGGATCTTTTTCACGTTGCAGTTCCGGAATGGGAGTCGTCGGTGCGGCGCAATGATAGCGCGAGTTCCGCGCGGTGCCGCGCTCGCGGGCAGGGCAATTTTCTTCAATACGCGGGCGGCGCGCGCGTCTACCCTCGACGCATGTTGATCGCCCCTGAGCGTAGCGAGGAAAACCGTGAGCACTGCCTTGTCGATGGCCGCCTTCGCGCTGGCCACTTCCATTACCCCCGGACCCGTCAATATCGTCGCGTTGAGTGCGGGCGCGCGCTACGGGCTGCGCGCGAGCCTGCGCCACGTCACGGGCGCGACCGTGGGCTTCACATTGTTGCTGCTGCTGATCGGTCTCGGCATGCAGGAACTGCTCGCGCGCCTGCCGTTTCTCACGCGCGCGCTCGAATGGGCGGGCGTGGCTTTCCTGCTGTACGTCGCCTACCGGCTCGCCACCGACGATGGCCGCATCGACTCTCCGAACGCGGCGCGCGGTCCCTCGCTGATGGTGGGCGCCACGATGCAATGGCTCAATCCCAAGGCGTGGCTCGCCTCGGTGGCGGGCATGGGCTTATATGCGGCATCCGGCGAGAATGCGCTCGTCTGGCAGTTCGCCGCGATCTATTTCGTGGTGTGCTACGTGTCGATTGCGTGCTGGGCGTGGGCGGGCGCGTCGCTGCGCCAGGCCTTGCGCGAACCCGCACGCGTGCGTTTCGTGAATCGCGCGATGGCGTTGTTGCTGGCGGGCAGTGCGGTCTGGCTGGTGCTCGCCTGAACGCGCGACGGCTCCGTTAGCCGCGATACTGGCCAGGCGTCGCGGCAACGAACTGGCGGAACGCGCGCTGCAGATGTGCTTGATCGGCGAAACCCGCTTGCGCCGCCACATCGGCAATGGCGTGCCCGCGACGCAGTTGTGCGCGGCTGAACTCGATCCGGCGGTTCACGACATACGCGTGCGGCGTCATGCCATATTGCTCGCGAAATGCGCGAATGAGGTACGAAGGCGAAAGATCGGCGGCGGCGCAGATCTCTTCGAGCTTGAGCGTGCGCGTGTAGTTGCCGTCGATGAATTCGGCCGCGCGCGCGAGGCGCTCGTTCGGTTCGCGTGCGCTGACCGGCGCAGGATTCAGGGACTGCTGGAGCCTCGAGAAATAGGCGACGGCGGCGCATTCCTTGCGCAATGCCGACTCATTTGTGTCGACGAGCAACGCGTAGAGCGCGTTGAGCCCGTCGAACAAATCGCGCTCCCAGCTCAAGGTCTGTTCGAACGGGCGAAAGCCCTCGTGCGCGCCAAAGCCCAGGTCGTGTTGCAGATTCGCGAGCCACGCGGTGTCGAGATAGAACATGCGGTAGGCCCAGGGCTCGTCCGCGGCCGGGTTGCAGGCGTGCACGGCTTCCGGGTTGATGACCACCACCGCGCCCGCGCTGATATGCGAGAGCGTGCTCCCGTTCAGGTAGGTGCTGCGCCCGCCCGTGACCGCGCCGATCGAGAACGTGCTGTGTGCGTGGCGGCCGTAGCGGACCTTGCGGCCGTCGGCGATGGCGCGCACCTCGATGAACGGCAGGTCAGCGTCGCGCCAAAAGTAGGGTTGTGCGTCGGACGTCGTGGCTTGCGGCATGGGAGACCTCGGAGTGATGCTGCGTGCATCGAGCGACGCAGGTGGTCCATATTAGCGTAACGCGAGCAGGCAGGGGGGACGTGATAGGCTTGTTCGATTCGCGCGGGTGATTCCCTTTCCATTGCCAGGCACTGCACATGAACGAAACGAAGCCAACGCATGCAACAAACGCAACAAACGCAACGAATGCAACGATTCGCCCGTTGACCGAGCAGGACGCCGAGGCGTTTCATGCCATGCGTTTGTACGCGACCGAAAATTATCCTGCCGGCATCGTCCCGACCTATGAAGAGGAATCGAAGCGCACGCCCGAAGAGAGCCGGGCCCGGGTGCGCGCCACGGAGAACCAGGTCGTATTCGGCGCATTCGTGGGCGACACGCTCGTCGGCATCACCGGCCTCATGCGCGAGCCGCGCCGCAAGCTCGCGCACAAGGGGCTCATTTGGGGCGTGTTTGTCGATCCCGCGTGGCGAGGCGCCGGCATCGCCAGGCAATTGCTGGAAGGAGCCATCGCTCATGCCCGCGCGCTAGGCCTTCTCCAGGTGCAACTGGTGGTGAGCGTGCTGAACCCCCGTGCCCAGGCACTCTACCGCGCGTGCGGCTTCGTGCGCTACGGGGTCGAGCCCCGCGGCCTGTGCATCGACGGCGAGTACGCCGACGACGAACTCATGGTGCTCTTTCTCGACGACCCCGCCGAGCCCGACTGAGCGCCACGCCGTGGCCGGACAATGCGCAACGCAGCGCGAACGTCAAGTGTGGTGTAACGCACAGTGCGCTCGGGCGAATTATGCGTAGTCATCATTTCGTCATACCTGAACGTCGATAATCCACCGCGAATAAATTGGCCAACGTGTCCCGAGCTGCGCAACCATAGCGCAGCCGGCGCGACGAAGGCCCGGGGATTTCGACATGACCATTCGTCACCGCATCACGCTACTCATCGTCCTGATGTTCGTCGCGCTGTCCGCCATCGGCGGCTACGCGGCCTTGCAGGCCCGCCGCAGCGCCACCGACGTCCGCCAGGTTACCCAGGGCGTCGTGCCGAGCGCTCTCGCTTCATCCGACCTCGTGTCGCTCGTGAAAGACGTGCAGCTCGCCACCATGACGCTCGTCTACGCACCCGACGCCACGGTGGCGTCGCTCGCGCAAAACGAACTCAAGGACAAGGAAGCCGCGCTGCGCGCCGCGCTCGACGTGCAGCGCAAGGCGGCAGCCAGCCACGCGCAGGAAGGCCTGGTTTCGCAGGCCCAGGAAAGCCTCGCGAACTACTTCTCCGCGATCGACGACACCGCGAAGATGAAGGCGAGCGGCAAGAACGAACTCGCGCAGGCCTATCTCTTCGCGAACGTCGCGCAGTACCGCGACGAACTCGAAGGCATCGTCACGACGATGCGCGTGGAAAAGAACCGCCAGAAGGACGACGCCATCCGTACGCTCAACGGCACGCTCGACACCACGACGAGCGCGATTGCCGGCGTGACGGGCGGCGCGGTCCTGCTGCTCACGCTCATCGGCGCGCTGCTGTACCGCCAGATCACCCGGCCGCTTTCGCGCATGCAGGCCATGATGAGCGAGATCGCATCGAGCCAGGACTTCACGCGCCGCGTGCCCGTGGGCCGCATGGACGAAATCGGTCATTCGATCGTCGCCTTCAACGGCATGATCGAGAAGATCCAGCAGAGCTCCGCGCAGCTCAAGCGCAAGACCGCCGACATTCAGGCGATGCTGCAGAACATGCAGCAGGGCATTCTCACGGTGGTGGAAGGCGCGACGATCCACAACGAATATTCGGCGTATCTAGAGGCAATCTTCGAAACGAACGAGATTGCGGGCCGTTCGCTGATGGACCTCGTGTTCTCGCATACGGATCTCGACGCCGACACCCTCGCGCAGATCGACGCCGCCGTGCACGCGTGCCTTGGCGAAGACGACGTGAACTTCGCGTTCAATCAGCATCTGCTCGTGAACGAGATCACGCGTACGCTGCCCGATGGCCGCGCGAAGGTGCTCGACCTGAGCTGGTCGGCGATCACCGACGAAAACGACGTGGTCGTGCGCCTCATGCTGTGCGTGCGCGACGTGACGGAGCTGCGCGAACTCGCGGCCGAAGCGGGCGAGCAGAAGCGCCGCCTCGAAATGATCGGCGAAATTCTCGCGGTGAGCGAAGAGAAGTTCCATCACTTCGTGGAAAGCTCGACGAGCTTCATTCACGAGAACGAGCACATCATTCGCCAGCACGACTGCGCGGACACGAGCGCGATTGCCGCGCTGTTCCGCAACATGCATACGATCAAGGGCAATGCGCGCACCTACAGCCTGCAGCATCTCACGGGCGTGGTGCACGAAGTCGAGCAGCGCTACGACGCGTTGCGCCGCGAAGACACGAGCCACACGTGGGACCAGCAGGCGCTCATCGACGATCTGGAGCGCGTGAAGACGGCGCTCGAGCACTATACGAGCATCAACGAAGTGAGCCTCGGGCGCGGCCCGCGTGCGGCTGGCGCGCAAAACGGCGCGGCGAGCCTCACGGTCACACGCGAAGCGATCGAAGAGACGCTGCGCATCGTCGATCGCACCGACGACAACGACCTGCCCGCACTGCGTGCGATGCGCGCCGAACTGCGCGCCACGCTGCGCGCCATCGGCACCGAGCGCGTGGCCGATGCGCTCGCGGGCGTGACCGGTTCGCTGCCCTCGCTCGCCCTGGAACTCGGCAAGGTCGAACCGGTGGTGCAGATCGCCGACAACGGTTATCGTCTGCGCAGCGAGGCCGCCGGCACGGTGAAGAACGTGTTCATGCACCTGCTGCGCAACTCGCTCGACCACGGCATTGAAATGCCGGCGCAACGCCGCGCGATCGGCAAGGACGAGTCGGGTCATATCGACATCGACGTGAACGTGCACAACGGTGCGCTGCAACTGACGCTCGCCGACGACGGCCGCGGCCTCGCGCTCGCGCGCATTCGCGGCATTGCGGTGGAGCGCGGCTGGCTGCAGGCGTATGAAGCGGTGAGCGACGACGTGATCGCGGCGTTCATTTTCCGCCCCGGTTTTTCGACGGCGGCGAGCGTGACCGAAGTCTCGGGCCGCGGCGTGGGCATGGACGCGGTGCGCGATTTCCTCGAACGCGAGGGCGGCGCCATCGAACTGCGTTTCACCGATGACCGTGCAGGCGCCGATTACCGGCATTTCCAGACCGTCGTGCGTTTGCCGCAGCAGTGGGCCGTAAAGATGACGGATGCAACGCAGGCAAAGCAAGAGGAAGCGCTGGCGGGCTAGCGCATGGCGGGGGTGGAAGTGGTCTTACCGTATTTGATCGAAGGCGCGGCGCTCGTCGCCGTGGCGGCCGGCCTGGCCGTCGCGTGGGGCAAGCGCGCACAAACGCAGGCACGTGAGGCAGCGCGCGCGCAGGATGCCGCGCATGCGGCCGTGCTTGCACAGGCTCAGGCGCACCACGCGGCGCAGCAGGAAGACGCGGCGCGCGAACACGAAGGGCTGGCTGCGCAAATCGAGTCGCTGCGCGCGGAACTCGCGCAGCGCCGGTCCGTGGCCGACGCACTCGAAGCGGCGCTCGCCGGCGAGCGCGCGCAGCGTGACGACGCCATGCAGCACGCGGCGCGCATCGCGAGCGAGGCTTCGCGGCTGAAGCTCATGTCGTCGACGTTCGAGCGCTGGCACGAGCAAATGATCTCGCTGATGGCGCAGAACAACGACATGCACAAGAAGAACCAGGAGCTGTCGTCGATCGTGAGCCATGTGCTGATCGTCTCGCTCAACGCTTCGATCGAAGCGGCGCGCGCGGGCGCGGCCGGCCGCGGCTTCTCGATCGTGGCGGGCGAAGTGCGCTCGCTCGCCACGCGCTCGCAGGACCTTTCGAAGAGCTATCGCGACAGCCTGAACCGCAACGACCTCATCACGGCCGCGACGTTCCAGGACATTCAGGCGGGCGGCAAGATGATCGCGGCGACGCTCGCGAGCGTGGAAGCGTCGACGCAGCAGCTGCATCACCAGCTCGAAGCGACGCGCGCCGGGGCGCACGCATGATCGGCACGCACGCGAAGGACAGCATCGAGCGGATTTTTTTCGCGGCGGCGCGCATGCGTCTCGTGGCCGATGCGCAGCACAGCTGCGAAATCGAGCCGCGTACGGGCGACGCGCCCCAGGGCGAGCAGTTGGTTGTGCTGACGATTTCGTCGATGCAGTTCCGCCTGCTGTTGCTGCTGCACTTCGAAGACGACGAGCGCACGCAGCGCTACTACGTGGGCGACACCTCGCGCGCGCTCACCGAATGCTTCATGGAGTTCGGCAATCTGTGCTGCGGGGCTATGAACCAGCAGCTGGTCGAGCATTTCCCCGACCTCGGCATGTCCACGCCCTATGCGCTCAGCAGTGGATGCCTGCCGTATCTGCGCGAACTGAAGCCGGATTACGTGCAGTCGTATGCGCTCACGATCGATCACGACGTCCGTCTGGGCGCCACGCTGTGCGTCTGCACGCATGCGCCGCTCGATTTCGTGGCGAGCACCGCAGCGGTCGAAGTGCACGACAGCGCGGGCGAACTCGAATTGTTTTGAAGGCAGAGAACGGAAACATGAACGCGAACAAGCCAGTCAGCAAGCTGTTGCTGCTGGAAAGCGACACGGCGCGCGCCGAGGCGATCGCGCGAATCGCAGCCGCACACGATTGCGTGTGCGTGCCGGTGCGACGCGACGCGCTCTCGGCGGCGCTGAAGACGCATTACGATCTGGGCGGCGTGCTGCTCGGCGAGGACTTTGGCGGCTCGCTCGAAGCCGCGGCGGCGGTGGCCGTCGCGCTGGAAGCGGAGCGCCCCGAACTGCCCGTCGTGCTGCGGCGCGCGGCAAGCGAGCAGGACGATGCGTTGCCCGAGCCGTTGCGCCGCCTGCCGTGCGCCAGCTGGCACGACAGCGATCCCGCCACGCTGATCGCGGCGCTCGAAGCGCACGTGTTCTCGCACGACTATCCGGACCCGCTCGTGGACGGCATCACCGACATGACGCTCGGGCGCCTGCGTGGCCTCTTTGCCGGACTCGAAGTGAACTGGGACACGCCGAGCATCGTGCGTGACCGCATCATCTTCGGCGAGGTGTTGACGCTCATTCCGATCGAGACCGCATGGTGCCGCGGCTGGCTTCTCATGCAGACTGAGGAGACGCCGCTGATCGAGCTGCTGCCGCCGCGCGCGGGCCGCGACGAGGCGAGCGACTTCCGCGACGTGAACGGCGTGCTCGCCGAACTCACGAATCTCGTGTGGGGGGCGTTCCGCAACCGTTATCTGGGCAACGCACACGCGGCCGGCGAGGCGGGTTGGGGGCGCGCGCAGGTGCAGGTGCCGCTGCTCATCAATCATCGGCGGCGCTATCTGTCGTTTGGCTCGGATAACCCGCAGCTGTGCATCAAGTACCGGCTCACGTGCCCGGATACGGGCCGCGAAGTCGTGATCGACCAGCGTTTCGTGTTCAGCCTCGGCTGGTCGCGCGAAGGCTTTGACGAGACGGCCGCGCAGGCCGCAGCCGCTGCCGTTGAAGAACAGGCGAGCGGCGAACTCGAATTATTTTGATCAAATGCGCGCCCTACGCGGCGCAACAGAGAGGGACAACATGGCAAAGATTCTGGTGGTGGACGATTCGAGCACGGTGCGCGACGAAGTGGCCGGCTTTCTGCGCAAAAACGGTCTGGACGTCGATACGGCCGTGGACGGCAAGGATGGCCTCGCGAAACTGCGCTCGAATCCGGGCGTGAAGCTCGTGGTGAGCGACGTGAACATGCCGAACATGGACGGCCTCACGATGGTCGAGAAGATCCGCAGCGAACTCGCGAATACGGCCGTGAACGTGGTGATGCTGACCACGGAAAGCAGCCCGGCCATGAAGGAGCGCGGTAAGGCGGCCGGCGTGCGCGGCTGGATCGTGAAGCCGTTCAAGGGAGAAGCGGTGCTCGAGACGTTCCGCAAGCTCGCGAGCTAAGCGCAGCGCACGCAAAAAGGCCCCGGCGCCATTGCCGGGGCCTTCGGATCAGACATCACGCCGCGATGGCGTGATCGTTAGCCTTCGCCGGGGTCAGCAGCACCGGAATCGACTTCGAAGTCGGCGTGCCCGCGCCGTCAGCAATCGACGAAAGCGGCACGAGCGGATTGGTCTCGGGATAGTACGCGCCGAGGCAACCGCGCGGAATGTCGTACTCCACCAGCATGAAGTCTTCGACGTGGCGCTCCACGCCGTCGTCCCACACGCTCGTGATGTCCACGTGCTGGCCGGGCTCGAAGCCGAGCATCGTCATGTCTTCGCGGTTCGCGAACAGCACGCGGCGCAGGCCGTACACGCCGCGATAGCGGTCGTCGAGACCGTAGATCGTCGTGTTGTACTGATCGTGCGAGCGCGTGGTCATGAGCGTCATGAGCCGCGGGCCATGCTCGGCGCGCGCGCGGTGAATGGGCGTATCGAGCGTGATGGCGTGCACCACGAACTGTGCCTTGTTGCTCGGCGTCTTCCACACGCGGTCGCGCGAGGCCACCCCCAGGTGGAAGCCGCCCGGATGCTTCAGGCGCTCGTTGTAGTTCTCGAAACCGTCGAACACTTTTTCGATGCCGTCGCGGATCTTCGCGTAGTCGGCGGCGAGGTCGAGCCAGTCCACCTTGTCGCTGCCGAGCGTGGCGTGCGCCATGCGCGCGACGATCGCGATTTCCGAAAGCAGGTTCGTCGAAGCGGGCCGGTTCATGCCGTAGGAGATATGCACCATGCTCATCGAGTCCTCGACGCTCACGCCTTGCGGCACGCCGTTCTGCAGATCGATCTCGGTGCGGCCGAGCGTGGGCAGAATGAGCGCGTCGTGGCCGTGAACGAGGTGGCTGCGGTTGAGCTTCGTGGTCACATGCACCGTGAGCGCGCACGCGCGCATGGCTTCCCACGTGCGCGGCGTGTCGGGCGTGGCGATCGAGAAGTTGCCGCCCAGACCGATGAACACCTTCACGTGGCCTTCGAGCATCGCGTGGATGGTTTCCACGACGTCGTAGCCGTGCTCGCGCGGCGGTTCGAAATCGTAGGCCTTGCCGAGGCGGTCGAGGAACGCCTGCGTGGGTTTTTCCTCGATGCCCACGGTGCGGTCGCCCTGCACGTTCGAATGGCCTCGCACGGGGCACAGGCCCGCGCCGCGGCGGCCGATATTCCCGCGCATCATCATGAGGTTCGACAGCAACTGGATCGTCGCCACCGAATTCTTGTGCTGCGTGAGGCCCATGCCCCACGTCGAGATGACGGCGCGGCCCTTCACGTAGATGTCGGCGAGCTTGAGCACTTCTTCGATCGGCACGCCCGCTTCGGCGACGATGGTGTTCCACGACTCGGCACGCAGGTCGGCGGCGAAGGCGTCGAAGCCCACGCAGTGTTCGGCGATGAAATCGACGTCGAGCACGCGCTCCGTGCCTTGCGCGAGCGCTTCGTCGTCGAGTTCGATCACGCGCTTCGCCACGCCCTTGATCAGCGCGAAGTCGCCGCCCACGCGCGGGCGGATGAACACGGAACTGATCTGCACGCCCTTGGGCGAGAGCATGTCGAGCGTGTGCTGCGGGCTGGCGAAACGCTCCAGCCCGCGCTCTTTCAGCGGATTGATCGAGACGATGGTCGCGCCGCGCTTCGCGCAATCGCGCAACTCGCCGAGCATGCGCGGATGGTTCGTCGCCGGGTTCTGGCCGAAGATGAGCAGCGTGTCGGCGTGCTCGAAGTCGTCCAGCGTGACCGTCCCCTTGCCGATCCCCACCGTGCCCGGCAGGCCGCGGCTCGTGGCTTCGTGGCACATGTTCGAGCAGTCGGGGAAGTTGTTCGTGCCGTACATGCGCACGAACAGCTGGTAGAGGAACGCGGCCTCGTTGCTCGCGCGGCCCGAGGTGTAGAACGCGGCGCGGTTCGGGTCGTCGAGCGCGTTGAGGTGCTTCGCGATCAGCTTGAATGCGTCGTTCCACTCGATCGGCACGTAGCGGTCCTGCAGCGCGTCGTAGACGAGCGGATCGGTCAGGCGGCCGTGCTGCTCCAGCTCGTAGTCCGACTGGGCCATCAGCTCGCTAACTGTGTGCTCCTGGAAGAACTGTGGCGTCACGCGCTTGCTGGTCGCCTCCGCCGCCACGGCCTTCACGCCGTTTTCGCAGAATTCGAACGTGGACGCGTGCTCGCGGTCGGGCCATGCGCAGCCGGGGCAGTCGAAGCCGTCGGGCTGGTTCTGCTTGAGCAGCGTGCGGTAGTTGCCGCCCGTCACCTTTTCCTTGATCAGGTTGATGGCGACCTGCTTGAGCGCGCCCCAGCCGGCGGCGGGGTGGTGATACGGCTCGATGCGACCTTGCGGCTTCTTCATGATGCGGTTGGCTTTTCGTTTTCCAGGGCGGTCTGCCCGATGACTCAAGGCTACTGTGTTCCTGTGCCCCCGGAGATCACAGAAAAACCAAAAAGCAAGGGATACAGTTGCGGCGTTTTGTCATAGACTTGCCGGGATCGGCCCCGCGCGCGTGGCCTCACCCTTTCGCCTGATCGAACGCAACCCGAACGTGACCCGCTACGAGCAACTCGCCGACGATATCGAAGCCGCCGTGCGCCGCGGCGTGTTCGGCCCCGGCGAGCGCATTCTCTCCGTGCGGCGCGCGAGCCAGCAGCACGGCGTGAGCATCAAGACGGTGCTGCGCGCTTATGCGCTGCTGGAAAGCCGCAGCGTGATCGAGTCGCGGCCGCAATCGGGCTATTTCGTGCGCGCGCGCGTGGGTGCGCCGCAAGGGCGCGGCGCGGCGGACGCACGAGGCGCACAGGGCAAGGACGCCGTCTCCCCGGGCAAGCCGCGCCGCGCCAGCGCGCCGAGGCAGCCCGTGCCCGCCAACGTGGACGTGAGCCGGCTCGTGCTTTCCACGCTGCGCAGCATCGGCGCGCAGGACGCCGTGCCGCTCGGCTCGCCGTACCCGGACCCGGCGCTGTTCCCCTGGCGGCGCATCAACCAGTACGCCAACGCGATTGCGCGCCGCCATGCGAGCTGGAACCTCATCGACGACCTGCCGCCCGGCAACCCCGAGCTGATCCGCCAGATCGCGCGGCGCTACGCCGAAAACGGCGTGAACGTCGATCCCGAGGAAATCGTCATCACCGTGGGCGCCACCGAGGCGATCAACCTGAGCCTGCAAGCCGTGGCCAAGCCGGGCGACACAGTGGCCGTCGAGTCGCCGACCTACTACGCGATGCTGCACGCCATCGAGCGTCTGGGCATGCGCGCCATTGAAGTGAGCACGCACGCGGATACCGGCATCGACCTCGACGCGCTCGAGCGCGTGCTGACGCGCCAGAAGGTCGCGGCCTGCATGGTGATGCCGAACTTCCAGAATCCGCTGGGTTTTCGCATGCCCGACGCAAACAAGGCGCGGCTCGTGGCGCTTGCCGAGGCGCACGACTTGCCCGTGATCGAGAACGACGTCTATCAGGAGCTGTACTTCGGACAGACGCGGCCTTCCACGCTCAAGCAGTTCGACACGCGCGGCCTCGTGCTGCATTGCGCCTCGTTTTCGAAGAGCCTTTCCGCCTCGTACCGCATCGGCTGGGCGCTGCCGGGGCGCTACCGCGCGCAGGTCGAGAAGCTCAAGTTCCTCAATACGCTCACGACACCCTCGGTTCCCCAGGTGGCGCTGGCCGACTACTTGCGCCACGATGGCTACGACCGGCACCTGCGCCGCGTGCGGCGCTTCTACCGGCAACAGGCGCGACTCATGCGGGCGATGGTCGAGCGCTTCTTTCCGGCGGGCACGCGCACCTCGGAGCCGCAAGGCGGCTACGTGCTGTGGGTGGAACTGCCGCCGCGCGTCGATTCGATGCGGCTTTATCAGGCGGCGCTCGCGCAGGGCATTACCATCGGGCCCGGCTACATGTTCTCGATGCGCAACGAGTATCACCACTACATCCGGCTGAACTACAGCTACCCATGGAACGCGCAGACCGAAGCCGCACTGAAGACGCTAGGCGAAATGGCCGCGAAGATGGCATGAGGAGACAGACGATGAACGCAGATAAAGAGCGCGACGATGACGACGCAGACGAGTCGGGCGTCGACCCGGTGCTGATTGCTGTGCTCGAGCAGTTGTGGCGCGCGGAGTGCGAGAAGCACGCGCGGCATGAGACTCAGGGCCGGGCGTGGTCGCTCGCGAAACTCTCGAAGCAGGCCGGCGTGCCGATGAGCGGACTGCGCAGGCAACTCACGGCGCTCGTGGACAGCGGCCTGGTGGTGACGACGCAGGCCGAAGACGGGACCGGCACGGCGAGTCTGTCGGATGAGGGGCGGGCGTTTTGTGCGGAGGTGTTCGGCGAGGGCGAAGCGTAGCGCGACGCCTTGCTCGTTTGTAACCCGATGTTGCCGTTGTCTGTTTGCGACAAGTCTCATGCGCAACGGGTCAATACATCTAAGACAAATCTGAAACTTCTGCGACATCGCCGTTTTGACAATTTTTGACGTGTTTTGAGATAGCCGCCTGACCAGAATCGCCTGATCAAATGAAAGTGTCGGGCGACGATGAACAAGATTTACAGGCTGGTGTTTAGCCGTGCGCACAACATGCTCGTCGCAGTCGAAGAGTGCGCAACGGCATGTGGCAAACGGGGGCGCGGCGAGGCCGCTGTGGCGGCGGCCGTGTTGCTGCTGGGCGGGGCACCGCTGCTCGCGCACGCCCAGATCGTTCCATCGGGTGCCCATGCGCCCGGCGTCATCGACACGCCCAATGGCCTGCCGCAGGTGAACGTCAACCGCCCTTCGGGCGCTGGCGTGTCGATGAACAGCTACTCGCAGTTCGACGTCCAGCAGCGCGGCGCGATTCTCAACAATTCGCCGACGATCGCGAATACGCAGCTGGCGGGGCAGATCAATGGCAATCCGAACTATGTTGCGGGCCAGTCGTCGCGGATCATCGTCAACCAGGTCAACAGTGCCAACCCTTCGCAGTTCAATGGCCCACTCGAAGTTGCAGGTCGGCGGGCCACGGTCGTGCTGGCCAATCCATCGGGGATTTCCGTCAACGGTGGCAGCTTCATCAATACGAACCGTGCCGTTCTGACGACCGGTGTCCCGCAACTCGACGCAAACGGCGCGCTCACGGGCTACAACGTCACGGGCGGCAATATCGCCGTCCAGGGCGCGGGCTTTAACGCGTCGAATGTCGATCAGGTGGATTTACTGGCAAGAGCCGTGCAAATCAATGCGGCGGTCTATGCCAACAGCCTGAACGTCATCGCCGGCGCGAACAACGTCAATCACGATACGCTCGCGGCGACGCCGATCGCGGGCAATGGCGTTCCTGCGCCGGTCTCGATTGACGTCAGCCAGCTGGGCGGTATGTACGCGGGCAAGATCTATCTGGGGTCCAACGAGCACGGCGTGGGCGTGTCGAACGCGGGCGTAATCGCCGCCCAGGCGGGCGACTTTACGCTGCGTTCGGATGGCCGCGTCCTGCTTACAGGCAGGACGACCGCAAGCGGCAACGTCGCCGTGAACTCGAATACCGGTATTACGAACACCGGCACCACTTACGCGCAGGGCTCGCTTGCGGCGATTACCGCAGGCGATCTCACGAACAGCGGCACACTCGCGGCGCAGGGCGCACTCGATGCGGGTGCGGCGACGGTGAATTCGACCGGTTCGCTCGCCGCGGGCGTGAACGGCGATGGCGCGGTGACGCAGATGGCGAATCTGAATGTTGATTCGTCGGGCGCGCTTTCAGCCACGGGCCATAACGTCGCGGGCGGCGATGCGTCGCTTTCGGGCGTGTCGGTCAATCTCGCAGGCAGCGAAACGGCGGCGAACGGCAACCTGTCGCTCACGGCGAACGCAGGCGACCTGAATCTCTCGGGCGCGACGACGAGCGCCCAAGGCGCAGTGAACGCGCAGGCATCGGGCGCGATGGTCAACGACCACGGCGCGATGACGGGCGGTGCCGTGACGCTCAACGCGGGCAGGCTCTCGAACCAGGGCGGCAATGTCTCGGCGCAGGGGCCGCTCAACGCGACGGCGACAGGTGACGTGTCGAACCAGGCCGGTGTGTTCGTTTCGCAGGGCGCGATGCAGGTGCGCAGCGGTGGGGCCGTCGCCAACGGCCAAGGCACGATGCAGAGCGCGATGGGTTTTTCGCTGTCCGGCACGTCTCTGGACAACACGGCAGGCCGCATTACCTCACTGAACGGCGACGGCCTGAACCTCGGTGTGACTGGCACGCTGCTGAACAGCGTGGGTGGCGTGATCGGCGGCAATGGCAACGTGCAGATCAGCGCCTACACCTTCAGGAACGCGGGGCAGGTGAGCGCGCTGCATAACGCCATCCTGAACGCATGGAACCTGAACAATAGCGGCTCGGCGAGCGCGGGCGATGCGTTGACGGCTACCGCGACCGGGTCGCTATCCAACGCAGGCGGCACGCTCTCGGGTACGACCGTGACGGCCATCGGTGCGTCTATCGACAACGCGAAGGGCAACATCGATGCGGATACCGTAGCAGTCTCGACGCCAGGAGACCTCAACAACGAAGGCGGCGTGATCACGCAGACGGGCAGCAGCGCGCAGACGGTGAGCGCGGGCGGCAGGCTGGACAATTCGAATGGCGGGCAGATCGCATCGAACGCCACGAACCTGAGCGTAACGGGGGCATCGGTTGATAACGACGCCGGCGCGATTGCGCACGCCGGTACGGGCACGCTGACGGTCAGCGCGGGCAACGGCGCGGGCGCGGTATCGAACGCCGGCGGTGCGATCACCAGCAACGGGAATGTCGTGGCCCAGGCGGGCTCGCTCAACAATACGGCGGGTTCGGTCAGCGGACAGCGCGGCGTCGCGGCGACGGTCAGCGGCGCGCTGGACAATACCGGCGGCAAGGTACTGTCGAACACGGACCTGAGCGTCACAAGCACCACACTCACGAACGATGCCGGCCAGCTTGGCGCGGGCGCCAGCGGGACGATCCACACCGGTTCGATGACGAACAGCGGCGGCAAGGTCGTCGCGCCAAACCTCACGATCTCGACCGCCGACACGCTGGACAACAGCGGAGGCGATATCGAGTCAAACCGGCTCGCGCTCTCCGCCACCGACCTGCTGAACCACGGCGGCACGATCACGCAATACCACGCGGTGCCGAAGGGCCTGCACATCAGCGGGACATTCGACAACTCGTCGGGCGGTACGCTGCAAACCAGCAGCACCGACTTCTCGCTCACGCCCTGGGCGCTCAACAACAACGGAGGCTCGATCCTCCACGCCGGCACGGGCTCGTTCACGATTGCACCGGGCAACGGCGCGGGTGCGCTCTCGAATGTGGGCGGCAGGATCATCACGGCGGGCGAACTCGTCGCGAACGCGGGGAGCTTCGACAACGCGTCGGGCGTATTTGCTGCGCAGGGCTATCTCTCGGCCACCATCGTGGGTGTCCTGAACAACACGCAGGGTGTGATGCGCTCGCTCGCGTCCGCTTCCATCGACAGCGGCGGTGCGCTGACGAACGTGAACGGCCAGATCCAGTCCGGCACCGGGGCGGCGGGCGACGCCAGCATGCTCGCCGTACGGGGTGCGTCCACTGACAACACGCGTGGTGTGATCGGCAACCTCGGCAGGGGCGACACGACTGTCCAGGGCGGCAGCGAACTCCTGAACGCGGGTGGCCAGGTCACGGGCAACGGCAATCTCGACGTCAATGCGTCGTCGATCCTGAACACCCGCGGCGCTCAGGTGAGCGGCGCGAACGTCGCGGTGACGGGCGATAGCCTGGACAACACCAGCGGCGCGATCGGCAACGTCGCGGGCCTGACCGGTGATGTGACGATCACGACCACGGGCGCGATCAACAACACCAGCGGCCAGATCGGCGCGACCCACGACCTCGCGGTGAGGGCATCGACGCTCACGGGCGGCGGCGCGTACAGCGCAGCCAATGACGTGGCGATCAACATGCAGGGCGATTTCGCGCCCACGTCCGATGTGCAGTTCAACGCCGGTCACGACCTCATCTTCACGCTGCCAGGAACGTTCACCAATGCGGCGCTGGTGGAGGCGGCCAACAACCTCGGCGTCGACGCAGGCGACATCTTCAATAGCGGGACCATGATGGCGGGCGGCACGCTCACCACGCACTCGGGCACACTGCAGAACACGGGCGCCATGGTGGGTGGCAGCGTATCGCTGTATGCGAACCGCAGCCTGACCAATGTGGGGCCAGCCGCGCTCATCGGTGCAACGGACAGCAACGGCACGCTGGAGTTGCTTGCGAACGATATCGAGAACCGCGACGACACCACGGCCACCGATTCACAGGCGACGACCGCGATCTATGGCCTGGGCAAAGTCGTGCTGGCGGGCGGCAAGGATGCGAACGGGCACTACACCAACGCGGCGCTGATCCGCAATCAGTCGGCGCTGGTCGAATCGGCGGGCGACATGGAGCTGCACGCCGACCAGGTGACGAACACGCGGCGCGTGATGACGACGACCGGCCTTAATCAGCCTGTCGATCCCGCGCTGCTGGAACAGCTTGGCATCAGCCTGTCCGGGTGCGTCGCGACCTATATGGCCGCGTGCGGGCCGGGTAATCCGCAGGTCCTGGGTTCAAAGGGCGATCCGACGATGATCGGCGGTGTGCCGACCGACCCGCCGCATGGCGGGCAGTGGAACAGCACGTACCAGTACACGACCTATACGGGCGTCGCGGTGGCGAACCTGATTGCCGGCATCAGCCCGCAGGCGCAGATCATTGCTGGTGGCACTCTTGATGCCTCGTCGGTGGGCCTGTTCCAGAACTACTGGAGCGCGGTCGCGGCAGTCGCCAACATCGCTGCGCCTGTCTCGCTCGACCAGAATAGCTGGCGGGTTCAGGCCGCACCCGGCGTGCAGGTTACGTACTCGGGCCAGTATCACTACGACAACTACGACAACAGCGAGCACAACTGGCAGTTGCCGTTCGGTGATGCCGGGTTCGTCACCAACCATCCGGGCGGCTATACGCAGGCCGCACCCGCAGACATCCGCAACTACGCGCTGCCGGCCTACGAGTCGAGCTTTGTTGCGGGCGGCACGCTCTCCGGGGCGGGCATCCGCATCGACAACACGGCAGGCAACGCGGGCATTCCCTCACTCGGGCTTGCCGCTGGCCAGTCGCTGACCGGTGCGGATATCGGCGCGGTGAGCGGCAATGCCGGCGGCACGAAGGGCGGCACGGCCTCGGTCAAGGGCGGCGGGAGCAGGGTCGATCCGGTCATCCCGAGCGCGACCGCACAGAACGTGCTGCAAAACCTCACGATCCCCCAGGGCGGTCTCTTCAGGCCGGTGAGCACGCCCGGTGTGAGCTACCTGATCGAGACGAACCCAGCGTTCACGAGCCAGAAAGCGTTCATCTCGAGCGACTATTACCTGCAACAGCTTGGCCTGAATCCGCAGACGACCGAAAAGCGCCTGGGCGATGGCTTCTACGAGCAGCAACTCGTGCGCAACCAGATCACGTCGCTCACCGGCAAGGCCGTCCTTGGGCCCTATACCGATCTCCAGTCGATGTACGAAGCGATGCTTGCGGCGGGCGCGTCGCTTTCGAAGTCGCTGGACCTGCCGCTCGGCATGAGCCTTTCGCCCGAGCAGGTGGCGCAACTCACGAGCAACGTCATCATCATGCAGACGCAGGTTGTGGACGGACAATCCGTGCTCGTGCCCGTGGTCTATCTCGCGAAGGCGAGCCAGCAGAACATGGACGGGCCGCTCATCGCGGCGACCGATATCGACCTCAAGAACGCGCAGACCTTCACGAACAGCGGCACGGTGCAGGCGGCGAACTCGATGCAGATCGACGGCCAGTCGATCAACAACGCGTTCGGCGCGCTCACTAGCGGCGGCCTCATGGCGCTGGCCACAGCAGACAACGTCGATCTGACCTCTGCGAAGGTGAACGCCGGGAGTCTTGTGCTCAACGCGGGCGGCAACGTGATCCTCGACACGGCCACGAAAACGCTCAACCAGGTGAGCGCCACAGGCGCCACGCGCGTGAACACGACGTTGGGGCCAGTTGCGAGCCTGAACGTGGCGGGCGATGCGGCGATCATCACAGGAGGCAACTTCGAGCAGCACGGGGCCAACCTCAATATCGGCGGCAACCTCGGCATGGCAGTGGGCGGCAACTACGATATTGGCACGGTGCAGACGGGCGAACACAAGGTGGTCGAGCGCGCGAATGGCGTGTCGGACACGAACATCAACAGCGTGACGGGCAGCACCGTGAACGTGGGCGGCGTCTCGGTGATTGGCGTGGGCGGCGACCTGACGGCGAGCGGCGCGAACCTCAACCTGGGCGGCGGGGGCACCATCGCGGCGAAGGGCGACGTCACGCTCGATGCGGCGAAGGCAACCTCGACCATCGACAGCAATAGTTCCGGCAGCGACGGTCACGGCAGTTACTCGGAGTCGTCGCACAGATCGCACGATGCGTTGACGGCGACCACGCTCAATGCGGGGGATTCACTCGCGGTGGTGTCGGGCAAGAACATCGACATCAACGGCAGCTCGGTCAACCTCGACAAGGGTACGCTGGCACTTGCAGCAACGGGCGATGTCAATATCGGCGCGGCGACCGAAACGCGCGTCGATAACTCGCAGGAGCAGCACAGCCACAGCAACGTGGTCAGCGGCAAGGCGGTGGCGAGTTCGCGCGATACGACCGTCACGCGCTCGCAGGGCAGCACGATTTCGGCGGATAGCGTGTCGATCTCGGGCGGCCACGATATCAATGTGAACGGCAGCACGGTTGTCGGGACGAACGATGTGGCGCTCGCTGCCGCGCATGACGTGAACATCGGCACGACGCAGGACACCATGCAGTCCTCGGGCAGCTATGCGGAGAAGCGCACGGGCCTGGGCACGAGCGGCCTGACGGTGACGGTCGGCACCAGCAAGCTCGCGAAGACTGATCAGCAGTCGAGTGTCACGAACAACGCGAGTACGGTGGGGTCGATCAACGGCAATCTGGCGATCCAGGCGGGCAATACGCTGCATGTGACGGGTAGTGACTTGCTGGCGGGTGGCAACGTCACGGGCATGGCCTCGAACATCATCATCGATTCGGCCACCGATTCCGCACACCAGGCGCAGACGCAAAAGACCAGCAGTAGCGGCGTGACGATTGGCCTCGCCGGTTCGGTGGGCGATGCGATCAACAATGCGTATTCGGAAGGTCGCGCCGTCAGCCATTCTGCAGACAGCGGCAACGATCGCGCGGCGGCGCTGCATGCGATTGCAGCGGGGAGCGATGCGGCAATGGCAGGCGCGGGAGTGAAGGCCCTTGCCGATGGTGGGAAGCCCGATATCGGCATCAAGGTGAGCATCGGTTCGAGCAAGAGTCAAAGCCAGTCGTCGGAGGACATGACGACGCAGCGCGGCTCGAACGTGGCGGCGGGCGCTGCGGCGGCGTTCGTCGCAACGGGCGACGGTACACCCGGCAGCGGCAACGTCACGATTGCCGGTTCGAACGTGAGCGCGAACGACGTGCTGCTGGCCGCGAAGAACCAGGTGAACGTGGTCAACACCACGAACACCGATTCGACGCGCAGCTCGAACAGTTCCAGTAGCGCGAGCATTGGCGTGCAGTACACGCTGGGTGGCGGCTTTGGTGTGTCGGCCGCGATGGCGAACGCGCATGGAGATGCGAACAGCGACGCGGCGATCCAGAACGCCTCGCACGTGAACGGCGCGAACAGCGTGACGGTGATCTCGGGCAGCGACACGAACATCACCGGCTCGCAGGTCAACGGTGGCAAGGTGATCGCGGACGTGGGCGGCAACCTGAACATTGCAAGCGTGCAGGACGTGACGAACAGCGCCGCGCACCAGAGCAGCGCGGGTGGGGGCTTCACGATCAGCCAGGGCGGCGGCAGCGCGAGCTTCAGCGCGCAGAACGGCCATGCAGATTCGAACTATGCGGGCGTGAAGGAGCAGGCGGGGATCAATGCGGGTAGTAGTGGCTTCGATATCAGCGTGAGGGGGAACACGGACCTGAAGGGCGGCGTGAAAACGAGTGCGGCCGACGCAGCACAAAACAGCCTGACGACCGGGACGCTGACGTACGGCGATATCGAGAACCAGTCGCACTACAGCGCCAACAGCAGTGGCATCAGTGTGGGTGGCGGGCTAGATTCGACGGGCAAGGCGATCGGCCCCGGCTCGACGCCGGGCGGGGCGATCCCGACGTTTGCATCGCAGGCGGGCGACGAAAGCGCGACGACGAGGAGCGCCATTGGCGCGGGTACGATCACGATTACCGACGCGACGAACCAGACACAGGACGTGGCGAGCCTGAGCCGCGACACGACCGGCACGAACGGCATGGTGTCGAAAACGCCGGACGTGAACGAGATCCTGAACCAGCAGGCCGACACGATGCAGGCGGCGCGAGCGGCGGGTCAGGTGATTGCGCAGGGGATTGGCACGTATGCGCAGGGCAAGTACAGGGAGGCCCAGGATCAGGCGGATGCGGCGACAAAGGCGGGCAATCTGGAGCTGGCCGCTCAGTACCAGGCGGTCGCGGATTCGTGGGCTGAGGGTGGGAGTAACCGTGTAACGCTGCATATCGGGGGCGGAGCGCTGCTGGGCGGGCTGGGTGGCGGCAGTGTCGGGCCGGCGCTGCAGGGGGCGGCCGGAGCAGGGCTGTCGGCAGCGCTGGCGAATCAACTGGACAGTCTGTCGAAGGGAATCGCGGACAGTACTGGCTCAACGCTGCTGGGCAGTCTGGCGTCGAACGTGGCGGCGGGTGTTGGTGGCGCGCTGGTTGGTGGGGGTGTGGGCGCGACCACGGCGGCCAATGCGGACCTGTACAACCGGCAGCTTCACCCGGACGAGCGGCAGTGGGCGAAGGAGAACGCAAGCAAATTCGCGCAGTTCTACAAAGATCAGACCGGACAGACGATCACGGCTGACCAGGCGCAGCAGATGTTGTTGGCAAGCGGCTACCGGTTGGTTGATGCGGCAGCAAGCGCAGGACCGGCGCCGGACGGAAACCAGTACGCGACGGCGTTCATCAGCCAGAAAGGTGGAAGCATGTTCCGTGCGGCGCCAACTGAGTACAACAGTCCGTTCCTCTATGGCAACGCGGACCATTCGCTCTCGCCGGAACAACAGGCCCTTCCAGGACACGACGCTCACCCGCAAGTTGGTGTTGCAGCAGGAGGCGCTCTCGCAATGGTCGCAGTCGGTACTGTTTCGCCATTGCTCGCAGGAGCTTGGGCTCTCAATACCGCCTACGATTTCTCAGGTGACGCGATCAGTTACCTTACCCACACGAGCAGCGACGCCCCGAACGCTGGGAAGTCTCTGATAGTTGGAGGTGCGGCCGCCGCCTTGACACCACTTGGGCTTCCTCTGGATACACTTGGAAGTGGTATCGGAGCGAAGATCGCGGTCGGCACCTACAATGGGCTTGTAAGCGCGACGGGAGCGTTCGCTGGGGGGGGAATGGTCAATCCATCGAGCGACCCGTCCGCTTCCGCAGCGACTTCGGCAACCGCGTATGGCGTTGGCACGGCAGCGCAAATTTGGCTCCCCGGTCTCACGGGCAATATTGCAAACCACGTTGTCCAAATTCTCTCAGGGCCAGCGCAAACGAAGGTCCAGAATAGCTTGAACAATCCGAATTCCTCAAAATGAGATCGCTCTAATGAGTCGCTTGCTAGTTTTTCCGTTCGAACTGGTCAATCAAGGCGGTCTAAGCGCCGTTGTCGGGTGCCTATTTTTCGCTATAGGGCTATTGCTAATTTTCATCGTTTTCAAAATCTCACTTGGCTTACTCAACTTCAGTGTCGTGAGTCCGGCAACAAAGAAGGGCCGGGTAACACGAAAATTCGTCGTGCCGGAACACACCGAGCAGCAAGGTCGGCTTTTGGTCAAGGTGCCGGCTAGAAATATGCTGGAGGTGGACGTGGATGGCCACTTGTTTGTGATTGGGCCACCAGATTGGAAATATCAAAGAGTAAGCGAAGGTGACGAAGTTGATGTTCTGTTGCGCATCGGTCGCCTAACCCGAGCCGAAGTACTCGACGATATCGGGCCGTTTTAAAACTGCTGCTGAACGGGGCGTTTCGGCGGGGGCGCTAGACCTGTACAACCGGCAGCTTCACCCGGACGAGCGAAAACTGGCGAAAAATATTGCCGATAAAAGCAACGGCCAGTACACGCAGGCGCAGGTGGAAGACCAGTTGCGGCTCATGGGCCTGTCGTCCGCGGATGGTAGCTCGGTGCTGCCGGGAACCGCCGAGGAACTGAACGGGCGCACCCCAACCGATCCGGGCGCGAAGTGGATCGATACGGGCTTGACGAACGCAAACGGAAATCCGCTGGTGATCCAGGCTGCCGCTGCGGGAGCCAGTCTTCCGACGCCGTATGCCCCGGCCCTAGATACCATCGCCTTTGGCAGCACGGTGACGGGCATCGCAGCAGATTTTATCCAACAAATCGCGCAGCCGAATTCGGCGCAATATGTGTTCAACGGCTTCACGGCAATGTTGAGTAACTACGCATCAAGCAAATTTCATGGGCTCACGCCGGCTATTAATGAGCTAACAAACCAGGTGAACTCCAGTAGCGCCGCAGTCTCGGTTCAAGACCGTATGAATAAAGAGGTGGGCGCAAACACCACAGGGAAAAAGCAATGAAGATTCGATTCATCGAGGACGGAAACCTTAGTTCGTGGCTGCGTCTTCTTCTTATTCTCCTCGGCATTGGGTTTGCTGCCACTGCAATTGAGTTCGATCTTCCCATTGTCTGGGCTCGCATGCTCCTGCTTATCGGATTCGCTATTGCACTTGTTGGGGGAATGACGAGTCGCGCTAAATTTCTGCACATAAAACCCTTCGACAACAGCTACAAAAAGGCGCGCAAGAGTTACGAAGTGAAAGACGACGGGCAGAACAAGTCCTGATAGCAAACCGGCGTTGGCCGGGTTTATTGTTTGCAGTACTGTTCAATCTGTCGTGGTGACAAGCCTGCTGTGCTCGACGATGATTCTCACGCGCTGACCGGGTTCCTCATTTGAGCGTCGGCTCCAGCAAGAGTGAAAGCCGGTTTTCGGAGGACCAGACGATCCAGCGCGGCTCGAACGTGGCGGCGGGCGCTGCGGCGGCGTTCGTCGCAACGGGCGACGGTACACCCGGCAGCGGCAACGTCACGATTGCCGGATCGAACGTGAGCGCGAACGACGTGCTGCTGGCCGCGAAGAACCAGGTGGACGTGGTCAACACCACGAACACCGATTCGACGCGCAGCTCGAACAGTTCCAGTAGCGCGAGCATTGGCGTGCAGTACACGCTGGGTGGCGGCTTTGGTGTGTCGGCCGCGATGGCGAACGCGCATGGAGATGCGAACAGCGACGCGGCGATCCAGAACGCCTCGCACGTGAACGGCGCGAACAGCGTGACGGTGATCTCGGGCAGCGACACGAGCATCACCGGCTCGCAGGTCAACGGTGGCAAGGTGATCGCGGACGTGGGCGGCAACCTGAACATTGCAAGCGTGCAGGACGTGACGAACAGCGCCGCGCACCAGAGCAGCGCGGGTGGGGGCTTCACGATCAGCCAGGGCGGCGGCAGCGCGAGCTTCAGCGCGCAGAACGGCCATGCAGATTCGAACTATGCGGGCGTGAAGGAGCAGGCGGGGATCAATGCGGGTAGTAGTGGCTTCGATATCAGCGTGAGGGGGAACACGGACCTGAAGGGTGCGGTTATTTCCAGCGCTGCGGATGTGGAGAAGAACAGCTTGAGCACCGGCACGCTCACATACAGCGATGTGCAGAACCGCTCGCACTACGACGCGACGAGCAACGGGATCAGCGCGGGCGTGGGGATTGCAAATACGGGTAAGGCGGTAGGCCCCGGCTCAGGGTCAAACAGGGGCGGCGTAGCACCGATGTTGCCGCAGAGCGACAGCGGATCGGCGGATGCGACTACGCGCAGCGCCGTGACTGCAGGTGCGATCACTGTGACGGACGGGGCAAGCCAGAGGCAGGACGTGGCAAATCTCTCCCGGGACACGACGAACACGAACGGTACTGTGTCGAAGCTGCCTGACGTGAGCGCCCTCCTGAACGAGCAGGGCGACAGAATGAACGCCGCACAGGCCGCAGGGCAGGCGGTGGCGCAGCGCATCGGGGACTACGCGGACGCGCAGGCCAGGGCGACGGGTGACTCCGCATGGGCCGAAGGCGGCAGCAAGCGTGCGGAGATGCAGGCGGCGGGCGCGGCGGTCGTAGCGGGCTTGGGCGGCGGCGTGGGCAGTGCTGTCGCGGGTGCAGCAGGCGCGGGTATCGGCTCGAAGCTGGGGGGCGAGTTGAACAAGCTCAGTGATTCGATTGCGGCGTCGAACCTGACCGGCGATGCGAACATGAACGCCGCGCTTGGCAACATCGTGGCGAACGTGGTCGCGACAGGCGCGGGTGCGGCAGTAGGTGGCGCGGGCGCGTTTGGCAGTTCGACCGTGGATCTTTACAACCGGCAGATGCATTCCGAGGAGAAGACGCTGGCCAAGCGATTGGCGGACAACAGCGGTGGCCTGTACACCCAGACACAGGTCGAGGAACAGATGCGCATCATGGGAGTTTCCACTGATGGAAATCATGAGTCAGGGGCACCCGAGACACTGATCGGACAGGCCCCGAGCGATTCGGAAGCGCGATGGATTTCTGCTGGAACGACTGCCGACGGCAAGCCCATCCTGACGCAGGTCACCGCACAAGCCGATCCTGAGTTACAGGCCTACATTCTGGCGAACTACAACTCGACATCGCGGGGCGATGTGCCGAGCCAATTCACCTATGACCGACCGACCGGCACGGGTTCGTGGAACATCTCGGGACCCTTTACGAAGTTCGATCAGTCGGATACGAACTTCGTACGCAGTACAACGGCGGATGGGGCGTCGATGATTTCGACGAATGCGGGACGTATCAGCGCAGCAGCCGGTGCTGCAGCTGCAGTTCCCGGCGTGCACCAACCCGCCGCAGCTTCGTTGGCAGCCGGGTCAGGGATGGTTGGCTTGGTAGCCGATGCCGTTGCTCAAATAATCAGACCGGACCCGGCTGCCATGTTCAAGGATGACATCATTATTGGCGTGCCGAGCAGCATTTTGGGGGATCGGTATCCCATGCTAGGTCCAGTAATCAACGAAGTTGGCGAGTACCTGAAGGGGGTGACTAGCAAATGAAACTATTGCAAGAAGGGAACCTAGCCCAACCACTTCGCGACGTGTGCATAGTGCTCGGATTGGCGCTGATATGGGGAAGCGCCTTTTTCATCAAAGACTTAGCTAATCCCTTGCTTTGGATATGCGTGTCAATCGGTACATTATTGGGCGGTGTCGGCGGCGCGTGTCATTTAGCCAGCAAGGCGGGTATCAAGCCCTTCGACAATAGCTACAAAAAGGCGCGCGACAGCTACACGGCAAAGGACGACAGACAGGAATGGCGAGAATGAATGAAACAGAACTTGATAGGGTCGCGATCGAGGATAGCTTTGCCGTCGCCCAAGTTGCGCTCTACCTATTTGCGATTCATCAGGTGGTGTTCACGCTGATGACTGTCACCGCGGGCGGTTCCGCTCGGCATCGCTCCGCAGGCATCGACAATGCAGCGCCTGTCGGCGACTACAAATGCGGCCGTCAACGTGCTTTGCTTTGCGGTGGGTTACATGCTGCTGGCGAGGTGTCTGAATCGATGCACGCCTCTGCTGTGGCGCATTGCGTTGGGCATATTCCTGCTCAACACAGGCGGCGGTGCACTAGCTGTAGTAGCTCAACCCAACCTCTATCCAGCTTTGACCTGCGGTCTTTCTGTCGTCGGCGCGATCTCGGTATGGAACGGGCGCGGAGTGATCAGAAGGTGTGAACGTCTGGACCCGATCCGCAGACCTCTACAACCGGCAGCTACATCAGGACGGTAGGGCGCAGGAAAAGACGCTGGCAGAGAAGCTAGCTGACGAGAGCGGCGGCAAGTACACCGAGCAGGACGTGGAAAACCAGATGGCGACGATGAACTTGACGGTAAACGGCCATACAGAATCGGGCGGCGTGCGGGTGGCGACCGGCGCGCAGCCGCAGGACGGGACCGACTGGCAACCGTATGGCGTGAACCAGGCTGGCCAGCAGGTGTGGGCGCAAAGCCTTAGCCAGGGCGATCCCGATTTGCAGGCGTATATTGTAAAGGGTGCGCAGGGCAGCGGTCTGACGTATCAGGCGACCACGACCGGTTCGAACCCTGGACTAGCAGGTCGCTGAAATACACCCGAGCTGACGCGACATCGCTCCAATTACGCGGCTCTCGCGGCAAGATCTTTCGCATTGTGCAAATTCAATGCGAATTCAACGTCCTTTTAAGCGCTTTGAGGCCA
>NZ_JBFRCF010000020.1:0-156482 GCF_040965655.1 Paraburkholderia sp. EG286B | reverse complement strand
GTCGCCACCGCATCAAGCGCCCACACTTATCGGCTGTAAATTTTTAAAGATCGATCGCGAAAGCGCCGTTAAAACTGCTCAACTACCGGCTTCTTTCTGCGTTGCTGCGTCAGCAGCAGAGAAACGAGATTATGAAGAATCCTTTTCGCTTCGTCAACCCCTTTTTTTCGCTCACCGCTTAAAAAAGCTGCCGACTCCTGCGTCCGCCGGTTTCCGCGGCGGCCTTCGCTGCCCTGACGTCAGAGACATCGAACTGCGAAGGGGGCGAATCTTAGCGCCCCCGCCGGCGCTGTGCAAGGGGGTGGCGAAAATAATTTCGATCGCCGTTCCCGGCGATCGAATCTCCCAGCCAATTACTTGTTCTTGAACGCGGGCTTGCGCTTCTCGACGAAGGCCGCCATCCCTTCCTTCTGATCTTCCGAAGCGAAGAGCGAATGGAACAGGCGGCGCTCGAAGTGCACGCCTTCAGCCAGCGTCGTCTCGTAAGCGCGATTCACGGACTCCTTCGCCATCATCACCGCGGGCAACGAAAATTCGCAGATGGTCGCCGCGGCGGCCAGCGTTTCGTTCAGCAACTCTGCCGCGGGAATCACCCGCGATACGAGGCCGGCGCGCTCCGCCTCTTCCGCGCCCATCATCCGCGCGGTCAGGCACAGGTCCATCGCCTTCGCTTTCGACACCGCGCGCGGCAGACGCTGCGTGCCGCCCGCACCCGGAATCACGCCCAGCTTGATCTCGGGCTGGCCGAACTTCGCCGTATCGGCGGCGAAGATCATGTCGCACATCATGGCCAATTCGCAGCCACCACCGAGCGCGAAGCCCGCGACCGCCGCGATGATCGGCTTGCGAATCGAGCGGATCGTTTCCCAGTTGCGCGTGATGTAGTCGCCTTTGTACACATCCATGAAGGTGTAGCTCGCCATCATCCCGATGTCGGCGCCCGCGGCGAACGCCTTTTCGCTACCGGTGATGACGATCGCACCAACGCCCTCATCGGCGTCGAACGCCTTGAGTGCCGCGCCCAGTTCGTCCATGAGCGCATCGTTTAGCGCGTTGAGCGCCTTTGGCCGGTTCAGCGCGATCAGTCCGACCTTGCCACGCGTCTCGACCAGGATGTTTTCGTACCCCATAACTCCTCCTTCCATCAAAAGAAAGTCCCCAAAAAAATTTTTTACGCCGAACTTTGACTAATGCTAACATTGGCCAACCAACCGGTCGGTCAATTAATTGGCACGGGCCCTGTCCAACCTCTCAATCAATGTTGAGCCATGACACATTCGCTGTTTGCCAAGCATGAGGGCGCGCTTCAAAAAGCGCTTGCCGCCATCGAGACCCGCGGCTACTGGAGCCCGTTCGCCGAAATGCCCAGCCCCAAAGTGTACGGGGAAACCGCTAGCGCAGATGGCGAAGCCGCGTTCAAGGCCCACCTGGATCGCGCCTTCGAACTCGACCAGCCGTCGACGGGCGAAACCGTCGGCAGCGAGGCCTCACCGTTCGGCTTCGCGCTCGGCGCGCGCTATCCGAAATCGACGCCCGACCAGTTGATCGAAGCTGCGCAGCAGGCTCAGCGCGACTGGCGCGCCGCCGGCCCGCAGGCGTGGGCAGGCGTGAGCCTCGAGATCCTCGAGCGTCTGAATCGCGCGAGCTTCGAGATCGCCTTCAGCGTGATGCACACGACCGGCCAGGCGTTCATGATGGCCTTTCAGGCCGGCGGCCCGCACGCGCAGGACCGCGCGCTCGAAGCCGTCGCCTACGCCTACGACCAGCTGCGCCGCATTCCCGCCGACGCGCACTGGGAAAAGCCGCAGGGCAAGAACCCGCCCCTCGCGATGCAAAAGCGCTTCGCCATCGTGCCGCGCGGCACCGGCCTCGTGCTCGGCTGCTGCACGTTCCCGACCTGGAACGGCTACCCCGGCCTTTTCGCCGATCTGGCGACGGGCAACACGGTCATCGTCAAGCCGCACCCGGGCGCGATCCTGCCGCTCGCGATCACCGTGCGCATTGCGCGCGACGTGCTGCGCGAAGCCGGCTTCGATCCGAACGTCGTGACGCTGCTCGCCACCGCCCCCAACGACGGCGCACTCGTGCAGCAGCTCGCACTGCGCCCCGAGATCAAGCTGATCGACTTCACGGGCAGCACGCAAAACGGCGACTGGCTCGAGCGCAATGCGCATCAGGCGCAGGTCTACACGGAAAAGGCCGGCGTGAACCAGATCGTGATCGACTCGGCGGACGACCTGAAGGCCGTCGCCCGCAACATCGCGTTCTCGCTCTCCCTTTACTCGGGCCAGATGTGCACGGCCCCGCAGAACATCTATGTGCCGCGCGACGGCATCCGCACCGCTGAAGGCCGGGCGAGCTTCGAGGCCGTCGCCCAGGCGATTGCCGGCGCCGTGCAGAAGTTCGTCGCCGATCCGGCGCGCGCCGTCGAAGTGCTCGGCGCGATCCAGAACGAAGGCGTGACGGCTCGCATCGACGAAGCCCGCAAGCTCGGCACCGTGCTCGCCGACAGCCAGACGCTCGAACACCCGCAGTTCGCCGGCGCACGTGTGCGCACGCCGCTCGTGCTTTCGCTCGACGCAGCCCGCGACGCCGCCCAGTTCACGCGCGAATGGTTCGGCCCGATCTCGTTCGTGATCGCCACGGATTCGACTGCGCAATCGCTCAAGCTGGCCGGCGAGACCGCACGCGACCACGGCGCGCTCACGCTTTCCGTCTACAGCACGGACGACGCCGTGATCGAAGCCGCGCACGAAGCCGCCATCACCGGTGGCGTGGCGCTCTCGATCAACCTCACGGGCGGCGTGTTCGTGAACCAGTCGGCTGCATTCTCGGACTTCCACGGCACCGGCGCGAACCCCGCGGCGAACGCCGCGCTCGCCGACGCCGCCTTTGTCGCGAACCGCTTCCGCGTGGTTCAGAGCCGCGTTCACGTCGAACCGAAAGCGGCCCCCGCCGTCGCCAGCTGATCGGCCCACACCGCTCAGCCAAATGGCGCCCGATTGTCCATCCCTCTAGCATGCAAGGCGTGAGCGCACTTCTGCGCTCGCGCCCCCAGGAATCCGAGATGACCGAAGCCTATATCTGCGACGCGATTCGCACCCCGTTCGGCCGCTACGGCGGCGCCCTCAAGGACGTCCGCGCGGACGACCTCGCCGCGGTGCCGATCCGCGCGCTCGTCGAGCGCAATCCCGGCGTGGACTGGAGCGCGCTCGACGACGTGCTCTACGGCTGCGCCAACCAGGCCGGCGAAGACAACCGCAACGTCGCGCGCATGGCCGCGCTGCTCGCGGGCCTGCCGACCGACGCGCCGGGCGGCACGCTCAACCGCCTGTGCGGTTCGGGCCTCGACGCCGTCGGCAGCGCGGCGCGCGCGATCAAGGCGGGCGAAGCGCGCCTCATGATCGCGGGCGGCGTGGAAAGCATGACGCGCGCGCCGTTCGTCATGGGCAAGGCGGCTTCGGCGTTTTCGCGTGAAGCGGCCATCTACGACACGACCATCGGCTGGCGTTTCGTCAACAAGCTGATGAAGCAGCAATACGGTGTCGATTCGATGCCGGAGACGGCCGAAAACGTCGCGGAAGAATTCAGCATCAATCGCGCGGATCAGGACGCGTTCGCGCTGCGCAGCCAGCAGAAAGCGGCCCGCGCGCAGAAGGACGGCACGCTTGCCCAGGAAATCGTCGCGGTCGAGATCGCGCAAAAGAAGGGTGACCCCGTGCGCGTGACGCTCGACGAGCACCCGCGCGAGACTTCGCTCGAATCGCTCGGCAAGCTCAAGGGCGTCGTGAAGCCGGACGGCACGGTCACGGCGGGCAACGCCTCGGGCGTCAACGACGGCGCCTGCGCCCTGCTGCTCGCCAACGAGGAGGCCGCCAAACAGTTTGGCCTGCGTCGCCGCGCGCGCGTGCTGGGCATGGCGACCGCCGGCGTGGCGCCGCGCATCATGGGCATCGGCCCGGCGCCCGCTACGCAAAAGCTGCTCAAGCAATTCGGCATGACGCTGGATCAGTTCGACGTGATCGAACTCAACGAGGCGTTCGCCTCGCAAGGTCTCGCCGTGCTGCGCGCACTCGGCGTTGCCGACGACGATCCGCGCGTGAACCCGAATGGCGGCGCGATTGCGTTGGGCCACCCGCTCGGCGCTTCGGGCGCACGTCTCGTCACGACGGCGCTCCATCAGCTCGAGCGCACGAACGGACGCTTCGCACTTTGTACGATGTGCATCGGCGTCGGCCAGGGCATCGCCCTCGCGATCGAACGCATCGAGGCATAACGCGCGCAGTATCGACCGGCCGCCGGGCGATACGTTCGGCGGTCTCAGGCAGCTTTGCATGGGACCAGAGTAAGCGCTGAAGCGCTAACTCTGGTCGACAAGGAGACAACCGATGCCCTACGATGCGATCCGCGTCGAAATCGACGCATCCACCCGCGTGGCTACGATCACGCTGAACCGCCCGGACAAGCTCAACAGCTTCACGCGCGCCATGCACCGCGAGCTCGTCGCCGCGCTCGACGAGGTCGCCGCAGCCGGCGCGCGCGCCCTTGTGCTGACGGGCGCGGGCCGCGGCTTCTGCGCGGGCCAGGATCTCGCCGATCTCGACTTCACGCCGGGCGCGATGACCGATCTCGGCGACCTCATCGATGAGCATTTCAATCCGCTGATCAAGCGTCTGCAGGCGCTGCCGATGCCCGTGATCGCCGCCGTCAACGGCACCGCGGCCGGCGCGGGCGCCAATCTCGCCCTCGCCTGCGACCTCGTGCTCGCCGCACGCTCGGCAAGCTTCATCCAGGCGTTCGTGAAGATCGGCCTCGTGCCCGATTCCGGCGGCACGTGGTTCCTGCCCAAACGCGTGGGCATGGCGCGCGCGCTCGGACTCGCCATGACCGGCGAAAAGCTCAGCGCGGAAAGGGCGGAAAGCTGGGGCGTCGTCTGGCAAGTGACCGACGACGCGGATCTCGCGCAAACGGCCGGCGCGCTCGCCGCACGCCTCGCGCAGCAACCCACGCGCGCCCTCGTCGCCACGCGCGAGGCGCTGCGCGCATCGGCCACGAACACGCTCGACCAGCAACTCGATCTCGAACGCGACCTGCAGCGCGAACTCGGCGCGTCGCACGACTACGCAGAAGGCGTGCAAGCCTTCATCGAAAAACGCGCACCGCACTTCGAGGGCCGCTGAGATGTCCACGCAAGTCTCGCAACTGCCAGAGGACGACAGCCTGTCGCCCGACGAACTCGCTCGCGCGGCCGCGCAGGCGATGTACGAAGCCGACGGCTGCACGCGCGCGCTCGGCATGGAGCTCCTCGAAGTGCGCGCCGGCTACGCGCGCCTCTCCATGGCCGTGCGGCCCGAGTTCCTCAACGGCCATCAGACCTGCCACGGCGGGATGATTTTCTCGCTCGCGGATTCGGCGTTCGCCTTCGCGTGCAATTCGTACAACATCAACACCGTCGCGGCCGGCTGCTCGATCGAGTTCCTGCGTCCGGTCCTGCGCGACGAGGTGTTGACCGCCGAAGCCGTCGAACAGGTGCTATCGGGACGCAACGGGGTCTACGACATCCGCGTGACAAACCGGGCAGGCGAAACCGTCGCGCTTTTCCGAGGCAAGTCCGCGCAGATTCGCGGCAATGTCATTCCAGTCGCAACGTGAAGCGGGTTTCCCCCTCTCGATTCCCTACGCGTCACGAGTAAAGTTCTTAAGATCCAGGAGACACCCATGAGTACCACGCTGCCGCTCGAACCCATCGAAAAGGCGAGCCGCGACGAGCTTGCTGCGCTGCAGCTCGAGCGCCTGAAATGGTCGCTGAACCACGCTTACGAGAATTCGCCGGTCTATCGCCGCAAATTCGACGAAGCCGGGGTGCATCCGTCCCAGGTGCAGTCGCTCGCCGATCTCGCGCGCTTCCCGTTCACCACGAAGAAGGATCTGCGCGACAACTATCCGTTCGGCATGTTCGCGGTGCCGCAAGACCAGATTTCGCGTATCCATGCGTCGTCGGGCACGACGGGCAAGCCGACCGTGGTGGCCTACACGGCACGCGACATCGACACCTGGGCGAACCTCGTCGCGCGTTCGGTGCGCGCTGCCGGCGCGAAGCGCGGCGACAAGGTGCACATCAGCTACGGCTACGGACTCTTTACGGGCGGCCTTGGCGCGCACTACGGCGCGGAACGTGCGGGTCTCACCGTCATTCCGTTCGGCGGCGGCCAGACCGAGAAGCAGGTCCAGCTGATCCAGGACTTCCGCCCCGACATCATCATGGTCACGCCGAGCTACATGCTCGCGATCGCCGACGAAATGGAGCGCCAGGGCATCGACCCCGCCACCTGCTCGCTGCGCATCGGCATCTTCGGCGCGGAGCCGTGGACCAACGACATGCGTAAGGCCATCGAGCAGCGCATGGGCATCACGGCCGTCGACATCTACGGTCTTTCGGAAGTGATGGGCCCGGGCGTCGCCTCGGAATGCGCGGAGACGAAAGACGGCCCAACGATCTGGGAAGACCACTTCTACCCCGAAATCATCGACCCGGAAACCGGCGAAGTGCTGCCCGACGGCGAACTGGGCGAGCTCGTCTTCACCTCGCTCACGAAGGAAGCGCTGCCCATCGTCCGTTACCGCACGCGCGACCTCACGCGTCTGTTGCCCGGTACGGCGCGCACCATGCGCCGCATGGAAAAGATCACGGGCCGCTCGGACGACATGTTGATCATCCGCGGCGTGAACGTGTTCCCCACGCAAATCGAGGAACTGCTGCTCAAGCAGCCGGCGCTCGCACCGCACTATCAGATCATCCTGACGAAGGAAGGTCCGATGGACGTGATGTCGCTCAACTGCGAACCGTGCCCGGAAACCGCGCCCGACTACGGCGCGCTCGACGCGGCCAGCAAGGCGCTCGCTTACGACATCAAGGCGCTGATCGGCGTGACGTGCAAGGTGAACGTGCTCGAAGTGAACGGCATCGAGCGCTCGGTGGGCAAGGCCCGGCGAGTCATCGACAAGCGGCCGAAGTAAGCGCGGCCCGCAACGCGCAGTAAAAGAAAAAGCCGGCGAACGCCGGCTTTTTCGCTTCTCGTGTGCAGCGCAAGCGCCACCGCGATCACGAGTTCGGGAACAGCAGCCACATGCGGCCGCCCTGCTTCATCTTGCCGGCCAGATCGCCGGCGTCGTCGCCGAGGCCCCAGAAGTAGTCGGCGCGCACGCCGCCCTTGATCGCCGTGCCCGTGTCTTGCGCGAACACGAGCCGGTTGAGCGGCGTATTCGTGAGCGGGCGCGTGGTCTGGAGAAACACTGGCGTGCCAAGCGGAATCGACGACGGATCGACGGCAATCGAGCGTTCCGGCGTGAGCGGCACGCCGAGCGCGCCGATCGGGCCGTCCGCGCCGCCCTGCGCGTCGCCCTCGGAGCCTCCCATCTCGCGGAAGAACACGAAGCGCGGATTGGTGTCGAGGAGCGCGTCTACGCGCGTCGGGTTCGCGCGCGCCCATGCCTTGATGCCCTGCATGGTCGCCTGCGCGGGCGTGAGTTCACCGTGGTCGAGCAGCCACCGTCCGATCGACTTGTACGGCTGGTTGTTGGTGCCGCCGAAGCCCACCCGCATCACGCTGCCGTCTTCCATCACGACGCGCCCTGAGCCCTGCACCTGCAGGAAGAACGCTTCGATCGGATCGTCCACCCACACGAGTTCGTTACCGTTGAGCGCGCCCGAACGTTCGAGCTGCGCGCGCGGCGGCAGCGCGCCCCCCGGACGATAGCCGGATGGCCAGCGGTACAGCGCGGTCTGATAGATGCCGTGACGCGTGCGCGAACCGTGCAGCAGCGGTTCGTAGTAGCCGGTCACGAGGCCGTCGAGCGTGCCGTCGTTGTTGGCAAACTGATAGGGCGTGAAATACGTTTCGAAGAATGCACGTGCGCTCGAGGCGTCCAGGTCGTCGAGCTGCGTGGCCGCCGAGCACGCGCGCTGCCAGCGAGGATCGCGCGCGAGGCGCGTGCAGTTCGCGCGCAGCGCCGCGGTCACGCCGATCAGCGAGTCGTCCTGCCAGCCCGGCACCTGCTGCCAGGCGACCGCCGTGAGGCGTTGCGCGGCGAGCTGCGAGGGCAGCGTGGGCGTGCCTTTGGGCGGCACGTTGTGCACGTAGCCCGGGCCGCCGCATGCCGCAAGCAAAGCCGCCAGCGAAGCCGCGCCCAACCAGCCGCCTAACCGCAAGCCCAGGCGGCTTCCCCCACGTCGAAGCGCAGACCGCACGCAATATCGCACCTTTGTGAATCCCGGCATCACCGGGGTATCGAGACCGGAATCGACGTCAAAATCACGCCTACAATATTGGCTCTCGATGGATGCCGCCATGTCAGAACTGCTCGACGAATACCCGATGCTCATGTTTGGTCTGGAAGCGCTCCTTGCGCTGTTCCTGCTGGTTTTCATCGTTGTGTGGACCGCGTCGGGCAGGAAGAAGCAAGCCTCGCGCGACGATCGGCGTCAGGACTAGCAGACCCCGATTTCTCGCGGCGGTTCAATGCAGCGTGCGCGGCATGCGCAGCACGAACTCGGGCACGGGCGCCTCGAAGCGCTCGGCGTCCTCGGCCACACAGAAGTACTCGCCGCGCATGGTGCCCACCGGGGTCGCGATCACGGCCCAGCTCGTGTACTCGAACTGCTCGCCCGGCTTCAGAAGCGGCTGATGGCCGACCACGCCCAGCCCCTTCACTTCCTGCACGTGATTTTCGCTGTCGGTGATCACCCAGTGGCGCGCGATCAGCTGGGCGCTCACCTGACCGGTATTGCGAATGGTCAGCGTGTACGCGAAGGCATATTGCCGGCGCTCCGGGTCCGATTCTTCGGGCAGGTAGCGCACCTGCGACGTCACGCTGAATTCGTACTGGCTCATCCCTGTTCCATTCGCTTAGGCGCGGCTGCTGAGTCGGTTGACTGAGACGCCCGCGCGGCAAGGCGCTCGCGAGGCGCGGCACATGGTTTGGCATTCTGCTTGATGCAACGGGCACCCGCAACCCGGCGCGGCCCGCGGCGGCCGCCGCGAAAGGCTCTCCTACTGACGGTAAAATACGGTTTTTCCGACAGTTTTCCGATTGCCGCCATGACGCAATTCCGCATCGCCCCCAGCATCCTCTCCGCCGACTTCGCGCGTCTTGGCGAGGAAGTCCGCAACGTCGTCGCTGCCGGCGCCGACTGGATCCACTTCGACGTGATGGATAACCATTACGTGCCGAACCTCACCATCGGCCCGCTGGTGTGCGAGGCGATCCGCCCGCACGTGAGCGTGCCCATCGACGTGCATTTGATGGTGCGCCCGGTCGACCGCATCGTGCCCGACTTCGCCAAGGCCGGCGCGAACCTCATCAGCTTCCACCCGGAAGGCTCGGACCATATCGACCGCACGCTCTCGCTGATCCGCGACCACGGCTGCAAGGCGGGCCTCGTGTTCAACCCGGCCACGCCGCTGAACTACCTCGACCACGTGATGGACAAGCTCGATCTCGTGCTGATCATGTCGGTGAATCCGGGCTTCGGCGGCCAGTCGTTCATCCCAGAGGCGCTCAACAAGCTGCGCGAGGCGCGCGCGAAGATCGACGCCTACACGGCCCGTACGGGCCGCGAAATCCACCTCGAGGTGGACGGCGGCGTGAAGGTCGACAACATCGCCGAAATCGCGGCGGCTGGCGCGGACACCTTCGTGGCGGGCTCGGCGATCTTCGGCAAGCCCGACTACAAGACCGTGATCGACGAGATGCGCGCGCAGCTCGCCAGCGTCGCCAACAGCGCGAACGCAAAATGAACGCCCCCATCCAGTTCACGGCGCCGCGCATCGAAGCGGCGCTGATCGACCTCGACGGCACGATGGTCGACACCGCCGACGACTTCGCTGCCGGCCTGAACGGCATGCTCGCGCAGCTCGACGCCGAGGAAACCACGCGCGAGGAAGTGATGGGTTACGTGGGCAAGGGCTCGGAGCACCTGATCCGCAGCGTGCTCGCGCCGCGCTTTGCCGCGGACAACGTCGAGGCGCGCTTCGATGAAGCGCTCGCGCTCTACCAGGATGAGTACGCGAAGATCAACGGCCGCCACACGCATCTGTACCCGGACGTCGAGGCGGGCCTCGCCGCGCTGCGCGACCAGGGCATCAAGCTCGCGTGCGTGACCAACAAGCCGCACCGCTTCGCCGTCGAGCTTCTGCAGCAATACGGCCTCGCGCAGTACTTCGAAGTGGTGCTCGGCGGCGACAGCCTCGCGAAGAAGAAGCCCGACCCGCTGCCGATGCTCACGGCCTGCGAGCGCCTGGGCGTCAAGCCCGCGGCGGCCGTGGCGATCGGCGATTCGGAGAACGATGCGATTGCGGGCCGCGCGGCCGGCATGGCCACGCTCACGGTGCCCTATGGCTACAACCACGGCCAACCTGTACAAAAAATTGAATCGGATGGTATAGTTGCCTCGCTGCTCGACGCCGCCAAGGCGGTCGCAGCGCACAATGATCTGACTTAAGTTCTCAACTGAACGTCAACTATCCTCATGTTTCTGAATAAAAAACGGAGTCTGAGCACGATCGACCGGGGAGCCTGGCCCTGGCGTCGCTGGTCGCGCTAACCTCACCTGAGGTTCGCTGAAGTTCGCCTTCAGCACCGTTTTTTACTTCGCTGCGCACTCGCGCGTGTCTCGACTCTAAACTGTTGCGGTAACCCGTCGGCTGGTCTGGCCGTTGGCTTTCGTGGTCCTTGCGTGTCGTTTCGCCGTTCGCGGCGAGGTGCGCCAGGCACGAGCGGCTGCGCCTCACCTTCCGTCGATGTACCGCACGCCGGCCCGGCAAGCGCTGCCTCATCAGCACGATCCTGGGCCGCACGAGCGAGCGCCAGCGGCCATCAAGCACTCAAAAACAAACGCCTCGCGCTCACCGCGCGCCCCGTTTTGAGCCGCACTGGGCCCGCACCCGCCGCGATTGGCAGCACGAACAGGATCGGAACATGACCGAACTCGAATTTCAGTCCCTCGCCAACGAGGGCTACAACCGCATCCCGCTGATCGCCGAAGCGCTCGCCGATCTCGAAACGCCGCTCTCGCTGTATCTGAAGCTCGCGCAGCCCGAGCGCGGCGGCGCCAATTCTTTCCTGCTGGAGTCCGTGGTGGGCGGCGAGCGCTTCGGGCGCTACTCGTTCATCGGCCTGCCGGCGCGCTCGCTGATCCGCACGCGCAACGGCGTTTCGGAGGTCGTGCGCGACGGCCAGGTGATCGAGACACACGACAGCGATCCGCTCGAATTCATCGCGCAGTACCAGGCGCGCTTCAAGGTCGCGCAGCGTCCGGGTCTGCCGCGTTTTTGCGGCGGTCTCGCGGGCTACTTCGGCTACGACGCGGTGCGCTACATCGAGAAGAAGCTCGCCGATACCTGCCCGACCGACGACCTCGGCCTGCCCGACATCCAGCTGCTGCTGACCGAAGAAGTCGCGGTCATCGACAATCTCGCGGGCAAGCTGTATCTCATCGTCTACGCCGATCCGCAAACGCCCGAGGCCTACACCAAGGCGAAGCACCGCCTGCGCGAACTCAAGCAGCGCCTGCGCACTACGGTGCAGCCGCCGGTGACCTCGGCGAGCGTGCGCACCGAAACGTTCCGCGAATTCAAGAAAGACGACTACCTCGCCGCCGTGCGCAAGGCGAAGGAATACATCGCCGCGGGCGAGTTGATGCAAGTCCAAGTGGGCCAGCGCCTCACCAAGCCGTATCGCGACAATCCGCTGTCGCTTTACCGCGCGCTGCGCTCGCTGAACCCGTCGCCGTACATGTACTACTACAACTTCGGCGAATTCCACGTGGTGGGCGCGTCGCCGGAAATTCTCGTGCGCCAGGAAAAGCGCGGCGAGGACCGCATCGTGACGATCCGTCCGCTCGCGGGCACGCGGCCGCGCGGCAACACGCCCGAGCGCGACGCCGAACTCGCGACCGAACTGCTCAACGACCCGAAGGAAATCGCCGAGCACGTCATGCTGATCGACCTCGCGCGCAACGACGTGGGCCGCATCGCCGAGATCGGTTCGGTGGCCGTCACCGACAGGATGATCATCGAGAAGTACTCGCACGTGCAGCACATCGTGAGTTCGGTGGAAGGCAAGCTCAAGCCCGGCATGAACAATTTCGACGTCCTGCGCGCCACCTTCCCGGCCGGCACGCTCTCGGGCGCGCCGAAGGTTCGCGCAATGGAACTGATCGACGAACTCGAGCCGGTGAAGCGCGGGCTCTACGGTGGCGCGGTCGGCTATCTCTCGTTCAACGGCGAGATGGACCTGGCCATCGCGATCCGCACCGGCCTCATCCACAACGGCAATCTGTATGTGCAGGCCGCCGCGGGCGTGGTTGCGGATTCGGTGCCCGAATCCGAATGGCAGGAAACCGAGAACAAGGCGCGCGCCGTGCTGCGCGCCGCCGAGCAGGTGCAGGACGGCCTCGACAGCGACTTCTGAGCGGAGAAAAGACCATGTTGCTCATGATCGACAACTACGATTCGTTTACCTACAACATCGTCCAGTACTTCGGCGAACTCGGCGAAGACGTTCACACGTACCGCAACGACGAAATCAGCATCGACGAAATCCGCAAGCTCAACCCCGCGCGGATCTGCCTCTCGCCCGGACCGAGCAACCCGCAGCACGCGGGCATCACGCTTGACGTGCTGCGCGAATTCGCAGGCAAGACGCCGATTCTCGGCGTGTGCCTCGGCCATCAGGCGATCGGCGAAGCGTTCGGCGGGCGCGTCGTGCGCGCGAAGACCATCATGCACGGCAAGGTGAGCCAGATCGAAACCGACTGCAAAGGCGTGTTCGCCGACCTGCCGAAGCACTTCAACGTCACGCGCTATCACTCGCTCGCCATCGAGCGCGAGTCGCTGCCCGACTGCCTCGAAGTGTCGGCCTGGACCGACGACGGCGAAATCATGGGCGTGCGTCACCGCGAGCTTGCGGTGGAAGGCGTGCAGTTCCATCCGGAATCGATTCTCTCGGAGCACGGCCATGCCCTCTTCGAGAATTTCCTGAAGCAAACCAAGAGCGCTTGACCCGGAGGCGACCATCATGATTACCCCGCAGGAAGCGCTTCAGCGCACGATCGAGCATCGCGAGATTTTTCACGACGAGATGCTCCACCTCATGCGCCTCATCATGCGCGGCGAGCTTTCGCCCGTGCAATCGGCGGCCATCCTCACCGGCCTGCGCGTGAAGAAGGAGACCATCGGCGAGATCACCGCCGCCGCGACGGTGATGCGCGAGTTCGCGAATCACGTCGAGGTGAAGGACAACTCGAACTTCATCGACATCGTCGGCACCGGCGGCGACGGCTCGCATACGTTCAATATCTCCACGGCTTCGATGTTCGTGGTCGCGGCGGCCGGCGCGAAGGTCGCGAAGCACGGCAACCGCGGCGTCTCGAGCAAGTCCGGCAGCGCCGACGTGCTCGAGGCACTCGGCGTGAACATCGACCTGCAGCCGGACCAGGTGGCCGCCTCGATCGCCGAAACGGGCATGGGCTTCATGTTCGCTCCCAACCACCATCCCGCGATGAAGAACATCGCCGCCGTGCGCCGCGAACTGGGTGTGCGCACGATCTTCAACATCCTCGGGCCGCTCACGAATCCGGCCGGCGCGCCCAATCAGCTGATGGGGGTGTTTCATCCGGACCTCGTCGGCATCCAGGTGCGCGTGATGGAGCGTCTTGGCGCAAAACACGTGTGCGTCGTATACGGCAAGGACGGCATGGACGAAGTCTCGCTCGGTGCGGCCACGCTCGTCGGCGAACTGAAGGACGGCCAGATTCGCGAGTACGAGATTCACCCCGAAGACTTCGGCATGCAGATGGTCTCGAACCGGTCGCTCAAGGTCGAAAACGCCGAAGAGTCGAAGACGATGCTGCTCGGCGCACTCTCGAACGAGGCGGGCACCGCGCGCGAGATCGTCACCCTGAACGCGGGCACGGCGCTCTACTCGGCGAACGTGGTGGACTCGATCGCAGAAGGCATCACGCTTGCGCGCGAGACGCTCGCCAGCGGCCGCGCGCGCGCCAAAGTCGACGAACTGGTACGCTTCACGCAACAGTTCAAACGCTGATCCAGCACCGTTTTTTGCCTCCGAACATATGAGTGACATCCTCGAAAAGATCATCGCGGTCAAGCGCGAAGAAGTGCGCGCCGCCGAGCAGAGCGCCCCGCTCGAAGAATTGCGTCTACAGGCGGGCACGCGCGACCTGCGCGACTTCGTCGGCGCCTTGCGCGCGAAGCACGACAACGGCCAGGCCGCCGTGATCGCCGAAGTGAAGAAGGCCAGTCCGTCGAAGGGCGTGCTGCGCGAAAACTTCCAGCCCGCCGAAATCGCGCGCTCGTACGCCGAGGGCGGCGCGGCCTGCCTCTCCGTGCTGACCGACGTGCAGTTCTTCCAGGGCAGCGCCGCTTACCTCGAAGCCGCGCGCGACGCGTGCAACCTGCCGGTGCTGCGCAAGGACTTCATCGTCGATCCGTATCAGGTCGTCGAAGCCCGCGCGATGGGCGCCGACGCGATCCTGCTGATCGCCGCCGCGCTCCAGCCAGGTGAAATGCGCGATCTCGAAGCGCTCGCGCATTCGCTCGGTCTCGCGGTGCTCGTCGAAGTGCACGACCGCGCCGAACTCACGCACGCGCTCACGCTGAAGACGCCGCTCATCGGCATCAACAATCGCAATCTGCGCACGTTCGAAACGACGCTGGAGACGACCATCGGCATGCTCGACGACGTGCCCGAAGACCGCATCGTCGTGACCGAGTCGGGCATTCTCTCGCGCGCGGACGTCGAGAAGATGCGCGCGCTTTCCGTGCACACGTTCCTCGTGGGCGAGGCGTTCATGCGCGCCGAACAGCCGGGCGCGGAACTCGCCCGCATGTTCTTCTGATCGCGCGCATCATGGGTATCGAACGCGAAATCAAGCTCGCACTGCCGCGCGACCAGGTGGACGCGGCGCGGCGCCTCTTCGAGACGCGCGCCGGCAAGCCGGGTCGCGCCATCCGGCTCGAAAACATCTACTTCGACACGCCGGCGCTTGCGCTCGCGCGCGCAAAGAGCGCGCTGCGCCTGCGCCGCGCGCCCGAAGGCTGGCTGCAGACGTTCAAGACCGTGGGTGTGGCGCAAAACGGGCTGCACGCGCGGCACGAATGGGAAATGCCGGTGGCGGGCGAAGCGCTCGAAATCGACCGGCTGCTGCACGAATGCGATGAAGCCGGTGTTTCGACGGCGCTCTCCGATGCCGCCGCGAACCTGATCCCGCTCTTTCGCACCGACTTCCAGCGCACGCTGTGGACGCTCGAAGTCGACGGCGCGCAAGTGGAAGCGGCCATCGATCAGGGCGAAGTCACCGCGGAAGTAAGCGGCGAAACGCGGCGCACGCCGATCTGCGAAATCGAACTCGAACTGAAGTCGGGCGACGAAGCGGCATTGCACACGCTCGCGGCGGAACTCGCGCAGGCGCTGCCAGGCCTTGCGCCGGACGACATCAGCAAGGCCCAGCGCGGCTACAAGCTGCGCGAAGGCTGAGGACGACGCGGCGCGGCCTCGGCGCGCCGCGCGAACGCGCCCGATCACTCGAGGAAAGCGCGAAAAAGGTGCCGTTAGTTGCAACATCAGCGCCGATGCCGCAAAAGGCCGCCCTGCCGCGCTCGCGCCGGATTGAATCGCCGCGCAATTGCTGCGACACTTGCCGCCCATGACCTCCACGAAACGCCCGCGCGTCGCGATGCCAGTGCAGGCCTCGCTGTTCGACGACTTTCTGTCCGACACGGCGCAAGGCACGCTCGACGAGCCGCCGCTGCCCGAAATCGACCCGCGCCAGATCACGATCTTCTCGCTGTTCGACGCCGACGAATTCCCGCCGCCCGAGCGCACGCACGCCGTTATGCCCGCCCCCGCCATGCCCCACGAACCCGCCATGCCGCTGGCCACCATCGACACCACGCGTCTCGAAGACCAGTTCGACGCGCTGCCCGCCGCCTGGCGCGAGCTGCTCGCGCCGTTCATCGCGAGCGACGCCTACGCGCCGCTGTGCCGCTTCGTCGACGACGAGCGGGCGGCCGGCAAGACCGTCTATCCCGCCGACGTATTCCGCGCGCTGCGCTTGACCTCGCCCGACGACGTGAAAGTCGTGATCCTCGGCCAGGACCCGTACCACGGCGAAGATCGCGGCACACCGCAGGCGCACGGCCTGGCGTTCTCGGTGCCGCCCTCGGTGCGCCCGCCGCCTTCGCTGCGCAACATCTTCAAGGAGATCGCGGCGAGCCTCGGCATTCAGGCGCCGACGCACGGCTGTCTCGACGCCTGGGCGCGCCAGGGCGTGCTGCTGCTGAACACGGTGCTGACCGTCGAGCGCGCGAGCGCCGCGAGCCACGCCAAGCGCGGCTGGGAGCGCTGCACCGACACGCTGATCGAGCAACTCGCCGCGCGCCACGAGCACCTCGTGTTCATGCTGTGGGGCGCGCACGCGCAGAACAAGCGCGCGCTACTCTCGGGTTCGCATTGCGTGCTCGAAGCGCCGCATCCGTCGCCGCTTTCCGCGCATCGCGGCTTTCTCGGCTGCGGGCATTTCGCGCAGGCCAACGACTATCTGCAGGCGCACGGCCGCCAGCCGATTGACTGGCGTTTGCCGGAGGAAGGCCTCGTGCTCGCCTGAGCCGCTTGAGCCTCGCGACGCGCGACGCGCAAAAAAACGCCACGAGATCGCTCTCGTGGCGTTTTTGTTTTTACCGCCGTCGATCGTGCTGCGCTTTACGCTGCAGCGATCGCCTCACGCGCGCCTGCGAGCGCGGCGCTTGCCGCGTCCGGGCCCATGTTCAGGCCTTCGGCGAAGATGAAATTCACGTCGGTCATGCCGAGGAAGCCGAGGAACGACTTCAGGTACGGCGTCTGGCTGTCGTGCGCGGTGCCTTGATATTTGCCGCCGCGTGCCGAAACGACATGGACCTTCTTGCCGTTCACGAGGCCTTCGGGACCGTTCGCGGTGTAGCGGAACGTGATGCCGGCGCGCGCGATCCAGTCGAAGTACGTCTTGAGCTGCGACGAGACGCCGAAGTTGTACATCGGCGCACCGATCACGATGATGTCCGCTGCCTGCAGTTCCGCGATCAGCGCTTCGCTGCGTGCGGCGATGGCCTGCTGCTCCGGCGTGCGCTGCTCGGCCGGCGTGAAGAACGCGCCGAGCACGGCGTCGTCGAGGTGCGGCAGCGGATCGGCTTGCAGGTTGCGCGTGACGACTTGCGCGCCCGGATTCGATTGTTGCAGCCTGGCCGTCAATTCGTTGACGAGCAGCGTCGACTGGGCGCCTTGCGAGCGGGCGGCGGAATTGATTTGCAGGATCGTGGTCATGGTGGCTCCTTCGGGTCTCAGTTGCGCAACGTTGCGCGAGTGAAGGCATTGTGTTTTTTTACCGCGCCCCGAAAAAGTAGTCCGCCGACGACGGATTGTTGCAGCGATAGAACAATCCCCGGCATGAAAAAACGGCGTGGGATCCGTCACCCCACGCCGCTTAGGGTGCCCCGTGCCGCCGCGCCCCGCCCGGCGGCTTATGCCGCCAGCCAGCGCTCGCGCAATGCGCGCGCGGGCGTACGCTTGTCGGAGGCGGCGAGCTTGTAGCGCGCGACTTCGGGCGCATCGAGGGTCAGACGCGCGACGCGAAGCTCGTCGCGGCGGAACGCGTGGATGTCGACCTTCGTGCCCGGCTGGTAGCGCGAGAGCAGCGCGTCGAGATTCGAGCCCGTCACGCGCAGGCCGTCGAGCGCAACGAGCGCGTCGCCCGCCGAAAGCCCCGCCTTCTGGGCCGCGCCGCCTTCGTAGACCACGGCAAGCGTCGCCTCGGCACCGCCGCGCAGCCGCGCGCCGAGCGACGGCTTCGCGCCGCGCTCGGGCTCCCCTTCGAGCGTCACGCCGAACGGCTCGAACAGCGCCGCGAGCGGCAGGTCGCGCGTGCCGCGCACGGCGTCGCTGAAGAGCGCGCCCAGCTCCACGCCCGTCGCCTCGGCGATCAGCGCCTCGACATCGTCCTCGCCCACGCCCACCGGCTTGCCGCGATAGAAGTCGCGCCCATAGCGCTGCCACAACAGGCGCATGACGTCGTCGAGCGACTTGCGGCCGTTCGTCTGCGCGCGAATCGCGAGATCGAACGACAGCGCCACGAGCGAGCCTTTGGTGTAGTAGCTCACGATCGCATTCGACGCGTTCTCGTCCTGGCGGTAGTACTTCACCCATGCGTCGAACGAGCTTTCCGCGACGCTCTGCTTCAGGCGTCCCGCCCCGCGCAGCACGCCGGCGATCGTCTTGCCGAGCAGGCCGAAGTACTCGTCTGCGGAAATGAGCCCGCTGCGCACGAGCATGAGGTCGTCGTAGTACGACGTGAAGCCCTCGAACAGCCACAGCAGCGACGTGTAGTCCTCGCGCGTGAGGTCGTACGGCACGAACGCCGCGGGCTTGATGCGCTTCACGTTCCACGTGTGGAAGTATTCGTGGCTGCACAGGCCGAGATAGGTGCGATAGCCGTCCGACGTCTCCGGCTTGCCCTTCACCGGCAGGTCGGTGCGATTGCAGATCAGCGCCGTCGATGCGCGATGCTCGAGGCCGCCGTAACCGTCGCTCACGGCCTGCGTCATGAACACGTAGCGCTCCATCGGCGCGCGCTTCGTGCGCGGCTCGAACAGCGCGATTTGCGCCTCACAGATCTTCTTCAGGTCGGCGGCGAGACGCTCGGTGTCGAGCGCGACCACGCGGCCCGCGATCACGATGTCGTGCGGCACGCCGTGCGCCTTGAAGCTCGCGAGCGTGAACTCGCCGAGCGTGACCGGATGATCGATCAGTTCGTCGTAATTCGTGGCCGTGTACTCGCCGAAGCCGTAACGCTTGGTGCCGCGCGCTTCCGTGAGCGCCGTGCCCACGCGCCAGTGGCGGTAGGCGTGCCCGTCCGGACGCTGAATATCGACCGCGTGCTGCGCCTCCTCATGGCCGAGCGCCGCGAGAAACACGCTCGTGCCGTTGAAGAAGCCCACCGTGTCGTCGAGATGCGCCGCGCGCACCGACAGGTCCCACGCGTAGACCTCGTAGCGCAGCGTGAGCGCGCCCTTCACGGGCGCGGCCTGCCACGAGTGCTTGTCGGTCTTCGTCACGCGCACCTTGCGGCCCGCGTCGTTGAAGGCGCGCAGCGTGACGATGTTGCGCGCGAACTCTCGCACCATGTAGCTGCCCGGGATCCACACGGGCAGCATGAAGCATTGGCCGTCCGGCGCGGGGTCTTCCACGGTGAGCGTCACCTCGAACAGATGCGCGGCGGGATTCTTCGGGACGATGGTGTATCGGATCGGCTTCATCGGCGGGATCGGTGAGAGATTCGGTCGGCAGACGCTGCAATGCAATTTCAGTATGCCCGGCGGAAAAAACGCACAAAAAGCGCCGGGCAAAAAAAGCACCGGCCGCGAAAGCGGCCGGCGGGTTCGGGCGTTGCTTCAGTGGGCGGCGCTCAGCGCCTTTTCGAGCCGGTCGCCGCTGACGGCACCGGGCAGCCGCGTGCCATCGGCGAGGATCACGGTGGGCGTGCCGGTCACGTTCATCTTCTGGCCGAGCGCGAGATTGCTGTCGATGGCGGCCGTGTCGCACGTGCCGGCTGCCGTAGGCGCCTTGCGGTCCACCATCCACGATTCCCACGCCTTGCCGCGGTCGGCCGAGCACCAGATCTGCTTGGCCTTCGCCGTCGAGTCCGCCGAGAGCACCGGATACAGGAAGGTGTAGACCGTCACGTTGTCGATGGACCTGAGTGTGCTTTCGAGCTGATGGCAATACGGGCAGTTCGGGTCGGAAAACACGGCCATCTTGCGCTTGCCGTCGCCCTTCACGACCTTGACCGCGTTCTCGAGCGGCAGCTTCGAGAAATCGACCTTGTTGATTTCGTTCAGGCGCGCCTCGGTGAGATTGCGGTGCGCCTTGGTGTCGATGAGTTCGCCGTTGAGCACGTAGTCACCGCTGGCGTCGCTGTAGACGATCTGCGTGCCGAGATTGATCTCGTAAAGGCCCGGCATGGGTGCCTTGGTGATGCCCTTGATATCGCTGGCGTCGATGCCGAGGCGCGTCTGCAGCGCCGACCTGATCTTGTCGGTGGTCTGGTCGGCCTGGGCCGAACAGCCGAGCGCCGAGGTGGCTACCGCGATCACGAGCGCGGCAAATCGAATACGCGTTTGCATGGGATGCATTCCTGATTCAGGCGCGCCGCGCAGGGGCGACGCGCGCAGAGTTCCGTTGAATGGCCGGAGCGGTAAGCGCCGCGGGCGCGGCCAATACGCCCATTCTAAGCCGCACTGGCCTCAAGCCACCGAAATGCCTGCTTGCGCAGGCGAGCCCGCTGATATTAGCCGAGCGCCGAGGCCACGAGCCAGCGCTTGAGCAGCGGCTGCGCGCCCACGAACGCCATACCCGTATTGCGTACCGCACGCGCGAGCGTGCCGGGCAACGCGAAGAGCCGCTGCAGACCGTCGGTGGCGACGACGAGCTTCTGGATGTCCTCACGGCGGCCGCGTTCGTAGCGGCGCAGCAGCACGATGTCGCCGAGATCGCGAAACGCCTCTTTCTTCGTGACCACGTCGACGAGCGCGGCCACGTCGCGCAAGCCGAGATTGACGCCCTGGCCTGCCAGCGGGTGAATCAGATGCGCGGCGTCGCCGACCAGCGCGACGCGCGGCGCCACGAGCCGGTCGACGGTTTGCAGCGACAGCGGAAAGCCGCGCGCGGACGTAACGCATTCGAGCACGCCCAGCTGGCTTTGCGAGACGCGCTCGACTTCGGCGGCAAGCTGCGCCGGTTCGAGCTTGAGCAGTTCGTCGGCATGTTCGCTCTGCGCCGACCAGACGAGCGACACGTGCCGATCGGGCAGCGGCAGCAAGGCGACGATCTCGCCCTCGCGGAACCACTGGTAGGCCGTTTCGCCGTGTGGCTTTTCCGCCCGGAAGTTGGCGACCACGCCGGTTTGCCGGTAATCGCGCCGCTCGACCTTCGAGCCGATCTGCGCGCGCACCCACGAATGCGCGCCGTCCGCGCCGATCGCGAGGTCGGCTTCGATCGTGCGGCCGTTGGCGAGGCCGATCACGGCCGCGTCGGGTTTCACGTCGAGCGTCTCAGCACGCGTGTCGATCCACGCGAGATTGGGCTGGAAGTGCAGCGCGGCGTCGAGCGCGCGCTCGACGACCGACGACTCGGCAATCCAGGCCAGCTGCGCAACCGACGCCTGATAAGCCGAGAAGTGCAGCTCCGCCGCGGCGTCGCCGAACACGCGCATGTCGTAGACGGGCGTGAGGCGCGCGGCGTCGGCGGCCTGCCAGACCCGCAGCCGCTCGAACAGCGCCTGCGAACTGCGCGAAAAGGCGTACACGCGCGCGTCGAACACGGCCCCCGCGGGCAGCGGCGCGCACGGCTGCGCGAGCAGCGCCACGCGCAGGCCGCTCTGGCTCAGCGCGAGCGCCGCCGACTTGCCGACGAGCCCGCCGCCGATCACGGCGACATCAAAGGTCTGGTTGCTTGCAGTCATGCGCGCATTATAGCCGGGGGGCCTGTGTGGCCGGCCCGGACGGGCGCGGTGTTGCGGCGCAGCAAGGCGTTGCAGGAAGACGGCCCGGCGGCGCGGCGACACCCGCGGCTAACCCTCACGCGGACGAGGTTACAATTACGGTTTTCGTGACTCCCCGTCACGTCCCCCGACGTGCCACCTGCGCCGCCCCGCCCGCCGCTCCCGCTTTCGCGAGACGCCCGGCCCCGGGCGCTTCGCGCGCGGCGAGCCGCACGTCACCACCCTGACATGCAGAGATTTACATGAGCCTCCAATGCGGCATCGTCGGCTTGCCTAACGTCGGCAAGTCCACCCTCTTCAACGCGCTGACCAAGGCGGGCATCGCGGCCGAAAACTATCCGTTCTGCACGATCGAGCCCAACGTCGGCGTGGTAGAAGTGCCGGATCAGCGCCTGAAGGCTCTCGCCGAAATCGTCAAGCCCGAGCGCGTCGTGCCGGCCGTGGTCGAATTCGTCGACATCGCGGGTCTGGTCGCAGGTGCGAGCAAGGGCGAAGGCCTCGGCAACCAGTTTCTCGCGAACATCCGCGAAACCGATGCGATCACGCACGTCGTGCGCTGCTTCGAAGATGAAAACGTGATCCACGTGGCGGGCAAGATCGACCCGCTCGCCGACATCGAAGTCATCAATACCGAACTGGCGCTCGCCGACCTCGCCACCGTCGAGAAGGCGCTCACGCGCTACTCGAAGGCCGCGAAATCGGGCAACGACAAGGAAGCCGCGAAGCTCGTGGCCGTGCTGGAAAAGGTGCGCGCGCAACTCGATCAGGCAAAGCCCGTGCGCGGGCTCGCGCTGAGCGAGGACGAGCAGGCGCTGATCAAGCCCTTCTGCCTCATCACCGCGAAGAAGACCATGTACGTCGCGAACGTGAAGGAAGACGGCTTCGAGAACAACCCGCATCTGGAAGCCGTGCGCAAGTACGCTGAAGGCGAGAACTCGCCGGTCGTGGCCGTGTGCGCCGCGATCGAAGCCGAAATCGCCGACCTCGAAGACGAAGACAAGATCGCCTTCCTCGCCGACATGGGCATGGACGAGCCGGGCCTCGACCGCGTGATCCGCGCGGGCTTCAAGCTGCTCGGCCTGCAGACCTACTTCACGGCGGGCGTGAAGGAAGTGCGCGCGTGGACGATCCATGTCGGCGATACGGCCCCGCAAGCCGCCGGCGTGATCCACACCGACTTCGAGCGCGGCTTCATCCGCGCGCAGACCATCGCGTTCGACGACTACATCCAGTACAAGGGCGAATCCGGCGCGAAGGAAGCCGGCAAGATGCGCGCCGAAGGCAAGGAATATGTCGTGCACGACGGCGACGTGATGAACTTCCTGTTCAACGTTTAAGCGACACCTTTTTCTTCCCGTTTTCAAAAGACACTCTCATGGCCCAATACGTCTTCACCATGAACCGGGTCGGCAAGATCGTGCCGCCCAAGCGCCAGATCCTGAAGGACATCTCGCTGTCGTTCTTCCCCGGCGCGAAAATCGGCCTGCTCGGCCTGAACGGCTCGGGCAAGTCCACGCTCATCAAGATCATGGCCGGCGTCGACAAGGACATCGAAGGCGAAGCCACGCCGATGCCCAACCTGAACATCGGCTACTTGCCGCAGGAGCCGCAGCTCGATCCGGAAAAGACCGTGCGCGAAGCGGTCGAGGAAGGTCTGGGCGACGTGTTCAACGCACAGAAAAAGCTCGACGAGATCTATGCCGCGTACGCCGAACCGGACGCCGATTTCGACGCGCTGGCTGCCGAGCAGGCGAAGTACGAAGCGATCCTCGCGACGACCGACGGCAGCGCGGAACAGCAGATCGAAATCGCCGCCGACGCACTGCGCCTGCCGGCCTGGGACGCCAAGATCGGCAACCTGTCGGGCGGTGAAAAGCGCCGCGTCGCGCTGTGCAAGCTGCTGCTCGAAAAGCCCGACATGCTGCTGCTCGACGAGCCGACCAACCACCTCGACGCCGAATCGGTAGAGTGGCTCGAGCAGTTCCTCACGCGCTTCCCGGGCACCGTGGTCGCCGTGACCCACGACCGCTACTTCCTCGATAACGCCGCCGAGTGGATTCTCGAACTCGACCGCGGCCACGGCATTCCCTGGAAGGGCAACTACTCCAGCTGGCTCGACCAGAAGGAAGAGCGCCTGAAGCAGGAAGAAGCGTCGGAATCGGCGCGCCAGAAGGCGATCAAGAAGGAACTGGAGTGGGTGCGCCAGAACCCGAAGGGCCGTCAGGCGAAGTCGAAGGCGCGTATCGCGCGTTTCGAGGAACTGTCGAGCTCGGAATACCAGAAGCGCAACGAAACGCAGGAAATCTTCATTCCGGCGGGCGAGCGTCTGGGCAACGAAGTCATCGAGTTCAAGAACGTCAGCAAGTCTTATGGCGACCGTCTGCTCATCGACGACCTGAGCTTCAAGATTCCCGCGGGCGCGATCGTCGGCATCATCGGGCCGAACGGCGCCGGCAAGTCGACGCTGTTCCGCATGCTCACGGGCAAGGAGCAGCCGGATTCGGGCGAAATCGTCCAGGGTCCGACCGTCAAGCTCGCCTACGTCGACCAGAGCCGCGACGCGCTGGCCGCCAACAAGACCGTGTTCGAGGAAATCTCGGGCGGCGCGGACGTGCTCACGGTGGGCAAGTACGAAACGCCGTCGCGCGCGTACATCGGCCGCTTCAACTTCAAGGGCGGCGATCAGCAGAAGATCGTCGGCAACCTCTCGGGTGGTGAGCGCGGCCGTCTGCACCTGGCCAAGACGCTGATCTCGGGCGGCAACGTCCTGCTGCTCGACGAACCGTCGAACGACCTCGACGTCGAAACGCTGCGCGCGCTCGAAGACGCCCTGCTCGAATTCGCGGGCTCGGTGATGGTGATTTCGCACGATCGCTGGTTCCTCGACCGTATCGCCACGCACATCCTCGCGTTCGAAGGCGACTCGCAGGTCACGTTCTTCGACGGCAACTACCAGGAGTACGAGGCCGACAAGATCAAGCGTCTCGGCGAAGAAGCTGCACGTCCGAAGCGTCTGCGCTACAAGCCGATCAGCCGCTAGGCAGGCGCGATCGATAGCAAACAACGGCGGCCCGCGGGCCGCCGTTGTCGTTTTGACCGGCACTGCTAGCACGCACGGCATGGCGGTTGCTCGAAAGCCGCTACGCTTAGGCTCACTTGGGGCTTGATCAAGCCCAGCTCCCGCGAGGAATTCCGTATGGCGATGCCGCTGCGCAATCGTGTTGTCCTCATCGTGGCGATCGTCGTCGCGCTGCTCGTGCTCGCGGCGCTGGGCACGCTCTACGCGCTGCAGCGCGAGGCAAAGGCGTACGTGGAGCGCGCGCTCGCGCCCGTCGGCACGGCCGCGAGCGTGAACGTGGCATTCAATCTCTCATACGTCGAGCTCACCGACGTGCGCCTGAAGCCGCCCCCGAACTGGCCGACTGCCGACACGCTGCGCGCCGCGCGCATCACGATCACGCCCGACCTGCGCGCGCTGATCTCGCACCGCGTGCATATTCGCGACGTCACGGTGAGCGATTTCACGATGACGGTGCTGCGCCGGGAAAGCGGTTCGATCCTGATCCTGCCGAATCTGCGCGAAGCGATGGCGCAAAGCGCCGCGCCCTCGAGCGGCGCGCAGGGCGAAAGCAGCCTGCCGCAGCAAAAGGTCATCGACCATATCGGCTTCGAGAACGGCACATTCGACTTCTACGACCGGTCGGTGAGCAATCCGCCTTGGCGCGTCACGGTGAACCGCGCGCAGGCGAGCGTCGACAATATCCAGCTGCCGGCGCTGACGGAGCCCACGCGCGTTTCGGTCGTGGGCAACGTCGTCGGCCCGGCGCACACAGGACGCGTCACTTTCGACGGCTGGATGCAAATCGCGAATAAAGACTCGCAACTCCGCACGACGCTGCGTGGCGTGGATGTGCGCACGATCGATCCCTATCTGCTTAAAAAGGCTGGCGCGAAGGCCAATGTGACGGGCGGCACACTCGACCTCGATCTCAACTCGACCGTGCGCGGCTATCACCTGCACGCGCCGGGCATCGTCACTTTGCACAACCTGCAACTCTCGGAAAGCGGCGACGCGGTGGACACCTTCCTGTCGATCCCGACGCGCGCCGCCGTGGCCGCATTGAAGGCGCACAAGGGTGAAATCACGCTGCATTTCGTGCTCGACGGCAACCTCCGCGACCCTAAATTCAAGCTGAACGAAAACCTGATGACGGAGTTGCGCGCAGGGTTTGCGCAGGCGCTCGGGGTGAGCGCGGAAGGGGTGGCGAAGGGCGCCGGGCAAACCGCAAAGGGTATCGCTGACGCGCTGCGCAGCCTGCTGCAGCCGGTGCCGGCGCCCGCTTCGAAATAGCGCGGGACGCCGGCTTTAGCCTGCCTGGTTGAGCTGCTTAGACCGGTAGGCCGAGTTCGCGCAGCTTCGCGTCGGTGGTGGCGTTGCTCGTGTGATGCACGCCGTGCCAGCCGAGCGCCGTGGCCGCTGCGGCGTTGTGCGCGTTGTCGTCGATGAAAACGAGTTCCTCGGGCTTCACGCCCGGCAACTGTGCCTCGATGCGGCGGAACATCTCGTGGAAGATCGCCGGATCGGGCTTCACGAGCTTCACGTGGCCCGATACGACGATATCGCGGCAGCGCCGCAGGATGCCAAAGCGCTCCCACGCCCACGGAAACGTCTCGGCCGACCAGTTCGTGAGACCGAAGATCGGCATGCCCGCGGCCTCGAGGCGCTCGAACGTCGCGACGCCGCCGGCGAGCAAGCCGCCGATCATCTCGTGCCAGCGCTCGTAGAACGCGCGAATGAGCGCTTCATGCTCGGGAAACGCGGCGACCAGTTCCTCGGTGCCCACGGCAATGGGCTCGCCGCCGTCCTGGCGGACCACCCAGTCCATCTTGCAGACGTGCGTGAGAAACCAGCGGCGCTCGTCGTCGTTGGGAATCAGCTTGCGATAGAGATACTCGGGACTCCAGTCCACGAGCACCCCGCCGAAATCGAACACCACTGCCTTGATCGCCATGCGTTTCTCGCTCTGCTTGATCGCTATCCGATCGTTATCTGATCGTTCTCTGATTCGTTGTCGGGATGCCAGGGAAATCAGATCGGCTGCGTGCGCTTTTCGAGCCACGCTAGCGCATCGCCGCTCACGTGCGGCGCCACGCGCACGCGCACCGTCTGGTGGTACGCATTGAGCCACTCGCGCTCGTCCGCACGCAGGAGCGCGAGATCGATGCATCGCGTGTCGATCGGGCAGAGCGTAAGCGTCTCGAAGCTCAGGAACTCGCCGAACCCGGTAGTTTCGGCGCGCTGGTTGAGCACGAGATTCTCGATACGCACGCCCCATTTGCCCGGCCGGTAGATGCCCGGCTCGACCGAGGTGATCATGCCTTCTTCCATCGCGGTCCAGGGCTCGGCCGGCGCGTAGTGCGAAATAACCTGCGGACCTTCGTGCACGTTCAGGAAGTAGCCCACGCCGTGGCCCGTGCCGTGGCCGTAATCCGCGCCCGCTTCCCAGATCGGCGCGCGCGCAATCGCGTCGAGCATCGGCGAGCGAATGCCGCGCGGGAATTTCGCGCGCGAGAGCGCCATCATGCCCTTGAGCACGAGCGTGAAATCGCGCTTTTGCTCCGCACTCGGCGAGCCCACGGGCACGACGCGCGTGATGTCGGTGGTGCCGTCGAGGTACTGGCCGCCCGAGTCGATCAGCAGCAGGCCATTGCCTTCGATCACGCTATGCGACTCGGGCGTGGCGCGGTAGTGCGGCATCGCGCCGTTCGCGTTGAAGCCCGCGATGGTCGCGAACGACAGCGACTTGAAGCCCGCACGGCGCGCACGCGCGGCCGAAAGCTTTTCGTCGATGGTCAGCTCCGTGATGGTCTCGCGGCCGAGCGCCGCCTCGAACCACGCGAAGAATTCGGCGAGCGCCGCCCCGTCCTGCTCCATGGTCGCGCGCACGTGGTCGGCTTCGGCGGCGGTTTTGCGCGACTTGAAGAACGTGCTCGGATTGACCGACTCCACGAGCTTGACCGCCGACGACACCGCCTGCAGCAGGCCATACGTCACGCGGCGCGGATCGACAAGCAGCGCGACCTTCGCGGGCAGCGCCGCGAGCGCGGTCGCGGCTTCGCCATACGGCGCGACGCGCACCTGGTCCTTCGCGAGCGACTGCACGAGCGCCTCGCTCACCTTGCCGTCGGCGACGAAGAGCGTCGCGTCGTCGGGTCCGATCAGCGCGTGCGCGACGAACACCGGGTTGTAGTTCACGTCCGCGCCGCGCAGGTTGAAGAGCCAGGCGAGGTCGTCGAGCGTGGAGATGAAGTGCCACTGCGCGCCCTTCTCCTGCATCGCGCGGCGCAGCTGGTCGAGCTTGCCGGCGCGGCTCGTGTCGGCGTGCGGCGCGACGTGCTCGTAGACGGGCTCGAGCGGCAGCGACGGGCGGCCTTGCCAGACATCGTCGAGCAGATCGAGGTCCGTGCGCAGCGCGACATCGCGCGCCTCGAGCGCCTCGGCCAGCGCGCGCGCCGAGGCGACGCCGAGCACCGCGCCGTCCACGGCCACCGCGCCGCCCGCACTCACGTTCTGTGCGAGCCAGTCGATGTGCGGCGCGCTCTGCTGGCCGCCCATCATCTTCATGAGCGCGATGCCGGTGCCGGCCAGTTGCTGCTCGGCCTGCACCCAGTAGCGGCTGTCCACCCACACGCCCGCGAAGTCCTTCGTCACCACGAGCGTGCCCACCGAGCCGGTGAAGCCCGAAAGCCACTCGCGCCCCTGCCAGCGGCGCGGCAGGTACTCGGACAGATGGGGATCGGCGGAGGGCACGAGGGCGGCATCCACGCCGGCACGCGTCATCGCGGCGCGCAGGGCGGCAATGCGTTCGGGAATCGAGGAGGTTTCGGGGAGTCGGGCGTTCATGTTTTCACCTGCAAAGAATTCGAAGCGGAAGATCGGGGTTCGGCCAAAGGCTGCGTCTCTGAGGACCGGCTGTACGTGACTAGCTGCGCCGCGCGCGCAGTGCCACGCTCACGCCCACGAAAACGAGCGCGAGCGCCGTGCAAAGCGGCCACTGGAGCAACTCCCCATCGTAGAAAAGGCCGGTCGCATTGCCCGCCGCGTTCGCGAGCGCCGCGCCGAGCACGCCGGCCACGGCCGCCAGCGCGAGTCCGTGACGTGCGGCGCGGCGCAGGGGATGGAGCCACCACCCCGCACAGCCCACCGCCAGACCAAGAATGACGATACCGGGCCAGCCCATTAAGGACTTGTCCTATAGGTTTTCGGATAAGTCCGATAGGACCGCCGAAGCACGAGAGCTAGCATTTGTAGCCTGATTAGTCTCTATTAAAACTGGAAAACGGTCGGCTCGGCGCTTCCCGCGTAGCGGTTGAGTGTAGGGGGCGGGATTGCGCAAGGCAAGCGCGTCCGGGCCGCCCCAGCCGCACTCTCTCGTATGCGAATCGCCCTTGTCGAACCGGACACCCGTCAGGCCGAAACCCTCGTCCGCCTGCTCATTGCGGGCGGGCACGCGTGCCACCACTTCCCGCTTGGCGCACAACTCTTCGAAACGCTCGAACAGGAAACCTTCGACCTGCTGATCACAGCGTGGTGCTGCGGCGACGTCGGCGCCGACGACCTCATCCCCCAGGCGCGCAAACTGCTGCCGGGTCTGCCCGCAATCGCGCTGATGCTCGCGCCCCATGAAAGCGAAATCGTCGCGAGCCTGCAAGCCGGCGCGGACGACTGCATCGCCAAGCCCGTGCGCGGCCCCGAAATGCTCGCGCGCATCGACGCGCTCCTGCGCCGCGCCGGCGTGCGCCGGCCGCGCAACCGCGCCCGCCATGGCTTCGGCGACTACCTCTTCGATTCCGGCCGCTACGAAGTGTCGTTTCGGGGTCAAACCGTCACGCTCACGCCCAAGGAATACCGTTTCGCGCTGCTGCTCTTCACCAATGCATCGCGCCCCGTTTCACGGGCGCGCATTCTCGAAACCGTGTGGAATCTGAACCGCGACGTTCGGTCGCGCACGCTCGACACCCACGCCTCCCGGCTGCGCAGCAAATTGCAGCTCGGGCCCGAGCACGGCTGGCGTTTGACCACGTTGTATGGCTATGGCTACCAGCTCGAACGGCTCCCCATATCAGCTGCCGGAGTGTCGGACTCTGTCGGCGCGAATGTCGGAAGCGAGGAAAAGTTATAATATCCGCCTAAATCTCGCCCCCATGGTATGCAGCTTCTAACGATCGGAATCAATCACCACACCGCGCCCGTCGCCTTGCGCGAACGCGTGGCGTTTCCGCTCGAACAGATCAAGCCCGCGCTCGCCCTGTTCAAGGAAGCGTGGTCCGCCAGGCGTTCGCTGAGCGCGCCGGAAGCCGCCATTCTCTCCACCTGCAACCGCACCGAGCTCTACTGCGCGACCGACGCGCAAAGCTCGCGCGACGCCGCCGTGAGCTGGCTCTCGCACTATCACGGCATCCGCGAAGAGGAACTTGCGCCGCACGTCTATACGCTGCCGCAGTCCGAAGCGGTGCGTCATGCGTTCCGGGTGGCTTCGGGGCTCGATTCGATGGTGCTGGGCGAGACGCAGATCGTCGGCCAGATGAAGACGGCGGTACGCGCCGCGACCGAGGCCGGCGCACTCGGCACCTATTTGAACCAGTTGTTCCAGCGCACCTTCGCCGTGGCGAAGGAAGTGCGCAGCACGACCGAGATCGGCGCGCAGTCGGTGTCGATGGCCGCTGCCGCCGTGCGCCTCGCGCAGCGCATCTTCGACAAGATCGCCAACCAGCGCGTGCTCTTCATCGGCGCGGGCGAGATGATCGAACTGTGCGCCGCGCACTTCGCCGCGCAGCAGCCGCGCGAACTCGTGGTCGCCAACCGCACCGCCGAGCGCGGGCGCTACGTTGCGGAACGCTTCGGCGGCCGCTCCATTCCGCTCTCCGACCTGCCCGCGCGCATGCACGAGTTCGACATCATCGTCTCGTGCACGGCGTCCACGCTTCCGATCATCGGTCTCGGCGCGGTGGAGCGCGCAGTGAAGGCGCGCCGTCACCGCCCCATTTTCATGGTCGACCTCGCGGTGCCCCGCGACATCGAGCCCGAAGTCGCCCAGCTCGAAGACGTCTTCCTCTACACAGTCGACGATCTCGGCACGATCGTGCGCGAAGGCAATGCCTCGCGCCAGGCCGCCGTCGCGCAGGCCGAAACGATCATCGAGTCGCGCGTGGCGAACTTCATGCAGTGGCTCGACTCGCGCAGCATCGTGCCGGTCATCCGCCACATGCACACCCAGGCCGACGCGCTGCGTCGCGCCGAGCTCGAACGCGCCCGCAAAATGCTGGCGCGCGGCGACGACCCGTCGGCCGTGCTCGAAGCGCTCTCGCAGTCGCTCACCAACAAGCTGATCCACGGTCCGACGCATGCGCTCAACACGTCGAGCGGCGATCAGCGCGATTCGCTCATCGAACTGATGGGCGGCTTTTACCGCCACGGCCAGCCGGCCAGGACAGACGACGCCGCGCAGCCCGCGGCGGACGTCACCACCTCGCCGCGTTCCGCCGGCTCTTCCGACTCGTCAGACTCGTCCGGTAGCTCGGACCGTTAGCGACGTTCGCGGTCGGGCGCGCGCCATGCGTGCCCTGCACGACCGGGCCACCCGCCCGCCTCTTCTCTCTCGCAGTCCTATCCGGAGCCCGCTCCGCACCGCCCGATGAAAACGAGCATGCAATCGAAGCTCGACCAGCTGACTACGCGCCTGGCCGAGCTGAACGACCTGTTGAGCCGTCCCGACGTGACCTCGAACCGCGACCAGTACCGCAAGCTCACGCGCGAGCATGCGGAACTGGGGCCCGTGGTCGAGCACTACGGACAGTGGCGTCAGGCCAAGGACGACGAGGCCGCGGCGAAAGACCTGCTCTCCGATGCCTCGATGCGCGACTTCGCCGAAGAAGAGGTGAAAGCGTCGCGCGAGCGCATGGCGCAGCTCCAGCACGAATTGCAGATGATGCTGCTGCCGAAGGACCCCAATGACGACCGCAACGTGTTCCTCGAAATCCGCGCGGGCACGGGCGGCGACGAGTCGGCCCTGTTCGCGGGTGACCTGCTGCGCATGTATCTGCGCTACGCGGAGCGCAACCGCTGGCAGATCGAGATGATGTCGGCGAGCGAGTCGGATCTGGGCGGCTACAAGGAAGTGATCGTGCGCATTGCAGGCGAAGCGGCGTACTCGAAGCTCAAGTTCGAGTCGGGCGGCCATCGCGTGCAGCGCGTGCCCGCCACCGAAACGCAGGGCCGCATCCACACGTCGGCCTGCACGGTCGCGGTGATGCCGGAAGCCGACGAAATCGGCGAAGTGGAGATCAATCCCGCCGACCTGCGCATCGATACCTTCCGTGCCTCGGGCGCGGGCGGCCAGCACATCAACAAGACCGATTCGGCCGTGCGCGTGACGCACCTGCCGACCGGCATCGTCGTGGAGTGCCAGGACGACCGCTCGCAGCACAAGAACAAGGACCGCGCGCTCAAGGTGCTCGCCGCGCGCATCAAGGACAAGCAGTACCAGGAGCAGCACGCCAAGGAAGCGGCGACGCGCAAGAGCCTCGTGGGCTCGGGCGACCGCTCGGAGCGCATTCGCACCTACAACTTCCCGCAGGGGCGGCTCACCGATCACCGCATCAATCTCACGCTCTATCGCCTCGAAGCGATCATGGACGGCGACCTCGGCGAACTGATCGGCGCGCTCGTCTCCGAACATCAGGCCGAGCAGCTCGCCTCGCTCGGCGACGCCGATTGAGCGCGCAAGAGCCATGAGCGAAGCCGTTACCGCCGAGGCGCTGCTGCGCGCCACGCCGCTGCCCGCGCTCGAAGCGCGCATTCTGCTGATGCACGTGCTCGGCTGGCGCCGCACCGAACTCATCACGCGCGGCGATCAGGCGCTCGACGCGGCCCGCGTGGACGCCTACCGCGCGCTCGAAGCGCGCCGCGTGCGTGGCGAGCCGATCGCGCAGCTCGTGGGCGCGCGCGAATTCTACGGCCTCGACTTCGATGTGACGCCCGACGTGCTGATTCCGCGCCCCGATACCGAACTGCTGGTGGAAACGGCGCTCGCGGCGCTCGAAGGCGTCGCACAGCCGCGCGTGCTCGACCTCGGCACCGGCAGCGGCGCGATTGCCGTGGCGCTCGCCGCGGCACGCCCCGATGCACGCGTCTGGGCCGTCGATCGCTCGGCGACCGCGCTCGAGGTGGCGGCGCGCAACGCCGCGAAGCTGCTCGACGCCCAGCGTTCTGGCGGCCCGCTCGCGTTCGTGGCGGGCAACTGGTACGACCCGCTCGATGCGGCGCTGCGATTCGAGGCGATCGTGAGCAATCCGCCGTATATCGCCAGCGGCGATCCGCATCTCGAACAAGGCGACCTGCGCTTCGAGCCGCGCGGCGCACTCACCGACGAAGCCGACGGCCTCACCGCCCTGCGCGCGATCGTCGCGGGCGCACCGGCCCGGCTCGCGCCGGGCGGCGTGCTCTGGATGGAGCACGGCTACGACCAGGCGGCCGCCGTCCGGGCGTTGCTGGAAAGCGCCGGTTTTGGGGACGTGCGCTCCGAGCGCGATCTGGCCGGCATCGAACGCATCAGCGGGGGCCGTCTACCGTAGCCCGCCGGCCAGGCACGCTCCCGGCAACGCCGGGCTTGCACGGGCGAAATCCGCTATCATTTCATCCTGCATTCCAACGTATTCAGCATCAATTCAATCGCAAGGTCAGTCATGGACACCCAACAACGCATCAAGCAGATCGTCGACGAAAACGCCGTCGTCCTCTTCATGAAGGGCAACGCGCAGTTCCCGATGTGTGGCTTCTCCGGTCGCGCGGTGCAGATCCTGAAAGCCTGCGGCGTCGATCAGTTCAAGACCGTCAACGTGCTCGAGGACGACGAAGTCCGTCAGGGCATCAAGGAATTCTCGAACTGGCCGACCATCCCGCAGCTCTACGTGAAGGGCGAGTTCATCGGCGGCTCGGACATCATGATGGAGATGTACCAGAACGGCGAGCTGCAGCAGCTCTTCGCCGCGGCGTAATCGCCAGCCACGGGGCGGCATCGGGCGCACGACGTTGCGCCTGTTGCGCCCCGAGCGCCCGGTATGCAACGCCGGCGCTTTTTCAAGAGGCGCATTCGCCTCGACCTCGCCTCGCCTTCGCTTCGACTCCCGCCTGACGTGAATACCGCCCTTCCTGCCTCGTCCGCTATCGCACAAGTGCCGCAACGCCGGCTGATCGTCGCGATCACGGGGGCCACGGGCGCGATCTACGGCGTGCGCATGCTCGACATGCTGCGGCGTCTGGGCGGCGTCGAAACGCATCTGCTCGTTTCTGCGGCCGGCTGGCTCAACATCCAGCACGAGCTGCAGCTCAGCAAGGACGATCTGCACGCGCGCGCCGATGTCGTGCATTCCGTGCGCGACGTCGGCGCGACCATCGCTTCGGGCTCGTTCGCGACCGACGGCATGATCGTCGCGCCCTGCTCGATGAAGACGCTCGCGAGCGTCGCCCACGGTCTCTCCGACAACCTGATCGCACGCGCCGCCGACGTCACGCTCAAGGAACGCCGCCGTCTCGTGCTGCTCGTGCGCGAAACGCCGTTCAACCTCGCGCATCTGCGCAACATGACGGCCGTGACCGAAATGGGCGGCGTGATCTTCCCGCCATTGCCGGCCTTCTACAACCAGCCGGCTTCGATCGACGAGATGGTCGATCACACGGTCGCACGCGTGCTCGACCTGTTCGCGCTCGGGCCCGCGCTCTCGCCCGCCTGGCCGGGGCTGCGCGGCACCGACGAATAAGCGCCGGGCGCATCCTCGCACGCAGCGCCGATTATCAATATCGGCGACACAATCAAATCCGTTCCCCCCGTTTAATTCGCGACGGTAGGGTCTTATATTGATCGCAATACGATACTTTCGGACCGCCCTGGCGCGGTCAGCCCACGATCATGACCACCCGCACGCCTAGCCTCTTCCTCTCGCACGGCGCTCCGACGCTGCCGATCGACCCGTCGCTGCCTTCCGGCGGCTTCACCGTGCTCTCGGAGCATTTGCCGCGTCCGCAGTCGGTGCTCATGCTCTCGGCGCATTGGGGCACGATGCGCCCCGTGGTCAGCACGGCCACACAACCTGAGACGATCCACGACTTCTACGGCTTTCCGCGTGCGCTCTACGAGATCCAGTATCCGGCGCCGGGCGCGCCCGAGATGGCGCAGCGCGCGGCGGCGCTGCTGCGCGAGCAAGGCGTTCCCGTCGATGAGGAAGCGCACGGCCTCGACCATGGCGCGTGGGTGCCCATGCTGCTGATGTTCCCCGACGCGAACGTGCCCGTCGCCCAGCTTTCGATCCAGCCGCGCGCCGACGCCGCGCATCACTTCGCACTCGGCCGTGCGCTGCGCTCGCTGCGCGATGAAGGCGTGATGGTGATCGGTTCGGGCCAGATCACCCATAACCTGCGCGAGGCGGACTTCTCGGCGCGGCCGGAAGACGCCGATCCGCGCGTGGCCGAGTTCACGCAATGGTTCGAGAATCACCTCGCCGCGCGCGACATCGACGCGTTGCTCGACTACCGCCGGCGCGCCCCGCACGCGGTGCTCATGCACCCCACCGACGAGCATCTGCTGCCCGTCTTCGCGGCGCTCGGCGCAGCCGACGACGACTACACGCTCGGCGTGCAGTCGCTAGGCACCTACCAGCGCGCGCTCGCGATGACGAATTACGTGTTCGGCAGCGCCGTGCAATAAAGCCGCCGCGAGCCGCCACGCCGGCTTCGCTTGCGCTCCAAAAACAAAAAAGCCCGCCTGAATCGCTTCAGGCGGGCTTTTTGTATTGCGCATCGATTAGTTCGACACGCTGGGTTCGACGCTCAGTGCGCGCCGATGCCTTCGAGGACTTCGTCGTGCTCCTGGCGTTCCGCGAGGTACGGCGAGCGGTAGCCCGAATTCACGCCCCAGTAATAGAACACCAGCGAGACCAGCGCGACGACCAGCATGTCCCAGCCGTACGGAAGCAGACCGGCGCCGCCGAACTGCTTGCTGCCGACGAGCGAGAGGAGCGCCATGATCGGCAGGTACGCGCACAGCCACCATGCGGCCTTCAGATCCTGGCCCCAGCCTTCAAAGCCCTGCTTGCTCTGGAAGTAGAAGTACACCGGCAGCGCGACGACCATCAGCAGAATGATTTCGCCGGTCAGCGGCCACTTCGCCCAGTACAGGATCATCGATGCGCAGACGAATGCGAACGGCGCGATCACCTTCATGAACGGCACGGAGAGCGGGCGCTCGATGTCCGTGGCGGCGCGCTTGAGCGCCATCAGGCTGATCGGACCCGTGAGGTACGAAATCACCGTCGCCACCGAGATCACCGCCGCGAGCGAACTCCAGCCGCGGAAGAAGAACATGAAGATGAACGAGACGAGCAGGTTGAACCACATCGCGTTGCGCGGCACGCCGTAGAACGGGTGCACGTTGCCGAACATCTTCGGCATCGTGTTGTTGCGCTCCATCGCGTAGATCATGCGCGAGGTCGTCGCCATGTAGGTCGTACCGGTGCCGCTCGGGCTCACGAATGCGTCGACGTACAGCAGGATCGCGAGCCAGTTCAGGTTCAGCGCGATCGCGAGTTCCGCGAACGGCGACTTGAAGTTGAACGTGTTCCAGCCCTTCGCGACGTCGGCCGGATTGACCGCGCCGATATAGGCGACCTGCAGCAGCACGTAGATCACGAGTGCGCAGAGGATCGAGCCGATGACTGCGAACGGCACGCTCTTGGCCGGATTGCGCGCTTCACCCGCGAGGTTGATCGGGCTCTGGAAGCCGTTGAACGCGAACACGATGCCGCTCGTGGCAACCGCCGTGAACACCGCCGACCAGCCATACGGGGCGAACGAGGTCGTCTGGCCGAAGTTTTCCTGGTGGAAGCTACCCGCCATCAGGCCAATGATCGTCAGACCCGGGATGATGAACTTGAAGATCGTGATCGCGCTGTTGGCACGCGCGAACAGCTTCACGCCCCAGTAGTTGAGCATGAAGTAGATGATCACGAGAATCGCGGAGAGCCCGAGCCCTGAATGCGTCAATGACCCGTCGACGAAGAGCGCGTGCGCCCACTCATAGGGCCAGGTGCTCATGTACTGGATCGAGGCTTCGGCTTCGATCGGGATCACCGAGACAATGGCGATCCAGTTTGCCCACGCGCTGATGAAACCCACCAGTGCGCCGTGCGAGTAGCGGGCGTAGCGGACCATACCGCCCGACTCCGGGAACATCGCACCGAGTTCGGCGTAGGTGAGCGCGATGGCCAGAATGACCACGGCGCCGATGATCCAGGCGCAAACGGCCGCCGGACCTGCAATTTTCGCCGCCTTCCACGCGCCGAACAGCCAGCCCGAACCGATGATCGATCCGAGGCCGGTGAACATCAGCGCGAACGGGCCGATGTTCCGTTGAATAGAACTTTTCACGTCTTCTCCTGTTTCAAGAGCAGATCGACAACGCTTTTATCCCGTCTGTTGTGCGGGCGGGTTTGCTGCGGTTGTCGTACCTCCACACAAAAGATTGCGCCTGTAGGCGCAACTCCTGCGCGGCGCGTAGTTTAACCGGTTGCACCACGCAAGGGCGTCAAAAACGACCGCCTAATACAAAAAAGTCATTTGCTTATCAAGGTTTGTAAGGGTTCGTTTCGACCCTGTCGCAAAAAAATACGCACTTTCCCGGAGACCTAGTTGACCTTCCTGCCAATTAGCCGTATAAAGTTCGGGCAGGATTTCAAGCGGCGAGTGTGAATAGGTCTTTCGTAGTTCGCCCATCAACGGTACTCCGGCTGGTCCCATACCCCTTCCTTGATTTTCGTGCACCTCTCTCATTCATTTTTAGGAAAGTAATATGGAAACCGGTACCGTCAAGTGGTTCAATGACGCTAAGGGCTTTGGCTTTATCACTCCGGACGGCGGCGGCGAAGACCTGTTCGCGCACTTCTCGGAAATCAAGGTTGACGGCTTCAAGACGCTGCAAGAGAACCAAAAGGTTCAATTCGAAGTGCGCACGGGCCCGAAGGGCAAGCAAGCTGCCAACATCAAGCCGGTCTAAGTACTGCGCTCATCGGTCTGCTACGGCTTACAGGACCTGAACGCAGCTTCTGCGTAGTGCCTGACTAGCAAGCTTACCGAAAAACCCCACGCTTCTTCCGGAAGGTGGGGTTTTTTCTTGTCTGGCGCTTTAGCGCGAGGTTTAGGCGCCCCGCGCGTTTAGCCGAACAGGCGCTGCGCGTGAATGCCGAGGCCCGTCGCCACGCTGGCGAGACGGTCGCCGAACACGGCCTGCGACTGCGGAAACGCCTCCGCCAGCGCCTGCGTCAGGAACAAGAGGCCGGTCGAGCCGCCCGTGAAGTAAAGCGCGCTCACCTGAGCCGGCGCGACACCCGCTGCCTGCACGGTTTCACGCGCGGCCTGCACGATGCGCCGCGTCTCCTCGCGCCCCGCCTCGACGAGTTGCGTGTCGCCGAACGCCAGACGCAAGTCCACCTCGACGGCTTCGAGGTCGATCATCGTCTCCCCACCCGCCGAAACGCCGATCTTCGCCTCCTCGGCGCGCGCCGTGAGCGCGTGACCCAGACGCTCGTCGACCACCCGCATCAGCCGGTCGTGATGGCGCGTCTCGGTGTACAGATGGCGCATGAGCTTCAGTTCGGTCGCGCGCCTCGGCGTGTAGATCGTGTTGATGAGGTGCCACGTCGCCAGATCGAAGTAGATGCGGTTCGGCACCTCGCGGCCTTCGGGGTCGAGCGACTGGTAGCCCAGTTCGCGCAGGATGGTCGCGAGTTCGACGCGGCGGTCGAAGTCGGTGCCCGCCACGTGCACGCCGTGGTGCGCGAGCACGTCGTCCTTGCGTTCGAGCCGCGCCATGCGATCGGGCCCCACGCGCACGAGCGAGAAGTCCGACGTGCCGCCGCCAATGTCGGCGACGAGCACAAGCCCCTCTTGCGCGATGCGCGACTCGTAATCGAACGCCGCCGCGATCGGCTCGTACTGGAACTCGATCTCGCGAAAGCCCACCCGGCGCGCCGCGGCTTCGAGCTGGTCCTGGGCGAGCTGGTCGGCGCGCGGGTCTTCATCGACGAAGAACACCGGACGGCCCAGCACCGCGCGCGTGATCGGCGTACCCGAGCAACGCTCGGCGCTGCGCTTCAGGTGCTCCAGAAAGATCGTGATGATCTCGGTATAGGGCATCGCGCTGCCGTCGCCGAGGTCGGTCGTGCTCTCGGCGAGCGGCGAGCCGAGGATGCTCTTCATCGAGCGCATCAGCCGGCCGTCGAAGCCGTCGATATACGACGCGAGCGCCGCACGGCCGAATTCGCGGGTGTGCTCGTCGACGTTGAAGAACACCGCCGTCGGCAACGTGGTGTGCGCGCCTTCCACCGGCGCGAGGCGCATCGCGCCGTCGGCCGCTGCCGGGAGCGCCACCGCCGAATTGGAGGTTCCGAAGTCAATCGCGCAGAAGCTGGTCATGGCAAGAGCGCGCCGCAGCGAGTGCGCGCGCAGGAGAGGAAAGGTCGGGGGGATCGGCTTTGTAGCACGAAAGCGCGGCGCGGGGCAACCGCGGGCCCACGATGCGACCCCGCAAGAAATAAACGCGCGGGCCATGCCGCGCGTTTATTGCTAAAGCTCGCAGCCTCTCAAGGGCGCGGGGCTTCTCCCGACTCAGCCCTTGAACGGCTGCTTCCAGGCGTTCGCGTAGGCGATCTCGCCCATCGCCGAGCGCGTGCGTTCCGCCTTTTCACGGTCGCGCAGCACGGGCTCGAGCTTCTCGGCTTCGCCATAGTGGCCGATCGAGATGATCGAAAGCGGCTCCACGTCGTGCGGCAGCGCGAATTCCGTGCGGAACGCCTGCACGTCGAAACCGCTCATCTGGTGCGCCGCGAGACCCAGCGCATGCGCCTGGAGCACGAGCGACATGGCAGCGGCGCCCGCATCGTATTGCGCCGTGCGATTCACTTCGCCCTTGGCGTTGAGCGTGTGTGCCGTCACCGCGATCAGCACCGATGCCGGCGCGTTCCACTGCTGGTTGAACGGCACGAGCGTCGCGAATGCGCGCTTGAACGCGATTTCGTCGGCGCTGCGGTCGAACACGATAAAGCGCCACGGCTGCAGGTTGTAGCCCGAGGGCGCCCAGCGCGCCGCCTCGATCACCGCGTGCAGCGCCTCGCGGCTCACCGGCTCGCTCGAATAGGCGCGCGGGCTCCAGCGGCCGGCGATGAGTTCGTGAATGGGCACGGCTGTCGGTGCGGGTTTGTGCTTCGTCATGCCTTGTGTGTCCTTGGGGTGGCGGGCGGCTTGCCCGGGGGTCACTAGAATAACCGCAGCGCGTGAAATACGCTCAAACGCAACGGGCGACGCATGAGCGTCGCCCGTCGGGGTGCGCCGAAGTTCGAACCGGCGCGGTGCAGCGGCGGCGGCCGCGTCAGGCCGTTTGCACGCCCAAGGCGCGCGGCCCGCGGTTGATGCGCAGCACGAGGAACGACGCCACGAGGCACAGGCCGCCCGAAATCATCGACGCCACCGTATAGGTGCCGAGGCTCGAGCGCAGCAGGCCCGCGCCGAACGCCGCGAATGCCGCGCCGAGCTGATGGCCCGCCACGACCCAGCCGAACACGATCGGCGCGCGCTCCTTGCCGAACACATCGGTGGCGAGCCGTACGGTCGGCGGCACCGTCGCGATCCAGTCGAGGCCGTAGAACACCGCGAAAATCGGCAGCCCGAAGAAGTCGATGCCGAACGCGTGCGGCAAATAGATCAGCGAAAGTCCGCGCAGTCCGTAGTACCAGAACAGCAGCAAGCGGCTATTGAAACGGTCCGAGAGCCAGCCCGAGAGTGTCGTGCCGAACAGGTCGAAAATGCCCATCGTCGCGAGCAGCGAGGCGCCCTGTACTTCGGTCATGCCGTAGTCGCCGCACATGGCGATGAGGTGCGTGCCCACGTAGCCGTTCGTGCTCGCGCCGCAGATGAAGAAGCTGAAGAACAGCAGCCAGAAGTCACGCGTGCGGCTCGCCGAGAAGAGCGCGTCGAACGCGATCTTCAGCGGATTCTGATGCGGCGCGGGCGGCGCGACGGGGGTGCTCTCGTCCTCGCCGAACGGACGCAGATTCACGCTCGCGGGCTGCTCGGGCAGCAGGAACAGCACGAGCGGCAGCACCGCGGCGGCGGCCACCGCGACCACGAGCACCACCGACTGCCAGCCGTGCTTCTCCACGATCGCCGCGAGGAGCGGCAGGAACACGAGCTGGCCCGTGGCCGAACTCGCGGTGAGGATGCCCATGGCGAGCCCGCGATGCGAGTGGAACCAGCGCGTGACGACGGTCGCCGAGAGCGAGAGCGCCGCGACGCCGGTGGCGCCGCCCACCATCACGCCCCAGATCAGGATCATCTGCCACGGATGCGTCATCAGCGCGGAAAGCGCCACGCCCGCCGCCATGGTGCCGAGCGCCGCGAGCAGCGTAGGACGCACGCCGAAGCGCTGCATGGCCGCCGCCGCAAACGGGCCCATGAGGCCGTAGAGCGCGATATTCACGGAGATGGCGAGCGAGATCGTCGCCCGGCTCCAGCCGAACTGATGCTCGAGCGGCACCATCATCACGCTGGGCGTCGCACGCGTGCCGGCGGCCGCCAGCAGCACCAGAAACACCACCGCCACGACGAGCCATCCGTAGTGGAAACGCCCGACTATTCGCCTCGCTGCCCAGTCCATTGGTGCTCCTGTCACGGCGCGCCAGATTCGACACGCCGATGTTTTCGTTGGCATGACCGCTCGCTGCGACGATTCGCCATCGCTCGATTGTTACCGATCGGTCACAAGTGTGTTGCGATAGTAGTTACCGCTCGGTAACATGTCAAGCAATCACCCTGATCGCGAGATGCCCTCATGAAACACGAAGGCCACGACGAAACCGCCACCGCCGCTGCCCGCACGCCCCGCCCCCGCGCGCAGACGGCTGGCGCACGCGCGCAAGAGCACCTGCTGCGCGCCGCCGACGAGCTGTTTTACCGCGAGGGCGTGCGCGCGGTCGGCATCGAGGCGGTGGTCGAGCGCGCCGGCGTCAACAAGATGAGCCTGTACCGGCAGTTTTCGTCGAAGGACGATCTCGTCGTCGCCTACCTGCAGCGCTGCGACGTGCGCTTTTTCGAGCGATTCGACGAAAGTCTCGCGAAGCATCCGGGCGAGCCGGCGAAGCAGTTGGTGCAGTATTTCGAGGACCTCGCGCGCCGCGCCTCGGTGCCGGACTATCGCGGCTGCCCGTTCGTCAACGTCGCAACCGAATTTCCCGACGCCACCCACCCCGCGCGACGCAGCGTCGACAACAACAAGACGCGCCTCATGGCGCGGCTCACCGCGCTCGCACAGGAAGCGGGAGCCAACGATGCGGTCGCGCTCGCCGAGGAACTCGCGCTGCTAGTCGAAGGCGTCTATGCCGCAAGCCAGACTTACGGCCCGGGATGCGGCGCGATTCTCGCGGCGCCGCGCATGGCGAAGCTGTTGATCGAGGCGGCATGCCCCGGGCGCTAGCCGCCCGTAAAATGACACGATGAACGAAACCGCTGCTCTGTCCCCCGACCACGCCGCCATTCTCGAAGCGACCCGCCACTGGCTCACGCGCGCCGTAATCGGCCTGAACCTCTGCCCGTTCGCGAAAAGCGTGCACGTGAAGGACCAGATTCGCTACGTGATCAGCGAGGCGACTGATCTGGAAGGGGTCCTCACCGATCTCGAACGCGAATTGCAAACGCTGGCTCAGGCCGATGCCGCGGATATCGACACGACGCTCCTGATCCTGCCCCGCGCGCTGGCCGACTTTGCCGATTTCAATGACGCGAGCTGGTTTGCCGAGCGCCTCGTGCAGCAGCTGCGGCTGGAAGGCACGCTTCAGGTCGCGAGCTTTCACCCGCAATTCCAGTTCGAGGGCACCGAGCCCGAGGACATCGAGAACTACACGAACCGCGCGCCGTATCCGATCCTGCATCTGCTGCGGGAAGCGAGCATCGAGCGTGCAGTCGAGGCATTCCCCGACGCCGCCGACATCTACGAACGCAACCAGGAAACGCTGCGCAAGCTCGGCTTCGACGGTTGGCAAGACTGGATGAGCAAGCGCGACTGACGCCGCGCGGCCCACAAATTCAGCTTTCGGTTGCCGCTTCGGAGGCCGCCTCGCCCTCGTCGGCGAAAAAGCGCTCGCGCAGGTCCGCCAGCCCGAACGTTTCGAGAATCTCGTTGAGCCGCGCCGCCGGACGGCGCCGCGGCAAATCCTTGTACTGGGCGATGATGAGTTCGTTCTTCATCGAATGCTCCCAGCCCACCAGTTCCGTCACGCTCACCTGATAGCCATGCGCCTCGAGTTGCAGGCAGCGCAGCACGTTGGTGATCTGGCTGCCGAATTCGCGCGTATGTAGCGGATGGCGCCAGATCTCCGTGAGCGCCTGGCCGAGCGACTTGCCCTTGTTGCGACGCAGCACCCCCGCCACTTCGGCCTGGCAGCACGGCACGACCACGATGTAGCGCGCGTGCTTCTTGAGTGCGAAGCGCAGGGCGTCGTCGGTGGCGGTGTCGCAGGCATGCAGCGCGGTCACCATATCGACGGTCGGCGGCAGTTGCGGCGAGGCGATCGAATCGGCTACCGACAGGTTCAGGAACGACATCCCGCCGAAGCCCAGCCGTTTGGCCAGCTCCTGCGAGTGCTGCACAAGCTCGTCGCGCGTCTCAATGCCATAGATGTGTGACCTGTCGCGCTGATCCTTGAAGAACAGGTCGTAGAGAATAAAGCCCAGATAGGACTTGCCCGCACCGTGATCGACGAGGGTCACGTCGCGGCCATCCTGCTTGAGGTCCTTGAGCAGCGGCTCGATGAACTGGAACAGGTGATAAACCTGCTTCAGCTTGCGGCGGCTGTCCTGGTTCATCTTGCCGTCGCGCGTCAGGATGTGGAGCTCCTTGAGGAGTTCGACAGACTGGTTCGGACGGACTTCGTAAGTCTTGCTGGACATCGGCGTGATCGGATGAAAGGCGTGGTATGTCGCGAAACGTGCGACAGGCGACAGACGGGTTGCAGTAATTCTGTCATTTTACGAAAAAAGCGAGTCCAGGCTGCCGAACCCATAAGAGCGGCCAGTGTCGTAATAGCGTCCAGGCACGCTGACCCACGTGCGGACAGGAGGGAGGGGTTGAATAGAAGAGACACGAGGATTTTCGTCCCCGATGCCCAAAAAAGGACCAAAACGCAGCGCGACCGGCCGGCAACGAATCGACAGGCGCGCATTGGGAGGTCGCACCGGGAGTGCCGGTTGCGATGAATCAGGCTGGCGCAGTCCTCGCTGCGCGAAGAGCGCTCGACGCTGTACGGCCTTGCATGGGGCATGCAATGAATACGATACCTGACGGAAACGCAGAGCAAAAATTCCAGGAACTGCTTACGAAACTCGTCACGGTTCCCGACTGGACGGAAAAGCAGCAACTGGAGCTGGAAATGGCGCGCGAGATCTCGGTGGAGATGCTGCGGGTCGCGGAAAGCATGCGCGACGGCCCTTCGGATCTCGAGACCTGCCTGATTCTGCTGAAGTACGCGAAGGTGCTCGATTTCGTGATGTCGGCGCTGGCGTCGCGCCGCGATATCAAGCCACAAACGCTGCGCGTGATTTTCAAGCTGGCAGGCCTGAAGGTCGACGAGGCCTATCCGGGGTGAAGCCGATGTAAATCTGACGCACACCCGGCGTGGCAGCCAGGCCGCCGACGTCGATACTCGACACCCACGCGGGCCGTTAGCGGCCCGGCTTCTTCTTTTTTGCCAACGCTTTTTCCCGCCGCCGGTTCACGCTGCGCGCACCTTGAGGCGCCACAGCGACGTCAGTTCGGCTGCGCGCGCACGATAGAGCGGATCGGTGGGATCCGACGCTTTCGGGTGCCGCGGCCGAATGTCCTCCCGACCCACGACTTCGAGTCCTGCCTGCACGATCATCTCGATGAGCGATTCGCGCGTGCGCAGCCCGAGATGCTCCGCGAAATCGGACAGAATCAGCCACCCCTCGCCGCCCGGTTCGAGATGATCCTTGAGGCCGCCGAGAAAGCCGAGCAGCATGCGGTTCTCGGGATCGAACACGGCGTACTCGATGGGCGATGCGGGCCGCGCCGGCACCCACGGCGGATTGCAGACAATGAGCGGCGCGCGCCCCGGCGGGAACAGATCCGCCTCGACGACCTCGACCTGAGCGGCGTAGCCAAGGCGGTCAAGGTTCTCGTTCGCGCAGGCCAGCGCGCGGAAGTCCTGATCGGTCGCGACCACGCGCTTCACGCCGCGCGAGGCGAGCACGGCGGCGAGCACGCCCGTGCCCGTGCCGATGTCGAAGGCCTTTTCGAGCGACGGCAGCGGCGTGCGCGCGACGAGATCGACGTATTCGCCGCGCACCGGCGAGAACACGCCGTAGTACGGATGAATGCGCGCCCCGTTCAGCGCCGCGATCTCGACGCCCTTCTTGCGCCATTCGTGTGCGCCGACCACGCCGAGAATTTCACGCAGCGACACCACGGACGCTTCGCCATCGGCCGCGCCCCACGCCTCTTCGCACGCGAGCCGGACGTCGGGTGCGCGGCGCAGGTTGATGCCGTAGTCGCCTTCGAGTGGAATCAGCACCATGCCGAGCGTGCGGGCGCGCTGCGCCTGCGCCTGGCGATGCAGATGAAACGCTTCGAGCGGTGAGGCTGGCGCCTTGGGCGCACCCTTGCGCGGTTTGCGCTCGGCACGGCGCGCCATGGCCTGCAGCAGTTGACGCGCGTTCTGATAGTCGCCGTGCCACAGCAGCGCGGTGCCTTCGCAGGCAAGGCGGTACGCTGCGTCCGCGGTCGTGCGATCGTCGGCGATGACCACGCGTTTGGGCGCCGGCACGCCAGCCTCGGAGCGCCAGCGCACCGTGCGCGGGCCTTCGGTGTCGGGCCAGGTGAGAGTGGGATGTTCAGTCATAGTCGGATATTCGGTGCGGCGGGCCAGTTCGTCGATTCGTACCGGGCCCGCGGGTGGGCGCCGCGGGGCGCCATCATATAGCAGAGCGATGCGGCGCGTTCCGCCGTTTCGCCATCGCAACGATGATCGCTCAGACGGGCGGACGCGTCGACTCGGCCAGACGGTGTAGGACGAAACGCACGCGCCCGGCAGTAAAATGTGCGCCGACTGCGCCCCGCCAGGCCACGCCCACCCGCTCGAGACCATGCCACAAACCACCCAGCAGACCCGCCGCGCGCGCAAACCGCGCACTCGCCGCGCCGGCGCCGGAGGTGGGCTCGACGAAGGCTTTTACGCCGAACTGCTGCATATCGTCGGGTTGCGGGAGAGCGTTTCCGGCGTGAGACGCACCGTCGCGCGACTCGCGCCGCACGATCGTTTGCCCGGCGCGCTGCTCGAACACGCGCTGTCGCGCCTGGCCGCCCGCGAGGGAGAGCGCCAGAGCGAGGCGCCGGAGGCCGACCACTTCGAACTCGCGCTTCGGCTTTGCATCGCATGGATCAGCCGCCTCGTTTTTCTCAAGGTGCTCGAAACGCGTCTGCTGATGCTCCATGGCGGCGATGCGGCCTACGCGTTCCTGAACGCCCAGCAGATCCGCTCGTTCAGCGATCTCGACGCGCTGTGCGACGCCGTACTCGGCGCCGGTGACGACACGCCGCCGGCTCGCTTCGCTCACCTTCCCCGCTTCGACGGTGCGCTTTTCGCGCCGCAAGACCTGGACCGTAGCCTGCTCGGCATGAGCGCGCTCGACGATCGCGCCACGCTGCCGCTTTTCACGGCGACCGTGCTCCCCGATGCGAACGGAGAGCGGCACACGCTTGCGTATCTGCTCGATTTTCTCGCGGCGTTCGACTTCTCCGCCGGTTTAATCGCGCGAGAACCCGGTGCGGCGAACAGGCCTTGCCTCGACGCCGCCTCGCTCGGGCTCGTCTTCGAAAAGCTCAACGGCTACCGCGACGGCGCCTGGTACACGCCGGGCAGCGTCGCGATGCAGCTCGCCCGTCCCGCCATCACCGAAGCGGCGCTCAATCGCCTGAATCGCGCCAGGGGCTGGCACTGCACGAACATCGATCAGCTATCCGAACTGATCGGCGACTCGATCGAAAACCGCGACGAAGCGCGCGCGATTCTGGACTCGCTGCGCATCTGCGATCCCGCCGTGGGCTCGGGGCATCTGCTCGTTTCGGCGCTCAACGAGTTGCTCGCGCTGAAAGTGCGCCTCGGCTTGCTGAACGCGCAGGACCGCGAAGCGCTCGGCGCTTGCCGCATCGACGTCACCGCGGACCGGCTGTGCGTCAGGCACGCAAATGGCGAGCCGCTCACCCGCGAGCGCAATGGCACGACCATCCGCAAGATCGAAGCCGCGCTCTTTCGCGTCAAGCGGGACATCGTCGAGCACTCGCTTTTCGGTGTGGATATCAAGCCGGATTCGGTCGGCATGGCGCGCTTGCGGCTGTGGATCGAACTGCTCGAACACGCGGATTTCACCGCTACGCTGCCGAACCTCGAGACCAACCTCAAAGCAGGCAATGCGACGCTCAGCCGTTTCGACTTCGATACGCCGCTACGCGGCTACGCTGAGCCAGTGGCGAACTATCGCGCCAGCGCGGCTAGACTGCGGGCGACAGCCACAGCAGCCGCGAGGCGCGCCGAAATCGCCCGAGGCGCGCAACTGCGCGACACGTTGCACAACGCCCTCGCGAACCACCAGGCCGACACGCCGGCCGAAGAAGCCGAGGCGTTCGAATGGCGCATCGAATTCGCCGAACTCCTCACCGACCAAGGCGACTTCGAGCGCTTCGACGCCGTCATCGCGAACCCGCCCTATATCGACTCCGAGCGAATGATCAACCAGGGCCAGCGCGCGCTGCGTGAGCGGCTGGCGCGGCGCTGGCCGAGCGCGCGAGGCAACTGGGATCTCTACATCGTGTTCATGGAACTGGGCCTCGCGCTCCTGAAGCCCGGCGGCGCGATGGCATATCTCACGCCCGACAAGTGGCTCTCGAAGCCCTTCGGCAATGCGTTGCGCGCACGGCATCTGGACAAGATCGAACGCATCGTCAGGCTCGGGCGCGACGTGTTCGAGCAGGCGCGCGTGGATTCGATCATCACGCTCTTTCGCGAGTCCGGCACGCCCGCCATCGCGACCGCGCGCATGGACGGCGAGACGCTCACCGAGCTGGCGCAAACCGACAAACGCACGCTCGCGACGCCATGGCCGCTCGACGCCTTGCTCTCGCCGCACGCCGCGTTCGTGCAGCGGTTCGCCCGTGCGCACGCGACACTCGGTTCGCTGCTGCCGTGCGAAAACGCCTGTGCGACATCGGACGCCTACCGGCTCGCGCCTCTCGTCGAGGCGGCCGATGGCCGCTTCCAGCCGGACCGTCACTACCGTGTGGTGAACACCGGCACGCTCGGGCGCTATGTCTCGCGCTGGCGCAGCAAACCGATGACCTATCTCGGACGGCGCTACGCGGCGCCCGTGGTCGAGCGCAAGCGTTTCGCGTCGACGTTCACGAACGGCTACGGCGCGAAAGCCAGGGCGAAAAAGGTGATCGTGAAAGGCCTCACACGGCTCGACGCGACGCTCGATCTCGCTGGCGACACGATCCCCGGCAAGACCACGCTGATCCTGCGCGCGGACGACGAGAATCTGCTGAAGTTCGCGGCGGCGTTGCTCAATTGCCCGCTCTCGCTGTTCCTGATCCGCGCGAAGTACGGCGCGTCGAGCTACAACGGCGGCGTGGCATTCACGACAGCGATGATCGACGCCTTGCCCGTGCCGGGCGGCGCTTCGGTGCGCAGCGAAGTGGCCGACTGCGTGACCCGCTTGCTGCGCGCCGGGCAGTCCGGCAGCGACGCCGCCGAAGTGGACGGCATCGCGCGCGAGATCGATCGACGCCTCTACGCGGCATTTGGCCTGTCGCCACAGGAGATCGACCTCGTGGAAGGCCGCGCCGGCTCCCTGGCGCGCGAGGCAAGCTGAGCGCGCAGCGCAGCGACGGCGTCCCGGCGAGTCGGCTAGTCTTGCTCATCCTCGCGCAGGGCAGACATCATGGAACGGCTTCGCCTCTTCAGTGCTTCCGACGAGAGCAGTGTGCTGACGCTATCGATCGCCACGACGTTGGTGATCGCTCTCATCGGCATTCTGTTCGGCTTGATTTCCGGCTCGTTTTCGATTGTGTTCGACGGCGTTTATTCGCTCGTCGACGCGAGCATGAGCGCGCTCGCGCTCGCCGTCGTGCGCCTGATCACCTCCTACGCGGTCAACGTCGACCTGCCGCGCAAATGGCGCGAGCGCTTCACCATGGGCTTCTGGCATCTCGAACCCATGGTGCTCGGGCTCAACAGCACGCTGCTCGTGGGCGTGGCCGTCTACGCGCTGATCAACGGCGCCACCAACCTGCTCTCCGGCGGCCACGAGCTGCACTTCGGTCCTGCACTCGTCTACTCCGTGCTCACCGTCAGTGCCTGCGTGGCGATGGCGGTGTTCGAATCGCGCGCGAACCGCCGGATCCACTCGGATTTCCTCCGCCTCGACATCAAGTCGTGGATCATGTCCGCGGGCATCACGGCGGCGCTCCTCGTCGCCTTCAGCGTCGGCTATGCGATTCAGGGAACGGCGTGGCAACGCTTCACGCCCTATGTCGACCCGGCGGCGCTCGTGGTGGTGTGCGTCGTGATCATCCCGATTCCGCTCGCGGAAATCCGCCAGGCGTTGCTGGACGTCTTGCTCGTGGCGCCCGCGGATCTCAAGCAGCATGTCGATGCCGTCGCGAAACGCTTCGTCGAGCGCTACGCCTTCGAGTATTACCGCGCTTATGTCGCGAAAGTGGGCCGCTCCCGCGAGATCGAGCTGTATTTCGTCGTGCCGCCCGACATGCCGGCAAAGCGCATCGCCGAATGGGATGCGATCCGCGACGAAATCGGCCGGGCCATCGGCGGGGACGAGTCGCACCGCTGGCTCACGATCATGTTCACGAGCGATCCGGAATGGGCGGAGTGAGGAATCTGGGGGAAAGGGGCGCAGAAAGCACAAAGGGTTACGTGAGATTCACGTAACCCTTTGTCTTGACGCATTGCTTCGAATATGGTGCCGGCTGCAGGACTCGAACCCGCCACCTGATGATTACAAATCAACTGCTCTACCAGATGAGCTAAGCCGGCGTAGCCCGCTATTCTACTTCATTTAACGATCTTGAGGTGGCCCTTGCCGCCCTTGTTGCCGCCTTCGTCATCCTTGTCGGCGGCGCGCGTCGCAACCGGCGCAACCGGCGCGAGCGGCGCAGCGGGTTCCTCGGCGGGCTCGTCGCGCACTGCGTGCGCCTCATGCGCTTCGGCTTCCTCGTGGTCCTCGGAGGACAGCACGTCGTCGGCGTCGCCGGGCGGAGACTCGACGGGGAACGCCATGCCCTGGCCGTTCTCGCGCGCGTAGATCGCGAGCACGTTCGACACCGGTACCTCGATCTTGTGCGACTTGCCCGAGAAGCGCGCGTGGAACTCGATCATCTCGTTGCCCATCTGCAGCTGGCTCGTCGCCTCGAAGCTGATGTTCAGCACGATCTCGCCGTCACGCACGAACTGGCGTGGCACCCGCGTGCGGTTGTCGACCCGCACCGCGATATGCGGCGTGAAGCCGTTGTCGGTGCACCACTCGTACAGCGCGCGCAGCAAATACGGCTTGGTGGAAATCTCTTGCATCAACAATCCTTTCACGAGGCGGCATCCACACCCACGCTGTGCACGCCGCCTCTGTTACCTGCAACCGCCAGGATACTGCTTAACGACGCATGACCTTTTCAGACGGCGTCAGCGCTTCGATGTACGCCGGACGGCTGAAAATGCGCTCGGCGTACTTCATGAGCGGCGCGGCATTCTTCGACAGCTCGATGCCGTAGTGGTCGAGGCGCCACAGCAGCGGCGCGATGGCGACGTCGAGCATCGAAAACTCTTCGCCCAGCATGTACTTGTTCTTCAGGAAGATCGGCGCGAGCTGCGTGAGGCGGTCGCGGATCGCGAGGCGCGCCTTCTCGTGGTTCTTCTCGGCGGCCTTGCCCTTCTCGTTTTCGAGCGTGCTTACGTGCACGAACAGTTCCTTCTCGAAGTTGAGCAGGAACAGACGCGCGCGGGCGCGCTGGACCGGGTCGGCCGGCATCAGCTGCGGATGCGGGAAGCGCTCGTCGATGTACTCGTTGATGATGTTCGACTCGTACAGAATCAGGTCGCGCTCGACCAGAATCGGCACCTGACCGTACGGATTCATCACGGCGATGTCTTCCGGTTTGTTGAACAGGTCGACGTCGCGGATTTCGAAGTCCATGCCCTTTTCGAACAACACCAGCCGGCAGCGCTGGGAGAACGGGCAGGTAGTGCCGGAGTACAGAACCATCATGATTTACATTTCCTCAATAAACCCAAAAGGCCAGCGGGCGAAAAAACCGTCTGACGGTCCCTGAACCGTCAGACGGCATCTCGTCGCACCGGCCCCACGTCGGTCAGGACGTGCCTATTTGATATCTTTCCAGTACGCAGCGTTCAATCGCCACGCGAAAAAGCTCAAGACGCCGAGGAACAGGAGCACCCACACGCCAAGCTGCCTGCGGGTTTTCTGCTCGGGTTCGGCCATCCAGCCGAGGTACGCCACCAGGTCGGCCACGTCGGCATCATAATCCACCGGCGAGAGCGTTCCGGGCGTGACCTGCTGGAACCCCGCAAAGCGACGGACCTTTTCCCCGGTTTCCTCGTCCGTCGTGTCCTCGAACTTCGCCGTGCGGATGCCCTGCAACTGCCACAGCACGTGCGGCATGCTCACGTTTTCGAACACCAGATTGTTCCAGCCGGTCGGCCGCGTGTCGTCGCGGTAGAAGCTGCGCAGGTACGTGTACAGCCAGTCGCGCCCTTTCGCCCGCGCTTCCACGGAGAGGTCCGGCGGCGCCACGCCGAACCACGCCTTCGCGTCGTCCGGGCGCATCGCGATGGACATCGTGTTGCCGACCTTGTCGGTCGTAAACAACAGATTATCTTCGATTTGCTTCTGCGGAATGCCGAGAACCTGCAACCGGCTGTAGCGCATCAAGTTCGCACTATGGCAATTCAGACAATAGTTTACAAACAATTTGGCGCCGTGTTGCAGCGAAGCAAGATTTTCGCCGTTATCGGGAGCGCGGTCGAGCGGAATGTTTTCCTGCGCTGCGACAGATCCGACCCCAAAGACGCATGAGAGCGCCAGCGCGGCCAAGCCGGCCCGGACGCCGGCAGTTCGTACGCTCACCTTCGCGAGCGTCGAAAAAAGAGTTCTTTTCGTCATATCTTCCTCGCTCGTCAATTAATGGGGCTTGAACCGCACGCGCTCGGGCGGCTGCTTGAAAGTGCCAAGCGGCGTCCAGAACGGCATGCCGAGGAAGAAAGCGAAATAGACGAGCGCGCAGATCTGGGCGATCAGCGTGGCCGCCGGCGATGGCGGCTTCGTGCCGAGGAACGCGAGCGTCAGGAACGCCACCACGAAGATGCCGAGAAACACCTTGTGGAACAGCGGCCGGTAGCGGATCGACTTCACCGGCGAGCGGTCGAGCCACGGCAGGAAGAAGAGCGAGATCACCGCCGTGCCCATCACCACCACGCCCCAGAACTTCGACTCGGTGAAGTACATCGCGAGAATCACGAGCACCGCCAGCAGCGGCAGCCCGGCGCGCCATTTGCCGCGCGCGCGCACGAGCGCGAGCAGCCCGAGCAGCGCGATCACGATCATCAACACGATCTTGAACGGGTCGGTGGTGGCGCGCAGCATCGCGTAGAACGCCGTGAAGTACCAGACCGGCGCGATTTCGGGCGGTGTCTGCAGCGGGTTGGCCGGCACGAAGTTGTTCGATTCGAGGAAGTAGCCGCCCATCTCCGGCGCGAAGAACACGATCGCCGCGAAGATCATCAGGAAGATGCACACGCCCATGAAGTCGTGCACCGAGTAGTACGGATGGAACGGGATGCCGTCGAGCGGCACGCCGTTCGCGTCCTTCTTCGCCTTGATCTCGATGCCGTCCGGATTGTTCGAGCCCACTTCGTGCAGCGCGATGATGTGACAGATCACGAGCCCGACCAGCACCAGCGGAATGGCGATCACGTGGAACGCGAAGAAGCGGTTCAGCGTGACGTCCGACACCACGTAGTCGCCGCGAATCCACAGCGAGAGGTCCGGGCCGATGAAGGGAATCGCCGAGAACAGGTTCACGATCACCTGGGCGCCCCAGAACGACATCTGGCCCCAGGGCAGCAGGTAGCCGAAGAACGCCTCCGCCATCAGGCACAGGAAGATCGCGCAGCCGAAGATCCACACGAGTTCGCGCGGCTTGCGGTACGAGCCGTACAGCAGCCCGCGGAACATGTGCAGGTACACGACCACGAAGAACATCGAAGCGCCCGTGGAGTGCATGTAGCGGATGAGCCAGCCCCACGGCACCTCGCGCATGATGTACTCGACCGATGCGAACGCGAGCGTCGCATCGGGCTTGTAGTTCATGGTGAGGAAAATGCCGGTGATGATCTGGTTCACCAGCACGAGCAGCGCGAGCGAGCCGAAGAAGTACCAGAAGTTGAAGTTCTTCGGCGCGTAGTACTCGGAAGCGTGCGCGCGCCAGCTCGCGGTCATCGGGAAGCGCTTGTCGATCCAGCCTTGCAGCCCGGTCGTTTCCACCACGTCCTTTTCGGTTCCCGTCGCCATCACGCTTCTCCTTTTTCGTCCTTGCCGATCACGATCTGCGTCGGGGACGCGAACATGTAGCGGGGAATGTCGAGGTTCTGCGGCGCCGGCTTGTTCCTGAACACGCGGCCGGAGAGATCGTAGGTGGAGCCGTGGCACGGGCACAGGAAGCCGCCCGGCCAGCTGTCGGGCAGGTTCGGCTGCGGGCCTTCCTGGAAGCGCGGCGTCGGCGTGCAGCCCAGATGGGTGCAAACGGCAACCGCCACGAGAATGTTCTGATGCTCGGCGCGCGAACGGAATTCGTTCATGCAGTACTCCGGCATCGGCATCGAGAACGGGTGCTCGGAGTTCGGGTCGGCCAGATCGGGATCGGCCTTCTTCACGTCGGCCATCATGCGATCCGTGCGGTTCAGGATCCACACGGGCTTGCCGCGCCAGGCCACGGTCATCATCGAGCCGGGCTGCAGATTCGTGATATCGGCTTCGACGGGCGCGCCAGCGGCGCGGGCTTTTTCGGATGGTGCAAAGGACCCTACGAAAGGTACGACAGTGGCCACGCCTCCAATGCCACCTGCTACGGACGTCGCAATCAGCCAGGTTCGGCGGCTGCCATCGACGCGGTCATTCTCGTTGTCTCGCATCACATCGCCCCACTTCTGAGTTGGATTTTTCCGTCACGCCAGCTTACCCGCGGTGCTGCCGAACGCTAGTTTGCTCGAATGGAGTTGGCATTTACAAGGGGCGTTCTCGAAAAAGCCTCGGAAGTCCTTGATATCTCGGGGTTTTCCCGCAGAAAAGAGGGCCACTTTCTTTTCAGTTTGTAAATGCCTCATGAATAAATCGATGCTGCGCCACGACAATTTGCGCTGAATACGCAATCAGACGGGATTGTCGATATCGATGAAAAGATGCTCGATATTGAAGGCTTCCGAGAGGTGCGCGCCCACCGCCTGCACACCGAAGCGCTCGGTCGCGTGGTGGCCCGCGGCGAGGAACGCCACGCCGCTTTCCGCGGACGTGTGCGTGATCGGCTCGGAGATCTCGCCGGTGAGGAAGACGTCGGCGCCGGCTTCGATCGCGGCGTCGAAGAGACTTTGCGCCGCGCCCGTGCACCAGGCCACGCGGCGCAGCTGCCAGTCGGGGTCGCCGAGCACGAGCGGCGTGCGGCCGAGCGTCTGTTCGACCTCGGCCGTAAAGTGCGCGAGCGTGATCGGCATGGGCAGCGTCGCCATCCAGCCAAGATCCTGGTCGCCGAAGCGTTGTTCGCCGATCCAGCCGAAGCGGGCGCCCAACTGCGCGTTATTGCCCAGTTCAGGATGGCAGTCGAGCGGCAGATGGTAGGCGAACAGGTTGATATCGTTCGCGAGCAGCGTCTTCAGGCGCCGGTATTTGCGGCCCGTAATTTGCGGTGCTTCGTTCTTCCAGAAGTAACCGTGATGCACGAGCACCGCGTCGGCGCCCCATTCGAGCGCGGCTTCAAGGAAGGCGAGCGAGGCCGTCACGCCCGTGGCGATCTTCTCCACGCGCCGCCGCCCTTCGACCTGCAGGCCATTGGGGCAGTAGTCCTTGAACCGCGCGGATTCCAGAAGATTGTTCAGATACAATTCCAGTTCGATCCGATCCATATAATCCTCTAATCTTCAGATGCTTAGACGCTTTTGGCTGTTCTTCGCCCAGGCGGTGACGGTCCTGCTGGCGTTGATGTTCATCATCGCCACGCTCAAACCGCAGTGGCTGCAGCACCAGGGGCAGTTCGGCAAGCAGCTTGCCGAACCGATCGTCGCACTGCGGGAAGTCGCGCCAGGCATCGGTGGAGGCGCCGCCCAGGGCTCCTATGCGGACGCCGCCCAGAAGGCCATGCCCGCGGTCGTCAACGTGTTCTCGAGCAAGGATGGGTCGCTGCCGCCCGATCCTCGCCAGAACGATCCGCTATTTCGCTACTTCTTCGGCGACCGCAACAAAAACCAGAAGCAGCAGGAGCAGCCTGCGGCCAACCTCGGTTCGGGCGTCATTGTCAGTCCGGACGGTTACATTCTAACGAACCAGCACGTAATCGACGGCGCGGACCAGATCGAAATCGCGCTTTCCGACGGCCGCACCACCAACGCCAAGGTGATCGGCATCGATCCGGAAACCGATCTCGCGGTGCTCAAGATCAATCTGCCGAACCTGCCCACCATCACGCTCGGCCGCATGGACCAGACGCGCGTGGGCGACGTCGTGCTCGCCATCGGCAACCCGTTCGGCGTGGGCCAGACGGTCACGATGGGCATCATCAGCGCGCTGGGCCGCAATCACCTCGGCATCAACACGTTCGAGAATTTCATCCAGACCGATGCGCCGATCAATCCGGGCAACTCCGGCGGCGCGCTCGTCGACGTCAACGGCAACCTGCTCGGCATCAACACGGCCATCTACTCGCGCTCGGGCGGCTCGCTCGGCATCGGCTTCGCGATTCCCGTCTCCACGGCGCGCAGCGTGCTGGAGAGCATCATCACCTCGGGCTCGGTCACGCGCGGCTGGATCGGCGTGGAGCCACAGGACGTGACGCCGGAGATCGCCGACTCGTTCGGGCTGAAGGAGAAGTCGGGCGCAATCGTCGCGGGCGTGCTGCAGGGCGGCCCCGCCGACAAGGCCGGCATCAAGCCCGGCGATGTCCTGACCTCGGTGAACGGTGAGTCCATCACCGACACCACGCGCCTTTTGAACGTCATCGCGCAGATCAAGCCGGGCACCGACGCGAAGATCCACCTCGTGCGCAAGAACAAGGACATGGATCTCGACGTGCTGATCGGCAAGCGCCCGCCGCCGCCAAAGCAGCCGGCCCAGGAAGACGGCGAGGGCGACGACGGCGGTTGATATCTCACCGCAGGCGGGGTGTCGTGCCCTGCCCGCGTCCGGACTCACAACCGGAAAACGAAAAGGCCGCGAACGTGGGTTCGCGGCCTTTTGCTTTCCTGCGGCTGTTCTCCGCCAAGCCAGCGGGGCTAGCTCGCTGCCTGACTCTCGTCCGCGGCCTTCTTCTCGCCCGTGCCGATGAAGATGCGCGCCGCGATGATGCCCGCCTCGTAGAGGAGGATGAGCGGCAGCGCGAGAATGAGCTGCGAGAACACGTCCGGCGGCGTCACCACGGCCGCGACGATGAACGCGCCGACGATCACGTAGGGCCGGATCTGCTTGAGCTTCTTCACGGTGACCACGCCCATGCGCACGAGCAGCACGACGATGATCGGCACCTCGAAGGTCACGCCGAACGCAATGAACATGGTGAGCACGAAGCTCAGGTAATTGTCGATGTCGGTCGTCATCTCCGCGCCGAGCGGCGCGTTGTAGTGCGCCATCACGCGGAAGATGGTCGGGAACACCACGAAATACGCGAACGCCATGCCGCACAGGAAGAGCGTGTAGCTGCTCGCCACGAGCGGCGCGACGAGCTTCTTTTCGTGCTGGTAGAGGCCTGGGGCGACGAACGCCCAGATCTGGTAGAGCACGACCGGCAGCGCGATCACGAAGGCCACGAGCATCGTGACCTTCATGGGCACGAAGAACGAGCCGGTCACGTCGGTGACGATCATCTTGCCGTCGCGCGGCAGGTTCTGCATGAGCGGACGCGCGAGCAGCCGGAATATGTCGGGCGCCCAGTAGACGAGCCCGACGAACACGACGATCACGGCGATGCCTGCGCGAATGATGCGGTCGCGCAGCTCGACGAGATGGGAAATGAAGGTCTCTTCGGAGCCTTCTTCCAGTTTTTGCTGGGGGTCGCTCACACCGCCCTCTATTGGAAATGGTCGTGCGCAAAGGCGGATCCGCCTCAGAAGAACCGCGTGGGCCGGCGCAGGCTCGCCGGCGTGTGCTGCGCCACGCGCGCAGCGCCCGATTGCACCCGCGTGCGGCGCAGCGTGGCGCGTTTGTACCAGACCGGCGCGGCGCCCTGCTTCACGCGCCAGTTCTTGCGCTTCGCGCCGCTTGCGCCCGCGTTGCCGGAGCGCCATCCCGATTGCGTGGCGACGCCGTCCGCATTGGCGGCGGCGCCTTCCAGGCTGGCAGGATCCGCGCCGCCTGCGATGCTCGGCGACACCGAGGTGCCCGCGTTCCATGCATCGTTCAACTCGGTTTCATGCTTGCGCAGATTGTCCTGAACGTTCTTCTCGACGTTCTGCGCCGCCGCTTCGAACTCGGTCTTCATGCGGCGCAACTCGTCGAGTTCGATCTCGCGCGTGACTTCCGCCTTGACGTCGTTGATATAGCGCTGCGCGCGACCGAACAGCGCGCCGGCCGTGCGAGCGACCCGCGGTAGCCGCTCCGGCCCGAGAACGACCAGCGCGACGACGCCGATCAGCGCCATCTTGGTTAAACCGAGATCGAGCATGAATGGAGTTTTCCGTCAGCCTTGGCTGCCTTAATGGAAACGATCGGGAAACATGCGGAAAAACCTGTGGCGGCGGAAAAAACGGCCGCCACGCGTTTTAGCGGTAGTCGTTCGAGCGCTGCGTCTTGTCCTTGGCTTCGACGTCGACTGCACCGCCGTCGGCCGGGAGTTCGCGCTTTTGCGTGTCGGCGCCGGCGCCTTCGTTCTCGCGCATGCCTTCCTTGAAACCCTTCACCGCACCGCCCAGATCGCTACCGATATTGCGCAGCTTCTTGGTGCCGAAGACGAGCGCAACGATCAACAAGACGATCAGCCAGTGCCAGATGCTCAACGAACCCATGATTGACTCTCTCCTTAACCCCGCCGCCGCGCGAGGTGCGCGACGCGATAAATTGTGCCTGTTCGATGTTGCATGGTCGTGGCGTGCGACCCTTTAGCGCGACGCTTTAGTGTGACCCACGCCATGCGTCATTTATACCGACTTTCACCGCCGCCGGCACTCAGCCCATGCGGTGCCACGGACGCGGCCCGGCCAGCAAATGCGCGTGCAGATGGTAGACCTCCTGCCCGCCGCCCGGCCCCGTATTCACCACCGTGCGAAACCCGGTTTCGCCGCCCGTGTACGAGACGCCCAACTCTTTGGCGAGTCGTGCGACCAATACAAACATTCTACCAAGCAGCAGTGCGTCGTTTTCACTGCAATCGGCAAGGGTGGGAATATGCTGGCGCGGAATCACGAGGACGTGGGTTTCGGCTGCAGGCCGGATGTCGCGGAAGGCGACGAACTCGTCGTCCTCGTACACCCGCGTGCTGGGAATATGGCCATCGGCGATCTTGCAGAAGAGACAGGTGCTGCGGTCGTGACTCATGGTGCTCCTGGTGAGCAAAGCCGCACGCGCCCCCGGAAGCCCTCAGAACCAGGCGCGCGGGTTGTGCAGCGGCTTGTTGTCGTACAAGTACAGCCAGCCTTTGATGATACGGTACAACGTCCAGATTGCGACAGCCCACAGTATTGGAATGCCGACCAGCACGAAGATGAGCACGCCGCCGATCAGATGGCCGGCCAGCCCGAGCCAGAACGTGCGGATTTGCCACGTGAAGTGCTGCTCATAAGGCGTGCCGAGCGCTTCGTCGCGTTTGAGGTAGTTCAGGATGATGGCCACCAGCACCGAAATGCCGCCGGTCAGCCAATAGACCGCATAGAGCGCGTACAGCACGTGCGTGAACGTCCGCAGGCTGCGCAAACGGTCCGCGTCGACGCCGTTGCGGTACGAAGGGGGCGGGTAGTCGCCGGACGTGGACATCGTTCATCTCCCTCTGTGGAGCGCTGTGCGCAGCGTAGAGCCTTAGTCGCCGTTCTCTTCGCGCTCGCGGCTCTTGCGCAGCGCCTTTTCCTCGAGACCCGAAAGGCCTTCGCGGCGTTCCAGTTCCGCGAGCACGTCGGCGGGACTCAGATCGAAGTGCGAGAGCGTCACGAGGCAATGGAACCACAGGTCGGCCATTTCGCCGACCAGCGCCTTCGGCGCGCCGCCCTGGCGCACGTCCTTCGCGGCCAGCACGACTTCGGTCGCCTCTTCGCCGACCTTCTTGAGCACCGCGTCGTCGCCCTTGTGAAACAGGCGCGCGACGTAGGAGGCGTCCGGGTCCCCGCCCTTGCGGCTGTCGATCACCGCCGCGAGGCGCAGCAAGGTGTCGTTGGTGTTCAATTGCGTCATTTGTAGATGTGTTCGGGGTCTTTCAGCACCGGGTCGACGGCGACCCAGCGGCCTTCGTCGACGGTGCCTTCGAATTGCTGGAAAAAGCACGAGTGGCGGCCCGTGTGGCACGCGATGCCCGAGACCTGCTCGATCTTGAGCAGCACGACGTCTTCGTCGCAGTCGAGGCGGATGTCGCTCACGTGCTGCACGTGGCCCGACTCCTCGCCCTTGAACCACAGGCGCTGGCGCGAGCGCGAAAAGTACACGGCGCGGCGCAGCTCGACCGTCTTCGCGAGCGCTTCGCGGTTCATCCACGCGAACATCAGCACGTCGCCGGTGGTGGCTTCCTGCGCGATCACGGGCACGAGGCCGTTGGCGTCCCAGTTGACCTTGTCGAGCCAGTTGGCGTTGGCGAGGTCGTTGTCGGCTTTGCCGGTTTGAGTATTGCTCATCGCGTTACATCCTCACCGAAATGCCCTGGTCGGCCATGAAGCGCTTCGCCTCGCCCACGGTGTGTTCGCCATAGTGGAAGATGCTCGCCGCCAGCACGGCGTCGGCACGGCCCTTGACGATGCCGTCCGCGAGATCCTGCAGGCCGCCCACGCCGCCCGAGGCGATCACGGGAATCGGCACCGCGTCGGACACCGCGCACGTGAGGTCGAGGTCGAAGCCGCTCTTCGTGCCGTCGCGGTCCATGCTCGTGAGCAGAATTTCGCCCGCGCCCAGTTCGGCCATCTTGCGCGCCCATGCCACGGCGTCGATGCCGGTGGCCTTGCGCCCGCCGTGCGTGAACACTTCCCAGCGCGCGGGTTCGCCCGGCGCCGACGTCCGCTTCGCGTCGATGGCGACGACGATGCACTGCGAGCCGTATTTGTCGGCGGAATCGCGCACGAGCTGCGGATTGGCGACCGCCGACGAGTTCATGCTGACCTTGTCGGCGCCGGCGTTGAGCAGGCGCCGCACGTCCGCCACGGCGCGCACGCCGCCGCCCACGGTGAGCGGAATGAAGACCTGCGAAGCCACCGCCTCGATGATCGGCAGGATCAGGTCGCGCTGGTCGGAGGTCGCGGTGATGTCGAGGAACGTGAGTTCGTCGGCGCCCTGGTCGTCGTAGCGGCGCGCGATTTCGACGGGGTCGCCCGCGTCGCGCAGCTCGACGAAATTGACGCCCTTGACGACGCGCCCGGCGGTCACGTCGAGGCAGGGGATGATGCGTTTGGGTAGAGCCATGATCTTGCCGAAGTTGCCAGTCGGTGTGTGTGCGGCGAGCACCTTTCGCGAGAAGGCTGCCGGCCCCGCTTCGGGCGCGGCGCGCAGCCCATTGTCGCGCGCTTTGCGCCGTGCCTTGCGCCCTGAGGCGAAATTATCCCGCGCGAGCGCCGGTCCCCATGGAGATGGCGGCGCAGCGCCAAAAACAAAAGGCCTCCAGTGACGGAGGCCGGCATGCGACGCTTTACGCGTCGTCCGATTCGCGCAGGCTGTCTGCGCGCGTTTGCGCGGCGGCGAAATCGAGGTCGCCCGAGTAGATCGCGCGGCCGCAGATCACGCCTTCCACGCCTTCGTCCTCGACCTCGCACAGTGCGTCGATATCGCCGAGGTTGGACAGCCCGCCGCTCGCGATGATCGGAATCTTCACCGCGCGCGCGAGGCGCACCGTCGCTTCGATGTTGATGCCCTGAAGCATGCCGTCGCGGCCGATGTCGGTGTAGATGATCGACTCGACGCCGTAGTCCTCGAACTTGCGCGCGAGGTCCACGACTTCGTGACCGGTGAGCTTGCTCCAGCCGTCGGTCGCGACCTTGCCGTCTTTCGCGTCGAGGCCCACGATGATATGGCCCCCGAATGCGGTGCACGCTTCCTGAAGGAAGCCCGGATTCTTGACGGCAGCGGTGCCGATGATCACATAGGACAGGCCGTCGTCGAGATAACGCTCGATGGTGTCGAGGTCGCGGATGCCGCCGCCGAGCTGCACGGGGATCTCGTCGCCGACTTCGCGGATGATCTCGCGAATCGCGTCTTCGTTCTTCGGCTTGCCGGCGAACGCGCCGTTGAGGTCGACGAGGTGCAGGCGCCGCGCGCCGCGCTCGACCCAGTGTCGGGCCATGGCCGCCGGTTCCTCGGAGAAAATCGTCGCCTGGTCCATATCGCCTTGTTTGAGGCGCACGCAGTGACCGTCTTTGAGATCGATGGCCGGAATCAGCAGCATAGCTTCGGGTGTGTCTGGGAATGGGGTTGAAGTCTGCGGCGCCGGCGGAAAAAAGGCCCGATCCGACGCCGTTTCGCTAGTTTAGTACAACTCTTTCGGCGGCCTTGCTGACGCAAATCTAATGCCGCGGCGCTCGCGAAGGCGGCTGCGAGCGTCAGCGCCGCAGGAAATCAGGGGTTCCAGTGGACGAAGTTGCGATAGACGCGCAAGCCCGCAGCGGCGCTCTTTTCCGGGTGGAATTGGGTGGCGAAGATGTTATCCCGCGCCACTGCCGAGGTAAAGGCCGCGCCGTACGGCGTTTCGCCCACGGTGTGCGACGCATCCGCCGGAACCACATAGTAGCTGTGCACGAAGTAGAAGAAGCTTTCGTCGGGCACGCCGTCCCACAGGGCGTGCGCGCGCGCCTGGCGCACGCGGTTCCAGCCCATTTGCGGGACTTTGAAGCGCGAGCCGTCGTCCTGCAGCTGGCCTTCCAGGTCGAAGCGCACGACCTTGCCGGGCAGCAGGCCCAAGCCCTTCGTGTCGCCTTCCGCGCTCCAGTCGAACAGCATTTGCTCGCCCACGCACACGCCCATGAGCGGCTTCGTGCGCGAGGCTTCGAGCACGGCGTCCTGCAGGCCCGATTCGGCGAGGCTGCGCATGCAGTCGGGCATCGCGCCCTGCCCCGGCAGCACCACGCGGTCGGCAGCGCGGATCGCCTCGGGACGCTCGACGATGGCCACGTCGGCTTCCGGCGCGGCCTGCCTCAGCGCCTGGGCCACCGAACGCAGGTTGCCCATTCCATAATCCACAATCGCAATTGAAGTTGTCATCTCGAATCCGACCTGCTCAAAAGGCCTTGCCCTTGGCTATGTGGCGCATGTGCGCCGCGATGTGCCCTGATCTGCTCGAAGCCGTCAATGTACGCCAGTCGGCGCGTGCGAGCCCATAAGCCAAACGGCTAATGTGGCGCGCACGCCGCATGGGGAGGCCGGCCCCGGCGCGGCGCGCTCGAAGTCCTGCTCCGGCACGCGCCGGCACGGTTGCGCGCAACGCGGCCCGCCTTCTGGTCGGTGAAAGGCGTCGCTTAGAGGCTGCCCTTCGTCGACGGAATCTTGCCCGCCTGACGTTCATCCAGTTCGGCGGCCTGGCGCAGCGCGCGGCCGAATGCCTTGAACACGGTTTCCATCTGATGGTGCGCGTTGAGGCCGCGCAGATTGTCGATGTGCAGCGTCACGCCGGCGTGGTTCACGAAGCCGCGGAAAAACTCGATCGACAGGTCGACGTCGAACGTGCCGATGCGCGCACGCGTGAACGGCACGTGGAATTCGAGGCCCGGACGGCCCGAGAAGTCGATCACGACGCGCGAGAGCGCCTCGTCGAGCGGCACATAGGCGTGGCCGTAGCGGCGAATGCCCTTCTTGTCACCGATGGCCTGCGCCACCGCCTGGCCGAGCGTGATGCCGACGTCTTCCACCGTATGGTGGTCGTCGATATGCGTGTCGCCATGCGCCTCGATCTCGAGATCGATCAGACCGTGTCGTGCGATCTGGTCGAGCATGTGGTCGAGAAACGGCACACCGGTCGCGAGCTTTTGCTCGCCGGTGCCGTCCAGATTGAGTTTCACGCGGATTTGCGTTTCGCTGGTGTTGCGAACGACTTGCGCGACGCGCATGGCAATTTCCTTCAAACAGCCCGTAACAGGAGAGTGGGAGAACGAAGCATCGGCCTAACGGAGCACGAGCTTCAGGGCAGCGAGCAGTTGCGCGTTTTCGTCGGGGGTGCCAACGGTCAGGCGCACGCAGTTCGCAAGCAATGGGTGCATTTTACCCACGTTTTTGATCAGAATCCGGGCAGACAGCAGCGTGTCAAAAACCGCCGCCGCGTCGGGCACGCGCACGAGCAGGAAATTGCCCGCACTTTCGAACACCTCGGCGCCCGGCAGCTTCGCCACTTCGGCGGCCAGCGTCGCACGTTGCGCGCGCAATTCGGCGGCCTGCGCATCGAGCACGTCGACATGGTCGAGCAGCAGATCGGCCGCCGCTTGCGTGAGGACGTTCACGTTGTAGGGCGGGCGCACCTTGTCGAACTCGTTGAGCCACGACGGACGCCCGGCCAGATAGCCGAGGCGGATGCCCGCGAGCCCGAGCTTCGACATCGTGCGCATCACGACCACGTTGTCGAACTCGCCCGCGCGCGGCATCCAGCTTTGCATCGCGAACGGCTGGTAGGCCTCGTCGATCACCACGAGGCTCTTCGCCGCTTCCGCCGCCGCGATCACGCGCTCGATGTCGGCGTCGTCGAACAGCGTGCCCGTGGGATTGTTCGGGTAGGCCAGCCAGATCACGGCGGGCGTGTGCTCGGCGATCGCCGCGAGCGTCGCTTCGAGGTCGAGCGTGAAGTCGGTCTTGAGCGGCACGCCGACGAACTCCAGCTGCGCGAACTTCGCCGACATCGCGTACATGACGAAGCCCGGCACCGGCGCGAGCACCTTCGCGCCCGGCTTCGCGCACGCCAAGGTGATCATGCTGATGATCTCGTCCGAGCCGTTGCCGAGCAGCACGTCGCAGTCGGCGGGCACGCGCATCGTGTGCTTGAGCTTCGCAATCAGCGCCTCGGGGCGCGGCGCGGGATAGCGGTTGAGCGCGACCGCCGCGAGGCGTTCGCCCAGTTGCGCTGCAAGGTCGGCGGGCAGGGCAAACGGGTTCTCCATGGCGTCGAGCTTCACGAAACCGGAAGCGTCGGGCACGGGGTAACTCGTCATCGCGAGCACGTCGCGACGGATGATGTCTTGTGGTGTCGTCATGTCGAAAGGCGGCTCGCGAAAAGCGGGGCCGCCGGCACGGGCAGCTCGGCGAGCCGGCTGCCCTGGTTATCGTCGTGGTCTCTGCTGCGTGCGGGTCAAACTGAAGGTCTAACTGCTGCGCCCCACGCACTCGTGGGGCTGGCCGTCGCGCAGCGTCTCCATGCCGCGCGGCGGCGCATTCAACCGGTTTCTGCCGGTTGCGAGGCGTGCCTTACACCTGCTTCATGCGGAATTCGGCGCTGCGCGCGTGGGCCTGCAGGCCTTCGCCGTAGGCCAGCTCGGCCGCGATCTCGCCGAGCGTTTGCGCGCCTTCCGCGCTCACCTCGATGAGGCTCGAGCGCTTGATGAAATCATAGACGCCAAGCGGCGACGAGAAACGTGCGGTACGAGACGTAGGCAGCACGTGATTCGGCCCCGCGCAGTAGTCGCCGAGGCTTTCGCTCGTGTAGCGGCCAAGGAAGATCGCGCCCGCGTGGCGGATTTCGGCACCCCACTTCTGCGGCTCCAGCGCCGAGATCTCGAGGTGCTCCGGAGCGATCTCGTTGGCGATGGCGCAGGCCTCGGCCATGTCGCGCACCTTCACGAGCGCGCCGCGGTTCGTGAGCGACGTGGCGATGACTTCGGCGCGCGGCATGGCGGGCAGCAGTTCGTCGATGGCGTCTTCCACGCGCTTGATGAAGCCCTCGTCCGGGCACAGCAGGATGGATTGCGCGAGCTCGTCGTGCTCGGCCTGCGAGAACAGGTCCATGGCCACCCAGCGCGGATCGGTCGTGCCGTCGCAAATCACGAGGATTTCCGAGGGGCCCGCGATCATGTCGATGCCGACCGTGCCGAACACGCGGCGCTTGGCCGAAGCGACATAGGCATTGCCCGGACCGCAGATCTTGTCGACGGCCGGGATCGTATCCGTGCCGTACGCGAGCGCCGCCACGGCCTGCGCGCCGCCGATCGTGAACACGCGATCGACGCCGCCGAGCAGCGCCGCCGCCAGCACGAGCGGGTTCTTCACGCCGTCGGGCGTGGGCACGACCATGATGATTTCGCGCACGCCCGCGACCCGCGCGGGAATGGCGTTCATCAGCACCGACGACGGATACGCGGCCTTGCCGCCGGGCACATACAGGCCCACGCGGTCGAGCGGCGTGACCTTCTGGCCGAGCACCGTGCCGTCGGATTCGGTGTACTGCCAGCTATGCGAGCCGCACTCGATGCGCTGCTTCTCGTGGTAGCCGCGCACGCGCGCCGCCGCCGCTTCGAGCGCCGCGCGCTGCTTGGGCTCGAGGCTCTCCAGCGCCGCTTCGAGTTCGCTGAACGGCAGCTCGAGCGCCGCGACGCTCGGGGCGGCCAGGCGGTCGAAGCGGTTCGTGTAGTCGAGCACGGCGGCGTCGCCGCGCGCCTTCACGTCGGCGAGAATCTGCGCGACGGAGCGCTCGATGGCCTCGTCCTCGCTCGCCTCGAAGGCGAGCACCGCGTGCAGCGCCTTTTTGAAGCCTTCGGCGCCGGAATCGAGTTTGCGCATCGTGATAGCCATGCTGGTATCCATCCGTTACGTTGTGCGCGCCGCGCCGTTTGGGGCGCACTGCGCGCGAGGCGGCGCGTGATTGCGCCTGCCCTTTGCTCCTGCTCTGTCAGCTCGCCTGCGTGCCGCGCGACGCGCGTTCGAACGCGTCGATGATCGGCCGCAGCGCGGCGCGCTTGAGCTTGAGCGCCGCCTGATTCACGACGAGACGCGACGAGATCTCCATGATCTCCTCGACCTCGACCAGATTGTTCGCGCGCAGCGTGCCGCCCGTGCTGACGAGGTCGACGATCGCGTCGGCGAGGCCGACGAGCGGCGCGAGTTCCATCGAGCCGTACAGCTTGATGAGGTCGACGTGCACGCCCTTGGCCGCGAAGTGCTGGCGCGCGGCCTCCGTGTACTTGGTCGCCACGCGCAGACGCGCGCCCTGGCGCACCGCGTTCGCGTAGTCGAAGCCGCCCTTCACGGCCACCGAAAGACGGCAGCGCGCGATGTCGAGGTCGATCGGCTGATACAGGCCGCCGCCGCCGTGCTCGTTGAGCACGTCCTTGCCCGCCACGCCGAAGTCGGCCGCGCCGTACTCCACGTAGGTGGGCACGTCGGTCGCGCGCACGATGATCACGCGCAGGTTCGGGTCGGTGGTCGGCAGGATCAGCTTGCGCGAGGTTTCCGGGTCTTCGGTCACATGCACGCCGGCCGCGGCGAGCAGCGGCATCGTCTCTTCGAAGATGCGGCCCTTCGAGAGCGCAAGCGTGAGCGGCGCGCTGGCCGCGGCCGCCGGCGTGGGCCTGGACTCGACCGTGCTCATTGCGCGCTCCCCTTGATCCGCTTCACGTTCGCGCCGATCTTCGTGAGCTTCGCTTCCATGCGGTCGTAGCCGCGGTCGAGGTGATAGATGCGGTCGATCAGCGTTTCGCCGTCGGCGCACAGGCCCGCGATCACGAGGCTCGCCGAGGCGCGCAGGTCGGTTGCCATCACCTTCGCGCCCGAGAGCTTCTCGACACCGGCGACGAGCGCCGTCTTGCCGTCGATCGTGATGTGGGCGCCCAGGCGGTTCAGTTCCTGCACGTGCATGAAGCGGTTTTCGAAGATGGTTTCGACCACTTGCGAGGTGCCGTCCGCGATCGTGTTGAGCGCCATGAACTGCGCCTGCATGTCGGTCGGGAACGCCGGGTATTCGGAGGTGCGCACGTTCACGGCGCGCGCGCGCTCGTGCATGCGCACACGCATCCAGTCGTCGCCCTCTTCGATCGACACGCCCGCTTCGAGCAGCTTGTCGGTGACGGCGTCGAGGATGTGCGGGCGCACGTGGCGCAGCGTGACGTCGCCGCCCGCGGCCGCGACCGCGCACAGGAACGTGCCCGCTTCGATACGGTCCGGAATGACGGTGTGGTGCGCGCCGTGGAGCTTGTCCACGCCTTGAATGACGAGGCGGTCGGTGCCGATGCCTTCGATCTTCGCGCCCATCGCCACGAGCAGGTGCGCGAGGTCGCCCACTTCGGGCTCGCGCGCGGCGTTCTCGATCACCGTTTCGCCATCGGCGAGCACGGCGGCCATCAGCAGGTTTTCCGTGCCGGTGACCGTGATCATGTCGGTGACGATGCGCGCGCCCTTCAGGCGCTTCGCGCGCGCCTCGATGAAGCCGTGCTCGATGTTGATCTCGGCGCCCATCGCCTGCAGGCCCTTGATGTGCTGATCCACGGGGCGCGCGCCGATCGCGCAGCCGCCCGGCAGCGACACCTTCGCCTCGCCGAAGCGCGCGACGAGCGGCCCGAGCACGAGGATCGACGCGCGCATGGTCTTCACGAGCTCGTACGGCGCGACGAGATTGTTGACCTTCGAGGCGTCGAGCTGCACGCGCGCGCCGTGCTGTTCGGTGCGCACGCCCATCTGGCCGAGCAGCTTGAGCGTGGTGCGCACGTCCTGAAGGTCGGGCACGTTGTCCAGATGAACGGGTTCCGCGCTCAGAAGGCCTGCGCAGAGAATGGGCAGCGCTGCATTCTTTGCACCGGAAACAGCCACTTCCCCTGCGAGCTTCTGCCCGCCGACGATGACGAGTTTATCCATGCCTGAGGTTTCCTGATCGGTGCGGCCGGTTTGCAGGGTCGCTTGGTGTTGAGCTGCGCCGCTCGCGGCGGCGTCTTTGTCCTGGGTAATTCGCACTGAGATTCCAGATTATGCGTTCTGCCATTCGGCGGGCGTGAGCGTCTTCATGCTGAGCGCGTGGATTTCCTCGCGCATGCGGTCGCCGAGCGCCGCGTATACGAGTTGATGGCGCTGGATCAGGCGCTTGCCGTCGAATGCTGAGGAGACGATCGTCGCGAAGAAGTGCTGGCCATCGCCTTCGACTTCGAGGTGCTCGCACGCGAGCCCTGCCGAGATGTACTGCTTGATCTGTTCCGGAGTCGGCAACATGAGTATGGCTCCTGCTTAGTGACGCAGCTTGTACCCGCTCGCGAGCAAACGCATGGCGAGCGTGGCCAGCGCCACGAAAAACACGAAAACGATCGACAGGCTCACGAGCGGGTTGATGTCGGACAGGCCGAAGAACCCGAAGCGGAAGCCATCGATCATGTAAAAGAACGGATTGAGCCGCGACACTTCGCGCCACAGGGGCGGCAGCGTATGCGTCGAATAAAACACGCCCGAAAGAAACGTGAGCGGCATGATGAGAAAGTTCTGAAACGCCGCGAGCTGGTCGAACTTCTCCGCCCAGATCCCGGCGATCAGTCCGAGCGTGCCGAGAATCGCCGAGCCGAGCACCGCGAACGCGAGGATGTAGAACGGCGCGGCGAAGCTCATCGGAATGAACCAGATCGTCACGACGAACACGCCCGCGCCAACGGCGAGGCCGCGCACGATCGAGGCGAGCACGTAGGCGCCGAACATCTCCCATGCAGCGAGCGGCGGCAAGAGCACGAATACGAGATTGCCCGTGATCTTCGACTGGATCAACGACGACGAGCTGTTGGCAAAGGCGTTCTGCAGCACGCTCATCATCACGAGGCCGGGAATCAGGAAGCTCGTGTACTCCACGCCCGGATACACCTCGACGTGGCCGCGCAGCGCATGGCCGAAGATCGTGAGATAGAGCAGCGCGGTAATGACGGGCGCGAGCACGGTCTGGAAAGCGACCTTCCAGAACCGCAGCACTTCCTTGTAGAACAGCGTACGGAAACCGCTCATGCGAGACCCTCGACCACTTCAGGACCGTTCATCACCTGCACGAAGACATCCTCCAGATCGGCCTTGCGCACTTCCACTTCTTCGAGCTTGCAGCCGTTCGCGCGGCACTTGGCCAGAATACGCTCCACGTCGTCGTAGCTCGCGAGGCGCAGCAGATGCTGGTGTGCGCTGGCGCCCGCCGGATCGACTTCGAGCGCGCGCAGATCGCTCGGCAGCACGCCTTCCGAGAATCGCAGGAACAACTGCGTGCCGGCGAAGCGCTGCAGCAGCGCACTCGTGCGCTCGAGCGCGACCATCTCGCCGCGCCGGAGCATGGCGATGCGGTCGCACAACTGCTCAGCTTCTTCGAGATAGTGCGTGGTAAGGACGATGGTGTGCCCTTCGCGGTTCAGGCGCGCGATGAACTTCCAGAGCGTCTGGCGCAGTTCCACGTCCACGCCGGCGGTGGGTTCGTCGAGCACGATCACGGGCGGCCGGTGCACGAGCGCCTGCGCCACGAGCACGCGGCGCTTCATGCCGCCGGACAGCGCGCGCATGTTCACGTCGGCTTTCTCGGTGAGATCGAGATTGGCCATGACTTCGTCGATCCACGCGTCGTTGTTGCGCAGACCGAAGTAGCCGGACTGGATGCGCAGTGTCTCGCGCACGGTAAAGAACGGATCGAACACCAGTTCCTGCGGCACGACGCCCAGGTTGCGGCGGGCGTTGCGGTAGTCGGCGACGACATCGTGGCCGCGGACGGCGATCGAGCCCTCGTCCGCGCGCGCGAGGCCGGCAAGAATGCTGATGAGCGTCGTCTTGCCCGCGCCGTTCGGGCCGAGCAGCCCGAAGAACTCGCCGTCTTCGACCGTGAAGCTGACGCCCTTGAGCGCCTGAAGCGACTTGTAGCGCTTCTTGACGTTACGGATTTCTATGGCTGGCATGACTAATACGCCGCCCGTTTGCGAACGGCGCGGCTCAAGAGTGCATCAATGCTGCGGGGAAGACCGGAATTGGGGACGGCTTATGAGGCCGGCTTTGCTGTCTCAGTGCACGCTTATTACATATCAAGCGGTACTTTTTGCGCCGAGGCAGCGCCCAAAAAACGGTTGATTATAGGCCAAGTCGGAAAGCGCGGCCGGGCCTTGGAGGGGAACGGCGTCGGCCCGGCAGTGCGGTGTGATACCGCGCGAACGCGAGCGTCCGGCCAGGCGACGCGGGTCAATGTCGCTCGTCGAGAAGCGAATCGACGCCGTAGGCGCGCGCGAGAGAGGCGAGCGCGGGGGGCAAGTTGAGCACGGCGAGGGAAGCGCCGCGCTCACGCGCGGCACGCTGCCACGCGATCAGCACGGCGAGCGCCGATGAATCGAACTGGGTGAGCGCTGCGCAGTCCACGGCGGTGGCGCCCGCCGAGATCTGCGCGAACCCGGCCGAGAGCGCGGCCTTCGCGCTTTCGTGGGTCAGGTTGGCACCGGTGGCGAAACGCTCGCTCACGAGGTCGCCTTCCCCGACGCGAGTTGCTGGTTACGCTGCGTGAGGAACTGGATCAGGCCGTCCACGCCGCCTTGCTGGATCTTTTCCTGGAACTGCTGCTGGTACGCCTGGATGAGCCACGCGCCGAGCACGTTGATGTCATACACGCGCCAGCCTTGCGCCGTCTTGTAGAGGCGATAGTCGAGTTCGATCGGCTGGCCGCCGTTCATGACCGTCGAACGGACCACGACGTCGGTGTCGTCCGGGTTCGCGCGGAACGGCTTGTACTGGATCTGCTGGTCGCGCACCTGGGCGAGCGCGCCCGAGTACGTGCGGATCAGCAGCGTCTTGAACTGCTCGATGACCTGTTGCTGCTGCTCCGGCGTGGCCGTGCGCCAGTTGCGGCCCATCGCGAGCTGCGTGGTGCGGCGGAAATCGGTGTACGGCAGGATCTTTTCGTTCACGAGCTGCGTGATCTTGCTGATGTCGCCGGACTGGATGGACTTGTCACCCTTGATCTGGCTCATGACCTGCTGCGTGACCGTCTGGACCATCGCGTCGGGATTGCTGGTGTCTACCGTCTGAGCGAACGCGCCGCCGGCAAACGAAAGAAACATGGCGAAAAACGGGTACAGAAAGAATTTTTTCATATCGAGCCCTGCTAGTTGGGGGACATCGCCCCGTTGGAACCAACGATATCACGCGAGATCTATCGCGCTGTGTCAAAACCGCCAGCAAAGTGCGACAAGCGTTTCTGCTTGTTACGTCAGACGTATACGTCAGACGAACGCTCCGACGAGGCGTTCCAGCATGCCGGAGCGCAGTGCTCAGTGCAGCCGCAGCATGCTCGGGAAGCCGATGCGCGCAGGCGGAATCATCTGGTCGCCCGGCACCGTGGTTTCCGATGCGCCCACGGGCGCCGCGGCGCCGGCCGGGCCTTCCAGCGTGGCCGGGGCGGTCGTTGCGCCGTTCGGGTTGGCGGGCACCATGCTGGCCGCATTCGGCGTGGCCGCAGGCGCAGTGCCCGAAGCGGGCACGGCCGCACCGGCAGCCGCACCCGAAGCGGGGGCCGCCGCGCCCTCGTCGGTGTCGTCGTACTTCGGCAGCGGCGCGCCATCGCCGTAGTCTGGCAGGTTGCTGTTGTCCGACGACGCGCGGCCATCCGACAACAGGTAGCGGCGACGCTGCAGATAGGCGTTGCGGATGAACGAGTACTTGTCGATCGCCGCGCCTTCGAGCAGGTCGCTCGCGCCCAGCAGGTTGGCGCGCGTGCTCACCACGTTCAGGCCGTAGAGGCCCCACGACAGCGCGGCCGGATCCACATAGGTGAGCGGGTTGATGAAGTAGTTGGGCACGAGGCCGACGCCGTCACGCACCGTGCTCGGACCGAACAGCGGCAGCACGAGGTACGGACCGGGCGGCACGCCATAGTGGCCGAGCGTGAGACCGAAGTCCTGGTTGTGCTTGGGCAGCTTCGCGAGCGTCGCGACGTCGAACAGGCCACCGAGGCCGAAGACCGTGTTGATCACGATCCGCATGATGTCCTCGACACCGTCGGTGATCCTCAGCTGCAGGAAGTTGTTCGCGGCGTTGTACACGTCGCCGATGTTCGCGAAGAAGTTCGTCACGCTGTCGCGCACGGGCTGCGGCGTCACCTTCACGTAGCCCTGCGCCACCGGCTTGAGCGCGTACGTGTCAACCTTGTCGTTGAACGTGTACACCGTGCGGTTGAACCCTTCCCATGGATCTTCCTTCGACGGCGTCTGCACCGTCGAACAACCCCCGAGTGCGAGCGCTGCGACGCCAAGCGTAATGGCGCGCATGCGTATGGTCGTCATTCTTTTTCTCCTTCTTATTGGGCCGCCGAAGCCGCCGGTGCAGGCGCCGGTGCAGGCGATGGGGCCGGCGCCGGTGCGGGCGCGGCAGCAGGCGCCGCATCCGTGCTCGCGCCGCTGGACGCCTTCGTGGCGCCCGAATCCGCCGCCTTGCTATAGAGGAACTGGCCGATCAGGTTTTCGAGCACGATGGCCGACTGCGTCATCGAAATGGTGTCGCCGGCCTTGAGCATTTCCGAATCGCCGCCCGGCTCGAGGCCGATGTACTGCTCGCCGAGCAGACCCGACGTCAGGATCTTCGCCGACGTGTCCTTCGGAAACTGGTACTGCTGGTCGAGGTCGATCGTCACCAGCGCCTGATAGGTGTTGGAGTCGAAGCCGATCGAGGCCACCCGGCCCACGGTCACGCCCGCGCTCTTCACCGGCGCGCGCGGCTTGAGGCCGCCGATATTGTCGAACTTGAGCTTCACCGGGTAGGTGGCCTGGAACGACAGCGAACTCATGTTGCCGGCCTTCAGCGCGAGAAACAGCAGCGCGATAAAGCCCAGCACCACAAACAGACCGACCCAGAAGTCGAGAGCATTCTTTTTCATCGTCATCCCAATGAGAATCCGTTGCGGCGTCGCTCACATGCGCGCCGCGCCGCCGGGTCGCTGCCCGGCGTCTTTAGCTGAACATCAGCGCGGTGAGCAGGAAGTCGAGGCCGAGCACCGCGAGCGACGCGTACACGACCGTCTTGGTGGTCGCGCGCGACACGCCCTCGGGCGTGGGCTTCGCCTCATAGCCCTGATAGAGCGCGGTGAAGGTCACGGCGAAGCCGAACACGATGCTCTTCACAACGCCGTTGCCCACGTCGGTCCAGACGTCCACGCCGCCCTGCATTTGCGACCAGAACGCGCCGGCGTCCACGCCGATCAGCACCACGCCCACCACGTAGCCGCCCAGAATGCCGACCGCGCTGAAGATGGCCGCGAGGATCGGCATGGCGATCACGCCCGCCCACATGCGCGGCGCGACCACCACGCGCACGGGGTCCACCGCCATCATCTCCATGGCCGTGAGTTGCTCGCCCGCCTTCATGAGGCCGATCTCGGCCGTGAGCGAGGTGCCCGCGCGGCCCGCGAACAAGAGCGCGGTGACGACGGGCCCGAGCTCACGCACGAGCGACAGCGCAACCAGCAGCCCGAGCGCCTGCTCGGAGCCGTAGCGGTTGAGCGTGTAATAGCCCTGCAGCCCGAGCACGAAGCCCACGAACAGGCCCGACACGGCAATGATCAAGAGCGAATAATTGCCGACGAAGTGGATCTGCTTCGTGACAAGACGCGGCCGGCGCAGCAGCGGGAAGAATTCGAGCACGAGGCGCACGAAAAAGCGCGTCGCATGCCCCGCGCGCGCGATCGTGTCGAGCACGGTGCGCCCGATCGAGCTGATGGCGCCGATCATGAGCGGCCTCCGCCAATGCCGAAGTCCGCTTCGAGCGGCAGGTTCGACGGGTAATGGAACCGGAACGGGCCGTCCGGCGCGCCGTCGATGAACTGGCGCACGATCGGGTCGGTCGAGGCACGCAGCTCGGCCGGCGTGCCCTGCGCCTGCACCCGGCCGTTCGCCATGAAGTACACGTAGTCGGCGATCGCGAACGACTCGGGCACGTCGTGCGTGACGAGGATCGAGGTTGCGCCGAGCGCGTCGTTGAGCGTGCGGATGAGGTTCGCGGTGATGCCGAGCGAAATCGGGTCGAGACCCGCGAACGGCTCGTCGTACATCATGAGCTCGGGGTCGAGCGCGATGGCGCGCGCCAGCGCCACGCGACGCGCCATGCCGCCGGAAATTTCCGAAGGCGCGAGGTCGCGCGCGCCACGCAAGCCGACGGCGTTGAGCTTCATGAGCACGAGGTCGCGGATCAGCGCTTCAGGCAGGTCGGTGTGCTCGCGCAGGGCGAAGGCGACGTTCTCGAACACCGACATGTCGGTGAAGAGCGCGCCGAACTGGAAGAGCATGCCCATCTTGCGGCGCAGGGCGTAGAGGCCGTCGCGCGATTGCGCACCGACGTCCTGCCCGCCGAACAGCACCTGGCCGCGCTGGGCGCGAACGAGGCCGCCGATCAGACGCAGCACTGTCGTTTTTCCGCCACCGGAGCCGCCCATGACCGCCACTACCTGACCGCGCGGGAAGCGCATGTTCAGGCCGGACAGGACGAGCCGGTCGCCGTATCCGAAGTCGACGTCGCGCAGCTCCAGCAGGGTCTCAGAGGTTGAGGGCACGTGGCAGACAGTCCATTTACACGAAGGCGGGATTATAGGGCCATCGTGGAAAACCTGCCGTGGCGCCCCTGGACCCGTTGATGTAAGCCGCAAGCGCCCGCTGCTGCGGGTTGCGGCCCCCTCGGCACCTGGCCGCGCACGCGGCGCAGCCCGATGCCAGGGCGGACCATTATTGCGTAAACGCGTTGCGCAATGCAGCAACCGCGGCAGCCGGGTCGGCCGCCTCGGTCACGGCGCGCACTACCGCTGCGCTGCCGGCGCCCGTGGCGAGCACTTCGGGCAGCACGTTGCCGTCGATGCCGCCGATCGCCACCATCGGCACGACGCCGTCCAGCAGCTTCACGTAGCGGGCCAGACGCGCGAGGCCCTGGGGGGCCGTCGGCATGGCCTTGGTCGTGGTGGCGAAGACGGCGCCGCATGCGAGGTAGCTCGGACGGAAATGCAGCGCCGTGAGCATCTCGAAGTAGCCGTGAGTCGAGAGACCAAGACGCACGCCGGCCACCGCGATCGCGCCGAGGTCGGCTTCGCGCAGGTCTTCCTGGCCGAGGTGCACGCCATAAGCGCCGGCCGCGACGGCCTCCTGCCAGTGATCGTTGATGAAGAGCTGCGCGTCGTGCTTGCGGCCGGCGGCGACGCAGCGCTCGATTTCGCTCGTGAGCGCCGGCGACTTCGGCTGCTTGCTGCGCAGCTGCACCGTCGTCACGCCGTAGTCGAGCACGCGCTCGACCCACCCGGCCGTAGGCAGCACCGGATACAGGCCGAGCTTCGCGGGACACGGCGCGAACGGCTGCGCGGGCGCGGCAGGCAGGCCCAGCACGCGCGGAAAACGCTCGATGTCGACGGGCCAGGCGTCGGCCTGCTGCTCGTCGCCGTCGCGCCAGGCGAGCGCGAGCACGAGCGCGTCGTGCGGATCGAAGCCGCAGTCGAGGAAGGCCGCCAGCGCCGGGATCCAGTCTTCCGCCAGCTCGCCCTCGAGCGCGTACCGCTCGCCGCCCAGATGCAGCGTGGCGCGCGCCGCCTTCGGGTGTTCGCCCGCGGCTTCGATCACGCCCGCGCCGTCGGTCATCCAGCGCGCGATGTTGGCCAGATGCGGCGCCGCGTCGGTCACGATGATCAGATCGCCGCCGTTGGGCGCGTCGGGCGGCGTGAGACAGATGCGCCACGGCGCATGCGTGGGCTGCCAGTCGCCCAGGCGCGCGCGGATGCGCTCCGCCGTTTCGGTGAGTTCGTCGGCGGGCGGCCAGAACAGTTCGCGGTCCTGCAGGCGCAGCGTTTCAGTCATCGCTTGTCTCCATCCTGGTGCCAGAAAGGCATGCCCACCACGGGCGTGCTCGCGACCGCCGCTTCGCGCTCGGCCATCGGTCCGGCGAGAAACGCGGCGCGTCCCGCCTCGACGCCCTGCGCGAACGCGCGCGCCATCGCCGCGGGATGCGTGGCCTGCGAAACGGCCGTGTTGAGCAGCACGCCGTCGAAACCCCACTCCATCACCTGGCACGCGTGCGAAGGCACGCCCAGGCCCGCATCGACGATCAGCGGCACATCGGACAAGCGCTCGCGCAGCACGCGCAAGCCGTAGGGGTTGATCACGCCCTTGCCGGTGCCGATCGGCGCCCCCCATGGCATGAGCGCCTCGCAACCCGCGTCGAGCAGACGCCGGCCGATCACGAGATCCTCGGTGCAATACGGCAGCACCTTGAAGCCATCCTTCACGAGGCGCGACGCGGCCTCGATCAGGCCGACCGGGTCGGGCTGCAGCGTGTAGTCGTCACCGATCAGTTCGAGCTTGATCCAGTCGGTTTCGAAGACTTCGCGCGCCATGTGCGCCGTCGTCACCGCCTCGTTGACTGTGAGGCAGCCGGCCGTGTTCGGCAGGAGCGGCACGCCGTGGCGCTTGAGCAGGTCGAAGAAGCCGGCCTCGGCGGTGCCCTCGTTCATCTGGCGGCGCAGCGCGACGGTGATCATGCCGGGGCGCGCGGCCGCCATCGAGTCGGCGAGCGACTGCAGCGACGGATAGCGCGACGTGCCGAGCAGCACGCGGCTCGCGAAGGTTTCGCCGTAGAGCGTGAGCGCGTCGGCAGTGGAGGTGGTGGTCATGGGTTGGAATCCTTTGCGGTGTCGTGAAAGCGCTCGCGATGCATACGATGCGCGCGACCGCGGGCTTGGGCGAGCGAGGCTCAGCCGCCGGCCACGGGGCTCACGACGTCGAGGCGGTCGCCCGCCTGGAGCGAGCGCGCGCCATGCTGGGTGCGCGCCACGAAATCGCCGTTCAGGGCGACGGCGAACGGCGGACGCGCGCCGAATGCGGCGAGCGCATCGGCGACAGTCGCGCCCTCGGGCAGCGTGATCGGCTTCTGGTTGATATGAATGTCCATGGCAAATACGTTCTCAAACTGCGGATTGTTTCTGGTGAGGCGTCAGGCCGGCTCGTGCGCGCCCTGCGCGTGCAGCATCTCGCCCCAGCGCGACGCGCGGCGCAGCGACTCGAAGGAATCGGCATCGCTCACGCGGGCGTCGAGCAGCGCCTGGGCGACGCGCGCGGCTTCGTCGGCGACTTCCGGCGCGATCATGAAGCCGTGCCGATAGAGGCCGTTCACGCGCAGCGTGGTCTTGCCGTCCCAGATGAGCGCCGGGCGGTGGTCGGGCAGCGTCGGGCGGCACTGCGTATTCAACTCGAGGATGCGCGCCTCGCCGAACGCCGGATGCACCGCAAACGCCGCGCTCAGCAGTTCGAGCGCCGAGCGCACGCTCACGGGCGAACGGTCCTCGCCTTCGATCTCGGTCGCGCCGATCACGAAGACATCGTGTTCCTTGGGCGCGATATAGAGCGGATAGCGCGGATGCAGGAGCCGCACCGGGCGCGTGAGCGTGATGCCGGGCGCGTGCACGCGCGCGACTTCGCCGCGAATGCCGCGCAATCCCGGCAGCGAAGGTTTGGCGCCCAGCCCGCGGCAGTCGATCGTCACGCGCGCGGGCGGCGGATTGGCCTCGTCGACCGTGGTGTGCCAGTGGGTATCCACGCCGCGCGCGGCGAGCCCCGCCGCCAGCGCGGCCAGGGCCTGGCGGTTGTCGAGCTGGCCCTCGCCTTCGAGCAGCCAGCCGCGCGCGAAGCGCCCGGCGAGCGCCGGTTCGGCGGCGTCGAGCTGCGCACCGGCGAGCGCGACGAAGTTGGCATCGGCGAGCGAGCGCGGCGCGTTGGCGCGCACGCGGCGCTCGAAGAGCGGGGCTTCGGTGCGATCGGCGCTATGCCAGACCACGAGCGTGCCGTTGCGCTGGAAGAACACGGGCTCCGGCAGCTCGGCCAGGATGCGCGGCCAGGTTTCGAGCGACGCGACGCCAAGCTCGGTGATGAGCAGTTCGGCGACAGCGGCCTCCGCGAGCGGCGCAAGCATGGCCGCCGCGACCCAGGCGGCGGCTTCGCCGCCTTCGGGCCCGCCACGCTCATAAAGCGCGACGCGATGGCCCTCGCCGGCCAGACGCCACGCGACGAGCCGGCCGCTCAGGCCGCCGCCGAGCACGGCGAAGTCGGGCACGCCGCCCACGTTATGGTTGCGGGCGCGGCTCATGACGATGCTCCGTCACGCAAGGCGAACGCGATAAGAATCGGGGAACAAAGAGAATAGGCGGTCATCGTATCCTTTCCGTACGGCAGCAGCAGACGTACCCAAGGACGAAACCGGCTGGCAAGGCCGACCGTGGAGGCTATGCGGCGCAGACGGCCCGTACGGAATGCGTACGAACCCATGCGCCCAAAGCGCAGCCCGGCGGGAAACCTGGCGCCCCCGCCTTTTCAAAACCCAGGCTGGGCGCCGGCCAAGACTTTCTGGAAACTTCCCGCGCCGGTATTACCCGGATCGGGTGCAAAGGGTTTCTCTCAGCCTCACTGGCGGCATGCCCGGCATACCGGTGAAGCACCCCTGTTTCGTCAACGATGATTAGACCACAAAACGCGCGCGGCCCGCAAACCTCGACGGAACCGGGGGACGTGGTCTGGCACAATGCCCTGAACCCGCCTCTTTCGCCTCGCAAGCCCGCGCGGTGAGACAATGGGCGCCACGCTACGGCGGCGCCGGCGTGCGCTTTTGTCCACGCCTGGCGCCAGTTTTGGCTCCGCCTGTGACCCGTTAAGACTCACTTAAGCGCCCGACGACAGAATCGCTGCAAAAATCGCTGCAACGCTGCCGCCGTGCGGCGCGCGGCGCATGCCCCCAGCGGGCCGCCACACCTTCAGGACGCACATGACCAACCAACCTGCCCGCGCCACGCCCGATCAGAACGAGCATCAGAAGATCACCGCGTGGAGCCTGATCAAGCCCTACTGGGTCTCCGAGGAACGCTGGATCGCCTGGGGCCTGCTCGTCGCGATCATCGTGATGAACCTGCTCGTCGTGTGGATCAACGTGCGCCTGAACGGCTGGAGCGCGGAGTTCTACAACGCGTTGCAGGCCAAGGACGTCAAGCGCTTCCCGCCGCTGTTGATGACCTTCACCGAACTGGCGTTCGGCTTCATCATCCTCGCGGTGTATGGCCGGTATCTGCGCCAGATGCTCGGCTTTCGCTGGCGTCAGTGGCTCACCACGCGGTTCCTGAACGAGTGGCTCGGCAAGGGCGCGTTCTACCGCATCGAGCGCGACCGCCTCGCCGACAACCCCGACCAGCGGATCAGCGACGACCTCCAGTCGTTCGCCACGACCACCCTGTCGCTCACGCTCGACCTGCTCTCGACGGTCGTCACGCTCATCTCGTTCATCACGATCCTGTGGACGCTCGCGGGCGCGCTCACCGTCACGCTGGGCGGGCAGCCGCTCGCCATTCCGGGCTACATGGTGTGGGCCGCCGCGCTCTATGCCGTGTTCGGCTCGCTCGTGATCCAGAAAGTCGGTCACCCGCTCGTGTCGATCAACTATCAACAACAAAAGGTGGAAGCGGACTTCCGCTTCGGCCTGATCCGCCTGCGCGAAAACGCCGAGCAGATCGCCCTCTACGACGGCATGGACACCGAGCGCGGCAACGCGCAGGGCCTCTTCGCGCACATCAAGGACAACTGGTGGCGCGTGATGAAGTACACGAAGCGCCTCACCTTCGTGCTGAGCTTCTACGGCCAGATCGCCATCATCTTCCCGCTCGTGGTGGCCGCGCCGCGCTACTTCGCGGGCGCCTTCACGTTCGGCGTGCTGATGCAGATCTCGCAGGCGTTCGGCACCGTGAGCGACTCGTTCTCGTGGTTCATCAACAGTTACTCCACGCTGGTCGAATGGCGCGCTACCGTGAATCGTCTGCGCGAATTCGTGCGTGTGGTGCACTCGCCGCGTCTGAAGGAATCGGTCTCGCCCGCCACCGAGCACGGCGGCATCAACCTGCACTTCATCGACAACAACGAGCTCGCCACCGAGCACCTCAAGCTCTCGCTGCCCAACGGCACGCCGCTCTCGGAAGTGCGCGACATCGCCATCAAGCCGGGCTCGCGCTGGCTCGTGCGCGGCCCCTCGGGCGCCGGCAAGAGCACGCTGATGCGCGCGCTCGCGGGCCTCTGGCCGTTCGGCGAAGGCTCGATCGACGCGCCTGTCGATGCGCGCATGATGTTCATCCCGCAGCAGAGCTATCTGCCCATCGGCACGCTCAAGGCGGCGCTCACCTACCCCTCGCCCGCCGACGACTACAGCGACGAAGACTGCCGCGAAGCGCTGCGCGCCTGCCGCCTAGAAGAGTACGTGGATCGTCTCGGCGAATCGGCGCACTGGACGCGCGTGCTCTCGCCGGGCGAGCAGCAACGCCTTGCGGGCGCGCGCGTGCTGCTGCACAAGCCCGACTATCTGTTCCTCGACGAAGCGACGAGCGCGCTCGACCCCGACAACGAAAGCCGGCTCTACAAGCTGTTCATGGAGCGCCTGCCCAAGGCGGCGATCGTGAGCGTCGCGCACCGCGAGTCGCTCGCGGCGTACCACCACGACACGCTCGAGATCGAGCGCATGCCCGAAGAGCGGGTTGCCGCGTGAGCGCAAGCGCTGCGCGCGTCGTGCTGATCACGGGCGCGGGCTCGGGTATCGGCGCGGCGCTCGTGCAACGCGCGCAGCCGGCGCTGGAACGCTCGGCGCACGCCCGCGTGGTCGCGCTGAGTTCGTTCGTCGCGCACCGCTACCGCGCCGGCGCGCCGTTCGCGGCCACCGCCGCCGCGAAGGCCGCGCTCGAATCCCTGGCGAAAACCGCGGCGGCCGAACTCGCGCCGCACGGCGTGACCGTGAACTGCGTCGCGCCCGGCTATACGCGCAAGGACAAGGGCCCCACGCCGGAAAACGCGCCGGTGTGGGAGCGTGCGGCGCAGGAAACGCCGCTCGGCCATGTGGCCGATCCCGCCGATGTCGCCGAACTCATCGCCTTCCTGCTCTCGGACGCCGCACGCCACATCACCGGCCAGGTGATCCACGTCGACGGCGGGCTCACGCTCTAGCGCCGAGCGGTTCCGGCGCGCCATCGTTCGCTCGCTATCGAACTAAACCCGAACTAAATATCGGAATACAACGATAGCGGGCGCCCCCAAATTGCCCCTCGCCTCAGCGCGGTTTCGCACCGTAAAATACCCCTCCAGCACACCGGAGACGGGCGGCGTCGCACCGCGCAGCCCTCCAGCGTCAAGCGCACACGCCACCCAATGCGTGCTGCGTCGGCCGGGTCGCATGCGCCGCACGGGCCGCTCGCCCGGTTCGTTGCGCGCACAACAAATATGGGGGAAGACACGCGATGGGCTACTTTCACTGGTTCACCGAGTTGAACGCGCGCGAGCGGCGCACGCTCTACGCGGGATTCGGCGGCTACGCCGTCGACGCGTTCGACTTCATGATCTACTCGTTCCTGATCCCGACGCTCATCGCGACCTGGGGCATGAGCAAGAGCGAGGCCGGCATGATCGCGACCAGCTCGCTGATCTCGTCGGCGATCGGCGGCTGGCTCGCCGGCATCCTCGCCGACCGCTACGGCCGCGTGCGCGTGCTGCAGTGGACCATCGCCACCTTCGCGCTCTTCACCTGCCTCTCCGGCTTCACGCATTCGTTCTGGCAACTGCTCGCCACGCGCACGCTGCAGGGCATCGGCTTTGGCGGCGAATGGACGGTCGTCACGATGATGATGGCCGAAACGATCCGCTCGCCGCAGCATCGCGCCAAGGCCGTGGGCACGGTGCAGAGCAGCTGGTCGTTCGGCTGGGGCGCGGCCGCCATCCTGTACTGGGCCTTCTTCGCCCTGCTGCCTGAGGAATACGCGTGGCGCGCGTGCTTCTGGATCGGCATCGTGCCTGCGCTCTGGATTCTCTATGTACGCCGTAACGTGAGCGACCCCGACGTGTTCGTCGCCACGCGCCGGGCGCGCGAAAGCGGCGCGGTGCAAAGCCACTTCATGCAGATCTTCGCGCCCGCGCATCTGGCCACTACCTTGCTCGGCAGCGCGCTGTGCACCGGCATGCTCGGCGGCTACTACGCGATCACCACCTGGCTGCCCACCTACCTCAAGACGGTGCGCCACCTCTCGGTGTTCAACACGAGCGGCTACCTGATCGTGCTGATCGTCGGCTCGTTCACGGGCTACATCGTCGGCGCGATCCTGTGCGACAAGATCGGCCGGCGCGCCTCGTTCATCCTGTTCGCCATCGGCTCGTTTGCGCTCGGCATGGCCTACACCATGCTGCCCATCACCGACACCGCCATGCTCCTGCTCGGGTTTCCGCTCGGCATCGTCGTGCAGGGCATTTTCGCGGGCGTGGGCGCGTATCTCTCGGAGCTTTACCCGAACGCGATCCGCGGCTCGGGCCAGGGCTTCTGCTACAACCTCGGACGCGGGCTCGGCTCGTTTTTCCCCATTCTCGTAGGCACATTCGCGCAAACCACCTCGCTCGTGAAGGCGATCGGCGTGGTGGCCGGCGCGGGCTATCTGCTCGTGATCGTCGCGGCGCTGTGCCTGCCGGAGACGAAGGGCAAGACGCTGACCGAGGAAGTGCCTGCTGCCGGGAGCGAGCGAGCGTCTGCGGAGTCCACTGCACGATGAGCGCGAACATGCTGCAATACCGACCGTCCCTCCCTGTTGTGCGACCGGCATGAAAACGATCGTCCTCGGCGCCGGTGTGATCGGCGTCGCTACTGCGTACTATCTGAGCGAACGAGGCTGCGACGTCACGGTCGTCGAACGGGAACCGGGCGTCGCGCTCGGCACGAGCTTCGGCAACGCCGGCGTCATCGCGCCCGGCTATGTCACGCCGTGGGCCGCGCCCGGCATGCCCGCGAAGCTCATCAAGTATCTGCTCAAGCCGACCTCGCCGCTCATCTTCCGGCCCACGCTCGATGCCGCGCAGTGGCGCTGGATCGCGCGCTGGCTGCGCGAATGCGATCTCGCGCGCTTTCGCGTGAACAAGCAGCGCATGCAGCGCATCGCCTATTACAGCCGCGAATGCCTGCACGCGTTTCGCGCCACGCACGCGTTCGAGTACGGGCGCAGCCAGGGCTATCTGCAGCTCTTTCGCAGCGACTACGACCTCGAACTCGCGCAACCGGCGCTCGGCGTGCTGCGCGATGCGGGCATCGTCTATCGCGAGCTCGACGCCGCCGCCTGCGCGCAGGTCGAGCCCGGGCTTGCCTGGTCGCGCGTGAAACCGGTGGCGGGCGTCTATCTGCCCGAAGACGAGGCCGGCGACTGCGCACGCTTCACGCGCGAACTGCGCTCCGTCTGCGAAGCACGCGGCGTCACGTTTTTGTTCGATACCGAAGTGCTCGCGCTCGAAGCCGCGGGCGGCAAGGTAAGTGGTGTGCGCGTGCGCGCGGTGCCCGGGCGGCGCACGGCCAACAACCGCAAGGACCGGCGCGAGCAGCGCCGCGCGCCGGCCGAGGTGCTTCGCCCGGCCGAGCGCAGCGAGCCCGCCGACGACACGCCCCACACGCTCGCCGCCGACGCCGTGGTGGTCGCACTGGGCGTGGAGAGCGCGGCGCTCGTCGCGCCGCTTGGCGTGCGCGTGCCGCTGTATCCGGTGAAAGGCTATTCGGCCACGCTGCCCGTGGTCGACGAGCAGAAGGCCCCGCGCGCCGCGCTCATGGACGAGTCGCTCAAGACGGCGATCACGCGCTTCGGCCCGTATCTGCGTGTGGCGGGGACGGCCGAGTTGGGCGACCACCGCGCGACGCTGCGCGAGCAGGCGCTGCAAACGCTCATGAAGGTGCTCGACGACTGGTTCCCGCATGCCGCGACGCCTTCGTCGGCGCAATTCTGGGTGGGGCGCCGGCCGATGGTGCCGGACGGCGCGCCGCTGCTCGGCACGTCGGGCGTGGATGGCCTGTGGCTGAACGTCGGACACGGCTCGACGGGCTGGGCGATGTCGATGGGTTCGGGCCGCGTGCTCGCGGATCTCGTCACACAGCGCTCGCCGGAAATCGATCTCGATGGATTGACGCTGGCGCGGTATCGCTACTGAGCGTCGGTCGAAACTCCACTGTGTGGCGCCGACGCCTCAATCGAGCGCGACACTCGCCAGTGCCTCGTAGCGCGCGCCCTGCCTCGCCAGCGTGCTCGAATACAGCACCAGCGACTCGAAGCGCAACGGCGGCAGCGCTTCCCCGCCGCTCGCCGCCGGCGCGCCAACGGCGTCGCGCGCGAAGCGTGCGAGCGTCACATGCGGGCGAAACGCTCGCGCGTCGAGCGGCAATCCCACGTCTCCCATGAGTGAACGCACGTGCCAGTCGAGCGCCGTGAACGCATCCGACATCGCGAGCACGGCCACCATGAGGCGCGGATGCACGCGGCCCGGCCAGCATTCGATATGCGTGACCTGCGCCGGCGGGAGGAGCGGCGCGTGCTCGGCGAGCCGCCGCGAGAGCACGTGTCCCTGGTCGAACGACATCGCGCCGATGAACGTCACTGTCAGATGGAGTTGCGCATAGGGCACGCGCCGTGCATTGGGCGGCACGTCGAGCGCGGCGAGCGCATCGCGCGACGCCGCAGTGGGCGAAAGCGCGATGAAGCAGCGCCGCCATTGCTGCGTGTCACGATCGGTCTCGCGGGCTTCGGACATGATCGGCGGGCCTCGTTCGGTCGGGCAATCGCGTCATGGTAATCCTCTCGCGCGAGGCGCGCGCCCATGCAAACCCGCAGCACGAACGTAAAAAAGCCGGGTCACCCTCGCGGGTGCCCGGCTTCTGTCGTTGCGTCTCCTGCCGTCTCCCCCGTGCGTCCCGGCGAATTGCGGGACACACCGGATTTATCGCGGCAACTCCGAGCTGCCCATCAAATACGCATCGACGGAGCGCGCGCATTGACGGCCCTCACGGATCGCCCACACCACGAGCGACTGGCCGCGGCGCATGTCGCCAGCGGTGAAGACCTTGTCGACCGACGTGTAGTACGCCTTCTCGCCTTCGGTCGCGGCACGCACGTTGCCGCGCGCGTCCTTCTCGACGCCGAATGCCTCGAGCACCGGCGACACCGGCTGCGTGAAGCCCATGGCGAGCAGCACGAGATCGGCCTTCATTTCGAATTCCGAGCCCGGCACTTCGACCATCTTGCCGTCCTTCCACTCCACGCGCGCGGCGACCAGCTTCTCGATCTTGCCGTTCTTGCCTTCGAGGCGCTTGGTGGCGACCGACCAGTCGCGCGAGCAGCCTTCGTCGTGCGACGACGACGTGCGCAGCTTGATCGGCCAGTACGGCCACACGAGCGGCTTGTTCTCTTCCTCGGGCGGCTGCGGCAGCAGTTCGAACTGCGTGACGCTCTTCGCGCCGTGACGGTTCGAGGTGCCCACGCAGTCGGAACCCGTATCGCCGCCGCCGATCACGACCACGTGCTTGCCCTTGGCGAGCAGCTGGTTCGGCAGCTTGTCGCCGGCGTTGACCTTGTTCTGCTGCGGCAGGAACTCCATGGCGTAGTAGATGCCTTCGAGTTCGCGGCCCGGCACCGGCAGGTCACGCGGCGTTTCCGAACCGCCTGCGATCACCACGGCGTCGAACTGGTCCTTCAGCTCGTCTGGCGAGATGGTTTCCTTCGCCGTGTTGCCGATGTACGCAGGCAACTCGCCACGGCCGATGAACACGTTGGTGCGGAACGTCACGCCTTCGGCTTCCATCTGGCGCATGCGGCGGTCGATCAGCCACTTCTCCAGCTTGAAGTCGGGAATGCCGTAGCGCAGCAGGCCGCCGATGCGGTCATTCTTCTCGAACACCGTCACGTCGTGACCGGCGCGCGCAAGCTGCTGGGCGGCGGCGAGGCCCGCGGGGCCCGAACCGACCACGGCGACCTTCTTGCCCGTCTTGTGCTTCGCGACTTGCGGCGCGACCCAGCCTTCGGTCCACGCCTTGTCGATGATCGCGTGCTCGATCGACTTGATGCCGACCGGGTCGTCGTTGATGCCGAGCGTGCACGCCGCTTCGCAGGGCGCCGGGCAGATGCGGCCCGTGAACTCGGGGAAATTGTTCGTGGAATGCAGGACGTCGATCGCGCTCTTCCAGTCCTGGCGGAACACGAGGTCGTTGAAGTCCGGAATGATGTTGTTGACCGGGCAGCCGTTATTGCAGAACGGGATGCCGCAGTCCATGCAGCGTGCGCCCTGGATCTTCGCGTCGGCGTCGGAGAGCGCCGCCACGAATTCCTTGTAGTGCTTCACGCGCGTGAGCGGTGCTTCGTACGCCTCATGCTGGCGCTCGAACTCGAGAAAACCGGTTGCCTTACCCATAGGGTTCTCGTCTATCTCTATCTATTCGGTGAGGGGACCGCGCCCGCCGCCGCTACAGTGAGCGCGGCGGGCGCTTCGTCTTCGTTCAGTCGTCGTCTTGCGGATCAGGCGGCCAGTTCTTCCTGGCTCGCCTTCTTCGCGCCGAGTTCGCTCAGTGCGCGCTTGTATTCCGTCGGGAACACCTTCACGAACTGGCGGCGCGCCGCATCCCAGTTTTCGAGCAGCGCCTTGGCGCGCGGCGAGCCCGTGAACTGGAAGTGACGCTCGACGAGTCCCTTGAGCAGCGCTTCGTCGGTCTGGCCCGTGTGCCACAGTGCGCGGTCCACGGTGCGCTCCTGTTCGGCCTGTTGCAGGACCGGGTCGAGCGCGACCATCGACTTGTTGCACTTGCCGGCGAAGGTGCCGTCCGGGTCGTACACGTAGGCGATACCGCCCGACATGCCCGCCGCGAAGTTACGGCCCGTTTCGCCGAGCACGAGCACCGTGCCGCCCGTCATGTATTCGCAGCCGTGGTCGCCCGTGCCTTCGACGATCGCCGTCGCGCCCGAGTTACGCACCGCGAAACGCTCGCCCGCCACGCCGCGCAGGAAGGCTTCGCCTTCGAGTGCGCCGTACATCACCGTGTTGCCGCAGATGATGTTTTCTTCGGACTTGCCGCGGAAGTCGTTGGTCGGACGGATGATGATGCGGCCGCCCGAGAGGCCCTTGCCGACGTAGTCGTTGCCGTCGCCCACGAGGTCCAGCGTGATGCCGCGTGCGAGGAACGCGCCGAAGCTCTGACCCGCCGTGCCCTTCAACTGGATGTGGATCGTGTCTTCCGGCAGACCGTCGTGGCCGTACTTCTTCGCGACGACGCCCGAGAGCATCGCGCCGACCGTGCGGTTCACGTTGCGCACCGGCTGGATGAACGAGACGTGCTCGCCCGTTTCGATCGCAGCCTTCGCCTTCTCGATCAGCGTGTGATCGAGCGCGCGGTCCAGACCGTGGTCTTGCGTGTCGACGTGCTTCTTCGCGACTTCCGCGCCGACCGACGGCTGGTAGAACACGCGCGAGAAGTCGAGACCCTTCGCCTTCCAGTGCTCCACGCCACGGCGCGTGTCGAGCAGATCCGCGCGGCCGACCAGATCGTCGAACTTGCGGATACCCAGTTGCGCCATGATTTCGCGCACTTCTTCAGCGATGAAGAAGAAGAAGTTCACGACGTGCTCGGGCTGGCCCGAGAACTTCGCGCGCAGCACCGGATCCTGCGTCGCAACGCCGACCGGGCAGGTGTTCAGGTGGCACTTGCGCATCATGATGCAGCCCTGCACGACGAGCGGCGCCGTCGCAAAGCCGAATTCATCCGCGCCGAGCAGCGCGCCGATCACCACGTCGCGGCCCGTCTTCATCTGACCGTCGGCCTGCACGCGGATACGGCCGCGCAGCTGGTTCAGCACCAGGGTCTGCTGCGTTTCCGCCAGACCGAGCTCCCACGGCGTGCCTGCGTGCTTGAGCGACGAGAGCGGCGAGGCGCCCGTGCCGCCGTCGTGACCGGCGATCACGACGTGGTCGGCCTTGGCCTTCGCCACGCCCGCTGCCACCGTGCCCACGCCCACTTCCGACACCAGCTTCACCGAGATCGACGAAACCGGGTTCACGTTCTTCAAGTCGTGAATGAGCTGCGCCAGGTCTTCGATCGAGTAGATGTCGTGGTGCGGCGGCGGCGAAATGAGGCCCACGCCCGGCACCGAATAACGCAGCTTGCCGATGTATTCCGAAACCTTGTGGCCCGGCAGCTGACCGCCTTCGCCCGGCTTCGCGCCCTGCGCCATCTTGATCTGGATCTGGTCCGCCGACGACAGGTACTCCGCCGACACGCCGAAGCGGCCCGACGCGACCTGCTTGATCTTCGAGCGCAGCGAGTCGCCATCCTTGAGCGGGATGTCCTTGACGACTTCCGGCCCGATGATCGACTGCATCGTGTCGCCGTTCTTGATCGGAATGCCGCGCAGTTCGTTGCGGTAGCGCTTCTCGTCTTCGCCGCCTTCACCCGTGTTCGACTTGCCGCCGATGCGGTTCATCGCGACGGCGAGCGTAGCGTGCGCTTCGGTCGAGATCGAGCCGAGCGACATCGCGCCAGTCGCAAAGCGCTTGACGATTTCCTTGGCCGGCTCGACGTCGTCGATCGAGATCGCGCGCGCCGGGTCGAGGCGGAATTCGAACAGACCGCGGAAGGTCATGTGGCGCTTCGTCTGATCGTTGATCAGGTGCGCGTATTCCTTGTACGTCTGGTACGAGTTGCTGCGCGCCGAGTGCTGGAGCTTGGCGATCGCGTCCGGCGTCCACATGTGGTCTTCGCCGCGCACACGGTAGGCGTACTCGCCGCCCGCGTCGAGCATGTTGGCGAGAACCGGGTTGTCGCCGAATGCGTCGCGGTGCAGACGAATCGCTTCTTCGGCCACTTCGAACAGGCCGATGCCGCCCACCTTCGAGGCCGTACCCTTGAAGTACTTGGCGATGAGATCGTCAGCCAGACCGACGGCTTCGAAAATCTGCGCGCCCGTGTACGACATGTACGTGGAGATGCCCATCTTCGACATCACCTTGAGCAGGCCCTTGCCCACTGCCTTGGTGAAGTTGTAGACGGCCTTCTCGCCCGACAGGTCGCCCTTGAGGCCCTGCGCCATTTGCGCGAGCGTTTCCATCGCGAGGTACGGGTGCACGGCTTCCGCGCCGAAACCGGCGAGCAGCGCGAAGTGGTGCGTTTCACGCGCCGAACCCGTTTCCACGACGAGACCCGTGCTCGTGCGCAGACCGTGCTGCACGAGGTGCGAGTGGATCGCCGAGGTGGCGAGCAGCGCCGGGATCGCGACGTTGTCGCGGTCCGCGCGGCGGTCCGACACGATCAGGATGTTGTAGCCCGACTTGACCGCATCGACGGCTTCCGCGCATAGCGACGCGAGGCGCGCTTCGATGCCTTCCTTGCCCCAGGCCACCGGATAGCAGATGTTCAGCTCGTAGCTGCTGAACTTGCCGCCCGTGTACTGCTCGATCGCGCGGATCTTCGCGATGTCCTTGAAGTCGAGCACCGGCTGCGACACTTCGAGACGCATCGGCGGGTTGATGTTGTTGGTGTCGAGCAGGTTCGGCTTCGGGCCGATGAACGACACGAGCGACATCACCATGTTTTCACGGATCGGGTCGATCGGCGGGTTCGTGACCTGCGCGAACAGCTGCTTGAAGTAGTTGTAGAGCGTCTTGTTCTTGTTGGACATGACCGCCAGCGGCGAGTCGTTGCCCATCGAACCGACCGCCTCTTCACCCGACATCGCCATCGGCGCCATCAGGAACTTGAGGTCTTCCTGCGTGTAGCCGAACGCCTGCTGACGGTCGAGCAGCGCGGCGGCTTCGGCACGCGCAGTCGCGACGTCTTCCGCCTTCGGCTCGATCTCGTCGAGCTTGATGCGCACGGCGTCGATCCAGCTCTTGTACGGCTTGGCGTTGGCGAGGTTGTCCTTGAGTTCCTTGTCGTCGATGATGCGGCCGTGTTCCATGTCGATCAGGAACATCTTGCCCGGCTGCAGACGCCACTTCTTGACGATCTTCGACTCGGGGATCGGCAGCGTGCCGGCTTCCGACGCCATGATGACCAGGTCGTCGTCCGTGACGATGTAGCGCGCCGGACGCAGACCGTTACGGTCGAGCGTCGCGCCGATCTGGCGGCCGTCGGTGAACGCGATCGCGGCGGGGCCGTCCCACGGCTCCATCATCGCAGCGTGGTATTCGTAGAACGCCTTGCGGTTCTCGTCCATCAGCGTGTGCTGTTCCCAGGCTTCCGGGATCATCATCATCATCGCGTGGACGAGCGGATAGCCCGCCATCACCAGCAGTTCGAGACAGTTGTCGAACGATGCGGTATCCGACTGGCCCGGATAGATCAGCGGCCAGAGCTTGGGCAGGTCGTCGCCGAGCACGTGCGAGGCGATCGCGCCGGTACGGGCGTTCAGCCAGTTCACGTTGCCCTTCACGGTGTTGATTTCACCGTTGTGGGCGATCATGCGGTACGGGTGAGCCAGTTCCCACGCCGGGAACGTGTTGGTCGAGAAGCGCTGGTGCACGAGCGCCAGTGCCGACACCACGCGCTCGTCCTGCAGGTCGCGGTAGTACACACCGACCTGGCCGGCCAGCAGCAGGCCCTTGTAGACGACCGTGCGCGCCGAGCACGACGGCACGAAGTACTCCTTGCCGTGCTTGAGCTTGAGCGCCTGAATGCGGTGGCTCGCGGTCTTGCGGATGATGTACAGCTTGCGCTCGAGCGCGTCCGTGACCATCACGTCCTTGCCGCGGCCGATGAAGATCTGGCGGATCAGCGGCTCGCTCGCCTTCACCGTGGGCGAAATCGGCATGGCGTGATCGACCGGCACGTCGCGCCAGCCCAGCACGACCTGGCCTTCGGCGCGCACCGTGCGCTCGAGTTCCTGCTCGCAGGCGAGACGCGAGGCGTGCTCCTTCGGCAGGAAGATCATGCCGACGCCGTACTCGCCGAACGGCGGCAGCGTCACGCCCTGCTTGGCCATCTCTTCGCGGTAGAACGCGTCCGGAATCTGGATCAGGATGCCCGCGCCGTCGCCCATCAGCGGATCGGCGCCCACGGCGCCCCGGTGGTCGAGGTTCTCGAGAATCTTCAGGCCTTGCTGAATGATTTCGTGGCTCTTCTTGCCCTTGATATGGGCGACGAAGCCGACGCCACAGGCGTCGTGTTCGTTTTGCGGGTCGTAGAGACCTTGCGCGGCGGGCACCGCGGCGCGCTGCTGGTGATCGTTCATGGGGACACCGTCAGAGTGGGGGCCGTTGCCAGCCGTTGAATCCGTTTTCTTGATTTACGCCGCTTACGTGACCGCTGTACGGCGTTGCGCGGGTACTACGTGCTTCCCGCGTTATGCGCCCAGGAGAGCCGAAAGGCGAATATACGCGACGAATCAAGGGGATGCAAATAAAACGTGATGTTAGAACCCCAATTATCGAGTTGGTGCATTCGCACATTTTTTTATTGGGGTCATATTAAATTCGGGCAAAAGAAAACGGCATCCGGAGATGCCGTTTTATCTCGTAAACAGTTGATCCAAAAAGCAATCAGTGAGTGCCAGTGCCCGGCTTGCGCTGGTCGCGTTCCGAACTCGAACCGGAGGAGCCGCCGTCACCGGAACCCTGCGAACCACCGGAATGGCCGTTCGAGCCACCCGGATTTACACCCGATGTTGTAGCCGAACCACTACCCGCGTGGCCGCCTCCATGCGTCGAAGTCGAGCCGGCCGGATTGGCGCCGGGATGCGAAGTCGAATGGGGGCCAGATTGAGCGGCACCATGGCCCGCCGACTGACCGCCCGCCCCGCCCGATCCGGCCGCAGGCGTCGAAGCCGGGGTCGCGGTGGCCGCGGCGCCAATGGCGCCCGGCGTTGCCGCTGGCGTGCCCGGCGCTTCGCGCACCTTGCGCGGGCGCCCCCGCGGCAGCGGCGAGACGCGCCGGTTCGCCGTGCGCGACGCCCAATCGCGGTACGTGTCGCTGCCGAGCACCCAGCCCTTGAGCGTGGCCTGCATAAGCTGCGTCGTTTCGCGCTCGTCGAGCACCTGCTCGCAGAGTTCGCGATACGCGCGCTGACGCTCGAAAGGCGTATTGCCGAGCGCCCAGTACAGCGGATGGTCGGTGATGAGGCTGTCGACGGTGAGGCCGATGTGATGCCGGTAGCTCGACCATCGATAGTCTTCGGGCGCCGTCACGAGGTGGCTGCGCACCGGTGCGAGCTCGACGACGCGGCTCGCCAGCAGGAAGAAGCGCTCGCCCTCGATGACCGTCGCGCGGTAGCGCCCCTCCCAGAGCGTGCCGCGACGCGCATAGCGCCGGTTGAAATGCGCCACGTAGCGCCGGCCGACCGCCTGCATTGCCTTGGGCAGGCTGGATTCGTCAGAAGGCGTGACGAGCAGTTGCACCGCGCCGGGCATCAAAACCCACGCATGCACCGCCAGATGATGATCGCGCGCCGCGGCCTTCAGGCAGTCGATGAACAGTTCGTAGTCCTGGTCATCGACGAACGCGGGCTGCTGATCGAGTCCGCGCAGGATCACATGCTGTGGCTGATCGGGAACATAAAGACGTGCAAGCCGTGCCATGCTCGATTTTCCTGGTTCCGTTGGTGAATACCCGCAGACCCGCCAGGCCCCACCAGCGCTAGTTCTCGCTGGCATGCGGCTTCGGCGGAAAGCTCGCGGCGCTTAGTAAAAAAGCTCTAACGGTCGCGTCTGGTTTGTTGCAAACGTTGTGTTCATAATGAGCGGGCCTTTCATGGAGGAGCAATTAATATGAAATTAAAACAGGCGCTGGCAGGGGTCGCCGCGCTCGCCAGTTTCACGGCAGCACACGCACAATCCGCAAACACGTTCTACGTCACCACCGGCTGGTTCCGCTTCATGCCGCAGGACACCAGCGATCCGCTCAAGATCGACAGCGTCGGCGGCACGCCCGTCAACATGGCCATTCCGAATACGGGCGCCAGCGTCGGCTCGGCCGACACCGTGGGTTTCTCCCTCGGCTACTACATCACCGACCACTTCGCGACCGAAGCCGAACTGGGCATTCCGCCGAAGTTCGATATTTCCGGCGGCGGCAGCTTCAGCAGCTTCGGCAAGGTCGGCTCGGCGAAACTGTGGAGCCCCGCGCTGTTGTTCAAGTACTACTTCAACAGCCCGGAAGCAAAATTCCGTCCTTACCTCGGCATCGGCGTGACCTACGCCTGGTTCACCGACGCGAAGATCACCAACGGCTCCTTCGAAAACGGTGTGCTTGGGGGTCCGACCAGTGTTTCGACGGATCGTTCCTGGGCCCCCGTGTTTAACCTGGGCTTCAACTACAACTTCACGAAGCACTGGTTCGCCGGTTTCTCGCTCTCGTACATTCCGATCAACGTGACGGCTACGTACAACACGACGCTGAACAACCAGTTCGGCACCCAGCGAGTCGCGGAATCGAAGATTCACCTGAACCCGCTCGTGACGTACCTGAAGGTCGGCTACAACTTCTAACGCGCTGCAGCGCCACGCATTACCTCGCGCCGGCCCTTCGCCTCGCCCTTGCGGCGTCTGGCGGAGGGCAGCGTTTCCCGCCCGGCCGTGCCCTTCCCGTCTTCGCGTCTCCATCGATTTTTCCCCGCATTCGCATGGGCTTATCCTGATTCTATGCCTCTGCGAAAAAGCGTGCTGTCCCCGTAATCACCTGTTTTGTCACCAGAGATCAGAGCCCCGCCTGGCGGGCATTTGCGCCCGGCTCGCTGCGCTCGTTCAAGGCTTGGGCACTGGAATTGCGCAATACTGGCACTCCGGTCCTCGCCCTCCCGCGCCCTTTTTCGTGCGCCCCGCGGCGAGCCTTTTACCTGTGACTTTTCAACGACGGAGCCATACATGAGCGCCTTTCCGAACACGCGAGAAGCCCTCGGAGATTCCTGGACGCGCACGAGCCGACATGCCCGGCGCATCGCGCGCCGCGGCCGCAGCGCCGCCGCCGATATCACCGACGAGTTGCGTGATCTGCTCGCCGAGCTGGAAAACACGCTGGGCGAAGGAACCCAGGCCGATGCGGCTGCGCTGCGCGCCGACATCCGCAAGCGTCTCGACGCCGCCCGCGAGCGGCTCGAAGTCGCGCGTGCCGCCGCGCGCGACCATACTGACGCGGCTATCGCCGGCGCTGACGACTACGTGCACCGCAATCCCTGGCAGGCCGTCGCGATTGCCGGCGGCGTGGCGCTGGTAGTGGGCGCGCTGCTCTCGCGCCGCTGAAGGAGGAGCCGGGCACCGGCCGCCCGGCCTGGGGCCTTAGGCGTCGAGCGCGTGCGGCCCGATCAGGTCGATACGGTCGGTGCAGACCGTATCGACGCCCCAGCTCACGAGCTGGCGAGCGCGGTCGAGGTCGTTCACCGTATAGGCGAGGATGAAAAGCCCCGCCGACTTGATGCGCCCGACGAGCGCCTCGTCCAGATGGCGATGGCTCGCATGGAGCGACACACACTCGAGCGCCGCGGTCTGCTCGCGCCAGTCGGCGGGCACCCGCTCGAACAGCAGGCCGCGCGGCAGTTGCGGCGCGCTCTCGCGCGCCGCCTCGAGCGCCGCGTAGGAAAACGACGAGAGCAAAGGCGGCATGCCCGCCTGCGCTTCTTGCTCCCACAGGCGCGCCGTTTCGGCGCCGACCATCCGGCCTGTCTCCACGTCGCGGCCCGCGCAGGGCTTGATCTCGAGGTTCGCCGCAAGCCCCAGTTCACGACAGCACTTTGCGACCTGAGCGAGCGTGGGCATCGGCTCACCCGCAAAACGCGCGTCCCGCCAGCTGCCCGCGTCCAGCGTGGCAAGTTCCGCGTAGCGCATGCATGCCGCGGCGCCGTGCCCGTTCGATGTGCGGTTCACCGTGTCGTCGTGGAGCAGGAACGCGACGTTGTCGACGGACAGCTTGGCGTCGAACTCCACCAGCGTATGGCCGAGGCTCGCGCCCGTGCGCAGACCCGCCAGCGTGTTCTCGGGCGCGAGCGTGCCGCCCCCTCGGTGCGCGGCAACGCGCGGATACGGCCAGGTCTTGATCAAATGGGCTCCCGGAATCAGCAGGGGCGGTGAGAGGGGGCGAGCCGCGCCCTCAAACGTCGTCGGCGACGACGAAGAGACGGCGGTACTCCTTCAGGGCATAGCGGTCGGTCATGCCTGCGATGTAATGCGCGATCAGCCGCGGCTGCACGGCGGCGTCCTGCGTCTGGTACGGCGGCGGCAGCAGGCGCGAGTCTTCGCTGAACGCCTCGAACAGCCCCTTCACCACGCGCCGCGCCTTGTTGGCCATGCGCATCACGCGATAGTGGCGGTACAGGTTGCGGTAGAGAAAGCGCTTGAGCGCAGCCGCCTGCGCGGCCACGCGCTCGCTGTGCGCGACGAGCGCGGGCGCCGCGCGCACGTCGTCGAGCGACCGCGGCGCGCACTCGGCGAGATTGCGCCGCGTCTGCCCGATCAGGTCGACGATCAGCGTGTTGATGATGCGCCGCACCGTCTCGTGAACCAGCCGGCGGCCCTCGATCTGCGGATATTCGGCGCGCGCGGCGTCGTAGTGCGTTTGCCAGAGTTCGACCTCGGCAAGCTGCTCGATGGTGAGCAGCCCCGAGCGCAAGCCGTCGTCGACGTCGTGGTTGTTGTAGGCAATTTCGTCGGCGATGTTGGCGATCTGCGCTTCGATCGACGGCTGCCGGCCGAGCAGAAAACGCTCGCCCAGATCGCCCAGATGCCGCGCATGCTCGCGCGAGCAGTGCTTGAGAATGCCTTCGCGCGTTTCGAAGCACAGGTTCAGGCCGTCGAACGCGCCGTAGTGCTCTTCGAGCTCGTCCACGACCGCGAGGCTCTGGAGATTGTGCTCGAAGCCACCGTGCTCGCGCATGCACTCGTTGAGCGCGTCCTGGCCCGCATGGCCGAACGGCGTATGGCCGAGGTCGTGGGCGAGCGAGATCGCCTCAACCAGATCCTCGTTCACGCGCAGATTGCGGGCGACCGAGCGGGCGATCTGCGCGACTTCGAGGCTGTGCGTGAGCCGTGTGCGAAAGAGATCGCCCTCGTGATTCACGAACACCTGGGTCTTGTACTCGAGGCGGCGAAACGCCGTGGAATGGACAATGCGGTCGCGGTCGCGCTGGAACTCGCTGCGCGCGGCGGGCGGCGGCTCGGGATAGCGCCGCCCGCGCGAGCGCGAGGCGTGCGCCGCGAAAGGCGCGAGCCCCGCCTCGAATGACGCGACCAGCGCGGCGCTGGCGTCGCCGCCATGCGCGTCGCTACGTTCCTGAACGCTATGGGGATCACTACGGGGATCACTACGGTTATCGCTGCGGGTGTCGCTCACCGTTCCTCCGCAAGGGGTTGTCGCCGGCGCCGCCTCAGTTCTGCGTCGCGGCGGCGAGCGTGGCCTGCACGGCTTCGTCGGGCGCGCGGCCGATGTGCGTCTCGCCAAAGCGCTTGAGCAGGATGAACTTGATCGCTCCGCCCTCGGCCTTCTTGTCGACCTGCATAAGCTCGACGTAGCGGTCGGCGCCGAGCGCGGGCGCACGCACCGGCAGCTTCGCGGCCTCGACCACACGCACGAGGCGCGTGCGCGAGGCTTCGTCCAGCATGCCCACGCGTACCGAGAGGTCCGCAGCCATCACCATGCCGCAGCCCACCGCCTCGCCGTGCAGCCACTCGCCGTAGCCGAGCCCGGCCTCGATCGCGTGGCCGAACGTATGGCCGAAGTTGAGGATGGCGCGCAGGCCGCCCTCGCGCTCGTCGGCGGCGACGACCGATGCCTTGATCTCGCACGAGCGCTTGACCGCGTGCGCGAGCGCTTCGGGCTCGCAACGGTTGAGCGACTCGACGTTGGCTTCGATCCAGTCGAAGAATTCGGCGTCGGCAATCGCGCCGGTCTTGATGACCTCGGCAATGCCGGCCGCCAGTTCGCGCTCCGGCAGCGTGGCCAGCGCGCCGATGTCGGCGATCACGGCCTGCGGCTGGTAGAACGCGCCGATCATGTTCTTGCCGAGCGGATGATTGATGCCCGTCTTGCCGCCCACCGACGAATCGACCTGCGAAAGCAGCGTGGTCGGCACCTGGATGAACGGCACGCCGCGCATGTAGCAGGCGGCCGCGAAGCCCGTCATGTCACCCGTCACGCCGCCGCCCAGCGCGATGAGCGTGGTCTTGCGGTCGGCGCGCGAGGTGAGCAGCGCGTCGAAGATCTCGTTGAGCGTTTCCCAGTTCTTGTGCGCCTCGCCGTCGGGCAGCACCACCGTGTTGACGTCCTTGCCGAGCGGCGCAAGCGCGGCGCGCAGCGTCTCGCCGTAGAGCGGATCGACGACGGTGTTCGTCACGATCGTGACCGACTTGCCGGCGATATGGGGCGCGAAGAGCGCCGTCTGACCGATCAGGCCGGAGCCGATATGGATGGGGTAGGCGCGGTCGCCCAATTCGACGTTGACGGTAATCATGCTCTGAATCTTTTGGGTTTCCGATGCACTGCCTGCTGCACGACTCACTGCGCGACTCACCGGGCGACCTGCGCCCTACTCGCGCGCCGTGGCCCGCACGACGCCGGCCATGTCGAGCTGCATCAGCACCATGTTGACGAGTCCGTTGACGGAAGGCCGGCCGGTTTCGATCACGAAGTCCGCGACTTCGCGATACAGCGGGTCGCGCACTTCGTACAGCGCTTCGAGCCGCGCCTTCGGGTCTTCGGTTTGCAGCAGCGGGCGATTCTTGTCGCGCCGCGTGCGCAGCCACAGGTCGTGCGGATGCGCGCGCAGATACACGACGAAGCCGCGCGCCTTGAGCGCTGCGCGATTTTCGGGCCGCAGCACTGCGCCGCCGCCGGTCGCGAGGACGATGCCTTCGCGCCCCGTGAGCTCTTCGATCATCTGGGCCTCGCGGTCGCGGAAGCCCGCTTCGCCTTCGAGTTCGAAAATCACCGGGATGCGCGCGCCCGTGCGCGCCTCGATCTCGTGATCGGAGTCGAAGAACGGACGCTCCAGCCGGCGCGCGACCGCCCGGCCCACGGTCGTCTTGCCGGCGCCCATGAGCCCTACGAAAAATACATTGGCGTTTGCGTCCCGCACTTGCAGCGTTTCCTACGAAAGGTTGGTGCCGCAGCTTACTGGCAAAGCGGCGGCATTGTCGAGCCTGCGGCCCCGTTGATCAGACCCCGTAAACATGGGGCTGCCCGCTGGCAGCCAGTTTGCCCGATCAATGAGGGTCAATTCGGCTCCACGACGCGCGGCGTGATGAACACCACGAGCTCGCTGCGCTTATCCCGGTGCGCGCGATGCGAAAAAAGCGCGCCCAGAACCGGTATTTTGCCCAGGAGTGGCACGCGCGTCACATCATCGCGGTCATCGGTCGCGTCGATGCCGCCAATCGAGACCGTCCCGCCGTCCTCGATTTCCACGCGCGTCTGCACGTGCTTGGTGTTGATCGCAGGCCCGGCGGCCGTTTGCTCGCCGACACTGTCCTTCGCCACGTCGAGGTCGAGTATCACGCGGCCATCGGGTGTGATCTGCGGCTCGACTTCGAGTTTCAGGCTGGCGCGCCGGAATTGCACGCCCGAAACGCCCTGCCCGACCTTGGCCTGATAAGGCAGCTCGGTACCCTGCTCGACGACGGCCTTCGTGCGGTCGGCGGTGACCACGCGCGGGCTCGACACCACCCGTCCGCGCCCTTCGGCCTCGAGCGCGCTCAACTGGATGTCGAGCAGACGCGTGGCGCGCGCGGCCAGCAGCGTGAGCCCAAGGCCCGCGGGCTCGAAGCCGGCAATCGGGCCCGCCGCGAGGTCGTACACCGTGCCGTCGGCTTTGGTGGTCAGGCCGCGGGGGGCCGTTGCGTCCACGCTCACCGGCGTCACGCCAAGACGCACGCCCAGCTCGCGCGACAGCCCCTCTTCCCCCTCGACGATACGCGCCTCGATCAGCACCTGACGCGCGGGCGCATCAAGCCGCCACACGAGTTCGCCGATCTGGTCGAGTCGCGCCGGCAGGTCGGTGACGAAGAGGACATTCGTGCGCGCGTCCGCCACCGCCGTGCCGCGCTTCGAGAGTGCGCGCTGTGCGCCCGTGCCGGTCAGGAAGCGGCGCAGATCCTCGGCGCGCGCGTAATGCAACTCGAACGAGCGGCTCGCGAGCGGCTCCAGCTCCGCGGCCCGGGCGTGCGCCTCGTAACGCTGCCGCTCGCGCGCTGCCACCTCCGCGGCGGGCGCGACCCAGATCACGTCGCCGATGCGCGACATCGCAAGGCCGTTTGCTTCCAGCAGCAGGTCGAACGCGGTACGCCACGGCACGCGCTCGAGGCGCAACGTCACCTGGCCGCGCGCCCGTTCGCTTGCGACGATATTGAGCTTCGTGAACTGGGCGAACGCATGCAGAACGGCCGTGAGTTCAGCGCGCTGGAAGTTGAGCGTGATCGGTCGGTCCGCCGGCAAGCCATCGTTGGCTGCCGCGGCGTCGCCGAGGCGCGTCGGCGCGCGCATGGGCACCGGCGGCCCTTCGAGCGGCCCGGCCGCAGGTGTGGCGCTGACCGGTTCGCGCGAAGGCTGGGCGGCGCGTTGGGACACGCCAGCGTCGCCGTCCGCGTCTGCCCGCGAAACGTCTTCGGGCGCGACTTCGGTCGTAGAAGCATCGCTGCCTCCCATGAACGGATTGGCGATCCACTGATTCGCTGCGGGCTCCCCCGCCCCGTCGGGCAACGGCGGCACTTCGTAGCGCGCGAGCGCCGCCGGCGGACGTGCCCACCCAGGTCGAGGCGGCGGCACCGCGGCCCATGCCGCGCACGCGGCAACGCTCACCATCAACGCGGCGAGGACAACAACGCTCCGCTCGAGCGCGCTCATTTCGCCGCCTCCGCCCAGCCGAGCGCGCGCGTCGTCCCACCCGCCGCGACGACGACCCGCGCCGGCCCGATTGCCAGCACGCGCGCATTGCCGACCGCCTCGCCCGCCTGCGCGGACACGACGCCCTCGGGCGTTTCCAGGAGCGCGAGGATACGCAGCCGATCCTGCAGGATGCCGGCAAGGCGCCACCCGTCTTCCGCCCTCCCGGCCGCAGCCGCGTGCGCAAAGGGATCGCGCTCCACCGCTGCGGGAGCCACCGCCAGCGGCACGGCGGGAAGCGCATCGTATACGCGCAACGTTGCCGAGACCGACAGACCGGTTCCCGTGCGCCGGATGGCAAGCTCGAATGGCACCGTGAGCGCCGCCTCGCGCGCCAACTCTACGAGCAGTCGGCGCAGTTGCGCGAAGCTGCCTTGCGCGACCAGCCTGATCGACCGGAACGCCTCGGCTTGCACGCCGCCCGCGACGCCTGGCTCCAGCATATGCAGCACGAGGCCCGATTGCGCGGCGAGTTGCGAGATGCGGCGAATGTCGTCGGCGGAATTGCCCGCACGCGGCGCACGCGAAGGCATTCGCGCCGCAGCTTCGCGCAGCGCGGGCAGACGCGCCAGGACTTGCTGGGCATCGCCGTAGCGCTTTTGAGCGGCTTCCAGCGCGGCGCGCGCTGCATGGACGCCAAGCGGATCCCCGACGATGCAGGCGCCGCTTGCAGTGGCGAGAGCCAGCACGGCAATCGTCAACGCGACAGCCAGGCGGCGGTGCAGGCTCCACGCGTGCAGCGGCGGCCATCCGCGCACGACGTTGCCCGCGCCTGACCGAGCCGGGACGAGCGCCCGCTCCTGCCCAGCGTGCGCAGCCATCGTGCTCATGTCGCCTCCTTCGCTGCGGCGTCGCTCGACGCTCGCGGTGCGCCGGCTCGCGGCACGGTGCTCGCGCCTTGCCAGACGAGATGAGCCGCGACGCGAATCGGTTCGCCGTCGGACGCACGCTCGCGTGCAGCGCCGGCCGGCGCGCCGCGCTTGAGTTCGCGCACGCTCACGGCCTCGACATCGGGCAGCGAGCGCAGCCGTCCGAGCCACGCCGCAGCCGCCGATTCGTCCGCTGCGCTCGCCTGCAGATCGGTTTCATCGGCGAACTGCGCGAGCTGCTGCAAGCCGACGCCCGGCAGAGCGTCGCTTGCCAACGCGTCCGCGAGGGCGAAAAAGCGCGCCGTAGCCCGCGCGTGCTGCCGGGCGAGTCGCTCGCCGACACGCCGCGCTTCGCTCTCCCGCGTGAGGCGCTGCGCCTCGGCGAGCGGTGCACGCCACTGCGCCAGCGGCCGCTCCAGCGCCGCGCGACGAGCCTCGAGCGCGCTGCATTCGACGCGCTGCCAGAGCACGACACCCAGCGCACACGCGCACCCGCCAAGCGCCGCGGCGCCCCATTCGAGCAGGCGCCAGCAACGCCGCCTGCGAATGGCGCGCTGCCGCCACGGCAGCAGATTGAATCCGCCGACGGCCCGACGCGGTAACTCGCGCACGGCGCGCGCGAGCGTCATTCCGCCACCCCGCGCAACGCGAGTCCGAACGCCACCGCGCACGCCGGATCATGCAACAGCGTCGCCGCGAGCGGCCACTCGATGTCGGCCAGCGGTGCGCATTCGAAGGGCAGCACTGGCGCGCCCAGCGCGTCGCCGATGTCGGCCATCGTGAAGTTCGCGCCGCGCAGCATGGCAAGCTCGCCCGAGACCTGCACGCAGCCGGCCTGCTCGCCGTCGACGAGGTCGCGCAGCGCCTCCACGAGATCGGCATGTTCGAGCGCGGGAAAGCGCATGTGCCGGATGACCGAGTCGTCGACGAGCAACCAGCCATGCACGCCTTCCGGGCCGACCCAGATCGCCACCCAGGGCTCGTGCGGCGGCAACTCGTACACCGCCGCGTGCCGCATGGCGCGCAACGCGGCGTGCGCTTCGCCGTCCACGGCGCACAACGTGATGCCCGCCATGGCCGCACACTCGATGCGCGCTTCGAGATGCTGCCGCGCCGTCGCCGCGATCGTCACCTGCGCTTCGTGGCTGCGCGGCGTGGCCGGCAGCACGCTCCAGTCGACCGCCAGCTCGCCGCGCTCCACGCCCGCCACGCGTTCCGCCTCCGCCAGCACGAGCGGCTCGAGCGCCGCGTGAATACCCGACTCGTCCATCGCACCCGCCGGCGCAAGACGCGCGAGCGGCACGGTCGCGACGAGCGTCGCGCTCGTGGGCAGCGCCATGGCGCAACGCAGCGACGCCGCGGCGCTGGCGCGCGGCAACTCGCCAAACACGCCGCGAAGCGCCGCGACGATGGCCGCCCGGTCGACGATCTCCGCGCCGGCGAGCGCCTCGCGCGCGAGCGGCGCGCCCGCCAGCCATTCGAGGCGGACCGGCCCCGCCCCGACAATGCGCTGGCTCAACACCACCAGCGTGACCCCGCGCGCGCTTAAATCCACACCCGCGGCAAAGCGGCGAGCGCCCAACAACAGCGGATTCCCGAAACCCATCGCATCCCTCCCGTTTGTCCGTGCGCCGCAAACCGTTCGCAGCGCGTCGATGGAGAAATTGTGCGAAGCGGGGCGGCGCACGAATACTCGGCCGAACGGCCAACGATCGCCGCCAGCGCTATCCACGCGCGAGGGGCGCGTCTACAGTGCGGATATCAGCAATAAGCGTCAGCAGACGCGTCGACAGAAACAGCGGGTTGCGTGCTCGCATGCGCCGTCCATGTAAGCATCTCGAAAGCCCGTGAGCGAGCGGCGGCTATAATCGCGGGACCGTTTTTCTGGTGTTCGTATGCAAGATCAGCTTCCTTCGTCCGTACCGCCTTCCACGCCGCCCGAGCCGCCCCGGCGGCGCAAGCGCCCGTGGTGGGCCACGCTGCTGATCGCCTTTTTCGGCCTCATCTTCGCCGGCGTGGTGTGCGTCGCGCTGGTGCTCGGCTACGCGCTCGTCGTGGCGACGCCCAACCTGCCGTCGCTCGAGGCGCTCACCGACTATCGCCCGAAGGTGCCGCTGCGCATCTACACGCGCGACCACGTGCTGATCGGCGAATTCGGCGAGGAGCGGCGCGACATCGTCCATTTCAGGGACGTGCCTGACAACCTCAAGAAGGCCATTCTGGCCATCGAAGACGCGCGCTTCTACGATCACGGCGGCGTCGATCTCGCCGGCATCGCGCGCGCGGGCTTCGTCGCGCTCACCAATGGCCACGCCACCCAGGGCGCCAGCACGATCACTATGCAGGTGGCGCGCAACTTCTTCCTTTCGAGCGAAAAGACCTACACGCGCAAGATTTACGAGATGCTGCTCGCCTACAAGATCGAGTCGAAGCTCTCGAAGGATCAGATTCTCGAGGTGTACATGAATCAGATCTATCTGGGCCAGCGCGCGTATGGCTTCGCGAGCGCCGCGCGCGTGTACTTCGGCAAGGATCTGAAGGACCTCACGCTCGCCGAGTGCGCGATGCTGGCCGGGCTGCCCAAGGCGCCGTCGGCCTACAACCCGGTCGTCAACCCGAAGCGGGCGAAAGTGCGCCAAGAGTACATTCTCCAGCGCATGCTCGAGCTGCACTACATCACCCAGCAGCAGTACGACGAGGCCGCGGCGCAGCCGCTCGTCGTCAAGGGCGCGGGCAAGGAATTCAGCGTCCACGCCGAGTACGTCGCGGAAATGGTGCGCCAGATGATGTACGCGCAGTACCACGAGGAGGCGTACACGCGCGGACTGAACGTCGTCACCACCATCGACTCCGCCGACCAGGACGTCGCCTATCGCGCGCTGCGCAAGGGGCTGATGGACTACGAGCGACGCCACGGCTATCGCGGGCCCGAGGCGTTCATCGACCTGCCCACGGACAGCGACGAGCGCGAGCAGGCCATCGACGACGCACTCGTCGAGCACCCCGACAACGGTGAACTCGTGGCGGCGGTCGTGACCGCGGCGAGCCCGAAGGAAGTGCGGGTCACGTTCATGGACGGCAACACCACGAGCATCACCGGCGACGGGCTGCGCTTCGCGCAGTTCGCGCTCTCCGCGCGCGCGCAGCCGTCGCAGAAGATCCGGCCCGGCGCCATCATCCGCCTCGCGCGCAACAACGCGGGCGAGTGGTCGATCACGCAGCTGCCGCAAATCGAAGGCGCGTTCATCTCGATCGTGCCGCAGGACGGCGCGATCCGCGCGCTCGTCGGCGGCTTCGACTTCAACAAGAACAAGTTCAACCACGTCACCCAGGCGTGGCGCCAGCCGGGTTCGAGCTTCAAGCCGTTCATCTACTCGGCGTCGCTCGACAAGGGGCTCGGGCCGGCGACTATCATCAACGACGCGCCGCTCTTCTTCAGCGCCGCCGAAACGGGCGGCCAGCCGTGGGAGCCGAAGAACTATGGCGGCGGCTTCGACGGCCCGATGAGCATGCGCACGGCGCTCATGAAGTCGAAGAACCTCGTGTCGATCCGCATCCTCAACCACATCGGCACGAAGTACGCGCAGCAGTACATCACGCACTTCGGCTTCGACGCCGACCGGCATCCCGCCTACCTGCCGATGGCGCTCGGCGCCGGTCTCGTCACGCCCCTGCAGATGGCCGCCGGCTACTCGGTGTTCGCCAACGGCGGGTATCGCGTGAATCCGTATCTGATCGCCGAAGTCACCGACCAGCGCGGCATGGTGGTCGCCCAGGCGCAGCCGCTCGTGGCCGAGCAGAACGCGCCGCGCGCGATCGACCCGCGCAACGCGTACATCATGAACAGCCTCTTGCAGAGCGTCGCGCAGCGCGGCACGGGCGCGAAGTCGAACGCCCTCAAGCGCACCGACCTGGGCGGCAAGACCGGCACGACCAACGACTCGCGCGACGCGTGGTTCGCGGGCTATCAGCGCACGCTGGCCGCGATCGCCTGGATCGGCTACGACAATCCGCGCAGCCTCGGCGACAAGGAAACGGGCGGCGGTCTCGCGCTGCCGGTCTGGATCGACTACATGCAGAAGGCGCTAAGCGGCGTGCCCGAGTACAGAATGGCGATGCCGGACGGCATCGTCACGCTCGGCGACGAGCTCTACTACGCCGACGCCACGCCGGGCCACGGCTTCGTCTCGACCGTGGGCATCAGTCAGGCGGCGCTCGAAGCGTCGGCGAGCGGCGCATCGGGCGCGGACGATGCGGGCGCCGCGCCCGCCCCGGAGCACGTGAACGCGAAGGAGAAGGAAGACATCATGAATCTGTTCCGCGGGCACTGAGGCACGCCGCAACCGCGGTCATGAAAAAACCCCAAGGGTCGGATCGATGTCCAACTCTTGGGGTTCAGTTCACAGTCTTTCGACTGGCGCCCGTTTCTTTTACGAACTCACGCTTGCGAGCTTATGGCTCGAACCGTACCGGCTCGCCCGCCTGCTCCGTTGCATACGCCGTGAGCGCCGAGAAGAATTCGGTGCCCGTGCGCGTGTCGCGCCATTCGCCATCGATGAAGCGATAGTGGAAACCGCCTGCCTTCGCCGCGATCCAGATTTCGCGCATCGGCGGCTGCAAATTCACGATGATCTTCGTGCGATTCTCGAATTCGAGCGTCAGAACGTTGCCGCTGCGCTCCAGTTCGATGTCCGCTTCGGCCTCGTCCACGGCGCGCTCTACGGCCGCCAGCACGGCCTCCGCGCGGCTCAGGTAGTCATTGTCTGGCATGCTAAACTCCACCGGTTATTCATTCAGGGACAATTATGCGTGTCATTTCCCGGACGCGCGCAGCGGCCCCCAGCGCATGGACGCCCCGCGCGATTCTAGCGGCTTTTGCGATCGGCGCCGTCGCGCTCGCAGGCTGCGGCCAGCGCGGTGCGCTCTACATGCCCACCGTGCCGCCGCTTCCGCCCAAGCCCAATTTCGAAACCACGCAGCCGGAAACCGGCGCGACGCCTGCAGGCGCGCCCGCAAGTGCGCCCGAATCGGCATCGGCACCGGTTGGCACGATTCCGGACACCTCCGGCACGCCGCTGTCGTTGTCCCCGGACACCGAACTCGGCACCCCGCCCGCGACCACCGGCAGCCCACAACCGGCTTCCGACGCCACGCCAACCCAGTAAACCACTCGCATGACCCAGTCCGCTTTTCACCGCGATAACGGCACGCTCTTCGTAGAGGGCGTCCCGGCCGCAGATCTCGCCGCACAGTACGGCACGCCGCTGTATGTGTATTCGCGCGCGGCACTCACCGCCGCATGGCACGCCTACGCCGACGCCTGCGCCGGCCGCCGCGCCAAGGTGCACGTCGCGGTCAAGGCGAACAGCAACCTCGCCGTGCTCAACGTGTTCGCGCGCGAAGGCGCGGGCTTCGACATCGTTTCGGCGGGCGAGCTCGCCCGCGTGCTCGCGGCAGGCGGTAAGGCAGAGGACGTGGTGTTCTCGGGCGTCGGCAAGACCGCTGGCGAAATGCGCGAGGCGCTCGAAGCGGGCGTGAAGTGCTTCAACGTCGAGTCGATTCCCGAACTCGACCGCCTCAACGACGTGGCGGGCCAGCTCGGCAAGAAGGCGCCGGTTTCGCTGCGCGTGAACCCGGACGTCGATCCGAAAACTCACCCGTACATTTCCACCGGCCTGAAGGCGAACAAGTTCGGCGTGGCGTTCGAGGAAGCGCGCGCGACCTATCGCACCGCCGCGGCCATGGCACACCTGGACGTGGTCGGCATCGACTGCCACATCGGCTCGCAGATCACGGAAATCGCGCCGTATCTCGACGCCATCGACAAGCTGCTCGAGCTCGTCGACCAGATCGAAGCCGACGGCGTGAGCATCCGCCACATCGACGTGGGCGGCGGCCTCGGCATCACCTACGACGACGAAACGCCGCCCGATATCGGCGAGTTCGTGCGCACGGTGCTCGATCGCATCGAGGCGTATGGCGCGAAAACGGGCAAGACGCGCGAGGTGTACTTCGAGCCGGGCCGCTCGCTCGTGGGCAATGCGGGCATCCTGCTCACTACGGTCGAGTTCCTCAAGCCGGGCTCGGAAAAGAACTTCGCGATCGTCGACGCCGCGATGAACGACCTCGCCCGTCCCGCCATGTACGACGCGTATCACGCGATGGAACCGGTCGTTGCGCGCCAGTCGGCGCCGCAGACCTACGACGTGGTCGGCCCCGTGTGCGAGAGCGGCGACTGGCTGGGCCGCGCCCGCTCGCTCGCGATCGAACCGGGCGACGTGCTCGCGATCCGCTCCGCGGGCGCCTACGGCTTCGTGATGAGCTCGAACTACAACACGCGGGCGCGCGCGGCCGAGGTGATGGTCGACGGCAAACGCGTGCATCTCGCGCGCGAGCGCGAAAGCGTGGCGCAGTTGTTCGCGAGCGAGCGCGTGCTGCCGGACTGAGTCTTTCGTTCGCACGCCCATGAAAAAAGCGACGCTACGGCGTCGCTTTTTGTTTGCCTGCCTGCGCGCGATGCACCTACGCGGCGCCCGCCCCCGCGCGCGCGGCACGCCAGCGCGCCAGCAGCCACACGGCCACGCGCCAGCCGAGCAGCGCCAGCATGATCGCGCCGTAGAGCTTGGGCAACACGAGGTCGTGCTTGCCCGCCTTCATCCACCAGAAGTGCAGGATCGCCAGCACGCCGATCGCGTAGATGAGCCGATGCAGCGTCTGCCAGCGGCGTCCGAGCCGGCGCGCCATCGCGCGCGTGGACGTCACGGCGAGCGGAATCAGCAGCACGAACGCCGCGAAACCCACCGTGATGAACGGCCGCTTGCCCACGTCCTTGAGCATCGCGGCAACGTCGAACCACTTGTCGAACCAGATGTAGGTCGTGAAGTGCAGCGTCGCATAGAAAAACGCGAAGAGGCCCAGAATGCGCCGAAAGCGCACCAGCGTATTCCAGCCCGTGAGTCGTCGCAGCGGCGTGACCGCGAGCGTGATGCAGAGGAACACCAGCGTCCACAGGCCCGTGGAGCGCGTGATGAACTCGATCGGATTCGCACCGAGTCCGTCCGTGAAGCCGAACAGCACGAGGCGCGCGAGCGGATACAGCGCCGCGACGAACACCGCCGCCTTCGCCCACGGCAGCCAGCGCGGAGCCGTCACGCTCCCCGCCTTTCGCGCAGGACGCGCCTGGCCCGCCCCCACGCGCGCGGCAGCCTGTGGTGTCGTCGTCGATTCCATCTCTCGCTCCATCTAGCTCGTTGCTCAGAAGTTCTTGCGCAGATCCATGCCCTGATACATCGACGCGACGAGGTCGCCGTAGCCGTTGTACATGAGCGTCTTGCGCTTGGGCTGGAAGAAGCCGTCCTCGCCGATGCGCCGCTCCGTGGCCTGGCTCCAGCGCGGGTGATCGACGTTCGGATTCACGTTCGAATAAAAGCCGTATTCGTTCGGCGCGTACTTGTTCCAGCTCGTGGGCGGCTGGTTCTCGACGAAGCGGATCTTCACCAGCGACTTCGCGCTCTTGAAGCCGTACTTCCACGGCACCATCACCCGCACGGGCGCGCCGTTCTGGTTCGGCAGCACCTGGCCGTAGAGGCCGACCGTGAGCAGCGTGAGCGGATTCATCGCTTCATCCATGCGCAGGCCTTCGGAATACGGCCAGTCGAGAATCGGCTCGGCGAGGCCCGGCATTTGCGAGGGGTCGGCGAGCGTGATGAACTGCACGTAGCGTGCGTTGCCCGTGGGCTGCGCGCGGCGGATCAGTTCGGAAAGCGAAACACCGATCCACGGCACGACGATCGACCAGCCCTCCACGCAACGATGCCGGTACACGCGCTCTTCGAGCGGCGCGAGCTTGAGGATCTCGTCGATGTCGTAGACCTTCGGGTTCTTCACCTCGCCCTCGACGCTCAGCTTCCACGGGCGCGGCCGCAGCGTGTGCGCGTTTTGAGCCGGATCGCCCTTGTCCGTGCCGAACTCGTAGAAGTTGTTATAGGTCGTGATGTCCTTGTAGGGCGTGACCTTGTCGAGCGCGACGAACTTCGTGTTCGTCTGCGCGGCGAGCTTCTGCGCCTTCGGGTCGCCGGGGGCGTATTCCGCAAGCGCCTGCGTTGCACCGAACGGCCCCGCAATGCCGCCGAGCGCGAGCGCGCCCGCGGCCCGCAGAATGCGCCGGCGCTGTTCGTACACCTTTTGCGGCGTGATTTCGCTCGCGGGGATGTCGTCGCCGTTGAGCAAGATCCTGCTGCTCCGCTTGATCCACATATCGCTGCTCCTGCTTCTTGCGTGGCGTGCGCCGCCAGCACATTGATCGTATCTCGACCCGTCCTGGCGTGCTGTGCACGACGTGGATCGACTGGATGACCTCAAGCGGGCAAACGCGCAATTCGCAGAAAACTTCCGGGCGGACGAAAAAAAACCGTCGGAGCGCGAGGCATCCGACGGTTAATTCGTCTTGCGGGCCGATTTGGTTACAGCTTGCCGTAGCTGTGCAGGCCCGAAAGGAACATGTTCACGCCGAGGAATGCGAAGGTCGTGACGAGCAGCCCGGTGAGCGCCCACCAGGCCGCCACGCCGCCTCGCAGGCCCTTCATGAGGCGCATGTGCAGCCAGGCCGCGTAGTTGAGCCACACGATCAGCGCCCAGGTTTCCTTCGGGTCCCAGCTCCAGTAGCCGCCCCAGGCCTGCGCGGCCCACAGCGCGCCGAGAATGGTCGCGATGGTGAAAAACGCGAAACCCACGGCGATCGACTTGTACATGACGTCGTCGAGCACCTCGAGCGCGGGCAGGCGGTCCGCCAGCACGCCGCGCTCCTTCATGATGTACGCCACGCCCACCATGGCCGAAAGCGCGAAGCTGCCGTAGCCGATGAAGTTCGCGGGCACGTGGATCTTCATCCACCAGCTCTGCAATGCGGGCACGAGCGGCTGGATCTGCTGCGCGTCGCGCGAGATCGAGTACCACATCAGGAAGCCCACGGCCGCGCCGATCACGAGCAGCACGAACGCGCCGAGCGCACGCGTGTCGTAGTGTCTTTCGTAATACAGATAGAAGAGCGCGGTGATGAGGCTGAACAGCACGAACACTTCGTAGAGGTTCGAGATGGGAATGTGCCCGACGTCCGCGCCGATGAGATAGGACTCGTACCAGCGCACCATCAGGCCGACGAAGCCCATGAGCACCGCCGCCCATGTGAGCTTCGAGCCGATCGAGCCGCCCGAGGGCGAGCGCGAGAGCAGGCCGATCCAGTAGAACAGCGTGGCGAGCACGAACAGCGCGCTCATCCACAGAATGGCCGACTGGCTGGAGAGGAAATACTTGAGGAAGAACGCCTGATCCGCGCGCGCGAGGTCGCCCTGGTAGATCTGGATCGCGAACAGCGCGAGCACCGCGATGCCGGCCATGAGCAGCCGCGCCGGCTTCCAGCGCCAGCCCAGCACGACGAGCGCCGGCGTCGTGCCGCACAGCACCAGCTTGTCGTAGTAATTCATGTGCGCGTGGTAGCGCGAGAGCGCGAAGCCCGCGCCCGCCACGAGCGCCAGCGCGAACAGCCAGTCCACCACCGTCAGGCGCCGCAGCAAGGGGCGTTCGTCGAACAGGGCGTCGGCGAGGGGATCGCGGGCAGTCGCGGCGCCGTGCGCCACAGCGGCATTGGCCACCTGCGCACGTTCGGCGCGGCGAGCCTTCGCGGAGGAGGAAACCTGAGACAAGTCCATGGGCTTACCGGTGTTGATCGTGAGTGGCTGTAATCGCGTGCGTGAATCAGGGCGCACGGTCCGTGCCGCTGCCGTTCGTGTCGCCCGCCTCGTTCGCGGTGCCGGTTTGCGGCGCCGCGCCTAGCGCACGGCCGACCGCGTCGCGGGTACGGGCGAACTCCTTCTCGAAGTCGAGGGTACGGCGGGCGGTCGACATCGCCATGATGACGTCGACGCCGTGGTCCTGACCGTCCTGCCCCTTCCGGTCCTTCAGCCAGAACCACAGACGCCGCTCACGCACGTAGAACATCGAGAAGATGCCGAGCACGAGCAATAGGCTGCCAAGATACACGACTTTCTTGCCCGGCGCGCGCGTCAACTGAAATACCGAAGCTTGCACCTGCTTGAATGAATCGAGCTGTAGATAGACAGGCGATCCATACAGGAAACTGTCGGAAATCGCGTTGATCGAGTCCTGCACGAAGCGCGCGGCGTCGGCATCGGGCTTCAGGTCGGACTCGCCGGCCTGCTCGCGCGCGAGCTGCCAGAGGTCCCATGTCGCACCCTCGAGCATGCGCAGCAGGAGGCTCGCCGCCTTTTCCTGCTGCTCCTTCGGCACCGACTTGTCGATGAACGCCGCCACGGCCTGGAAACCGCCAGCGGCGCCTGCAGCGCCCGCAGCACCGGCCTGCGGGGCATCCAAGCCTGCGAACAGGGTCAAGACGCGCTCGGCGCTGTCCTCGAGATGTTGTTGCAGCTCCCGGTTCGAATCGGGGACCGAGCGCGCGGCGAAACGCTTCGCGGCCTGCACGCGCAATGCGGGGTCCTCGAAGGCCGCGCGCAGCATCATCCACTCCTTCGGCGTGCCGCCGCTGTCGGCGGGAATACGCAGGTAGCGGAACGGATCGTCGGGATTCTCGCGCATGCCCGCGAGGAACATGCGATCGCCGCCGCCCACGTCCACGGGCAGCATGTAGTTGTTGTACTCGCGCGCCTGGCCGTTCTTGTCGCGCACCTTGTACTGCACCGAGGGGCCGACGTTATGCAGGTCGAGCGGCTTCGAGCTCTTCGCACCGGAGCCGAGGCGCTCGTCGAACGCCTCCTTGAGCGACTGGTGCGCCACGCCGCGCGCGTCGTTCGCGCCGCTGCCATTCGAGATGTTCTCGACGTTGATCGCGCGGAAGTCCGCGAATTCGATGGTCTGACCGTCCACGCCCGGCACCGTCTGGCCGGCGGGCACCGCGAGCGGCGCCGAATTGCCGATCGTGCCGCCGAACGGGAAACTCTTCGCGCCTGCGCCCGACATGGGCCACGCCGTCATCGACATCTGCGAGCCGCCGTCCTGGAAGCTCGACTGATAGATCGACACGCCGTCGTACTCGAACGGCTCGTTCACCTCGATGCGCGCCGGAACGCGCTGGCCGGTCTTGTGGTCGATCACGACGATGTCGCTCGCGAACAGCTTGGGCATGCCCGTCGAGTAGTAATCGACGATGAACTTGTTGAGTTGTATCGAGAACGGCAGGTCCTGGATCAGCGAGCCATCGGGCTGGTTGAGGATGGCCGTGGAGACGAACTGGCCCTCGGGCACCCAGGCGTAGCCGCGGAAGGTCGGGTTCGATTGCGAGAGCCGGTGCTCGGGCGCAATGTCGTTGATGACTGCGTTGCTGCGGATCGGCGTCTTGTCGAACAGCCACATCTGGAATTTGATCGGCAGATTGCTGTCGAGCAGGCCGCCGAGGCAAATGATCACGATCGCGAGGTGCGCGAAGATGTAGCCGATCTTGGTGAGCGCACCGCGCTTGGCCGCAATGAGCGTGGCGCCATCGCTCTCGCGCGTGACGAACCGGTAGCCCATGCGCCCCGCCAGCTTGCCGAGCGTGGCGGCCGTTTGCTCGCGCGAGCCGCCCTCCACCGCGAACTCGCCCTTGTGATGGAACGCGCGCAGGCTGCCTTCGCGGACCTTGTCCTTCCAGCTCTTCATGTCCGCGAGCATCTTCGGCGCGTTGCGGATCACGCACAGCGAAACCGACACCACGAGAAAGCCGAGGATCGTCATGAACCACCACGCGCTGTAGACCGTGTAGAGGCTCAGCGAGCGGAAGATGTCGGCCCAGAAGGGGCCGAACTGGTTGACGTAGTTCGGGTACGGGTCGTCCTGCGTGAGCACCGTGCCGATGATGCTCGCAATGGCGAGCACGACGAGCAGCGCAATTGCGAAGCGCATCGAGCTGATCAGCTCGACGGCGCTCCTCACCGCCTTCTGGCGAACATTCAACTGCAAACCCTGCGTGGTGACGCTCATTCAAACTCCGCTTTTTCGCTCTTGCTGCTTTCTTGCCGAACAGGCGCTACAGCAAAAAAGGGTGCAGGCGCGCCGCCAGCGTGACGACGCCCTCACCCTTTTCTTGTTTTCCGGCCGGCCGCGCCGTGGAACTGCTGATCAAACGCGCGGCAAACCTGCTGCGCTCAATGCAGGCCGGCCGCGTAATCGGCAACGGCCTTGATCTCGTCGTCTGAGAGGCGGTGCGCGATGGTGCGCATCGGATCGTTATTGTTACGCGTGCCCTGCTGGAAAGCATTGAGCTGTGCAACGATATATTCCGACCACTGGCCCGAGAGGCGCGGATACTGGATCGGAATCCCCTGACCCGTGGGTCCGTGGCACGCCGCACAGGCCGGCACGCCCTTGTCGGCGATGCCGCCGCGCCAGATCGACCGGCCGAACGGCACGGTCTTCGCGTCGCGCGCGTAGCCGGGTTTGGATGTCTGGGAGGAGAACCAGGCTGCGACGTTGATCATATCCTGGTCTGACAGCGCGGCAGCGAAGCCGGCCATGATGGGGTTTGCGCGCGCCGCGGGCTTGCCGCCGGGCTGCGCTTTGAAGTCCTTGAGTTGCTTGACGAGATAGTCGGCGTGCTGGCCGGCGAGCTTGGGATACGCGCCACCGGTGCTGTTGCCGTCGGCCGCGTGACAGGCCGCGCACACCTGCGCGGCAATGGCTTGCCCCCGGGCGACGTCGGGCTTGGCCGGCGTTCCCTGATCCGCCGCGCTTGCCTGCCCCGCCATCATGAATAAACCTGCTGTAAGACCTGACGCTATCGCACTCTCGAACACCTTCAAGCACTTGCCCAGTCGATTCATTCGCGCACCTTGTTTCGTCTTGTGGGAATCAGGTTCTGCAATGTACGACAGCGACCGATCTACCTCGAAAGGCCCGCGCCGGCCTCGCTGGTATTCAGTAAACCATCGCATTGTACAATAGCGCGCAAGGCGCCACGGCGCCAGTCGGGCCTGCCCCCGATATCCCAGAATCCATCCCGGGCGCGTCCGGGCCCGGCGGGCCACCCGCCGCGTTGTCTCACATTGTGGTCCTTTTCCGATGGCCTTCCTGCTGCACCAAGCCCGCTTCTTCACGACGGTGAACCATCTGCGCGACCTGCCCGCTACGGCGCGGCCCGAGGTAGCGTTCGCCGGCCGTTCGAACGCCGGCAAGTCCACCGCCATCAATCTGCTGTGCAACCAGAAGCGGCTCGCCTTCGCCTCGAAGACGCCAGGCCGCACCCAGCACATCAACTACTTCTCGGTCGGCCCCGCCGACGAACCGGCGGGTTATCTCGTCGACCTGCCCGGCTACGGTTACGCCGAAGTGCCGGCCGCCGCGAAGGCGCACTGGGAGCAGTTGCTTTCGCTCTATCTGCAAACGCGCGCGCAACTCTCCGGCCTCATCCTGATGATGGACGCGCGCCGCCCGCTCACCGACCTCGACCGCCGCATGATCGAGTGGTTCGCGCCGACGGGCAAACCGATTCACGCACTCCTTACGAAGTGCGACAAATTGACGCGTCAGGAAAGCGTGCTCGCGCTGCGCACGACCAACAAGGCGTTCGACGAGTACAGCAAGCAAGGCTACGAAGGGAAGCTGAGCGCCCAGCTCTTTTCGGCGCTCAAGCGCGTGGGGCTCGACGAGGCGCACGCCGTGATCGAGAGCTGGATCGTGCCGCAGGCATCGGTCGGCGAAACCGACGCGCAAGCGGAGTAACGCCCTCGGGCCAGTCGCTTCAGGCCGGCCCTCGATCATGCAAAAGCCCACACTGTCGGGCTTTTCACGCGCATTCATCAGATCTTTTCGCAAGGCCGGCGCGGCATCTGCCGCGTTATGTGCGCTAGCGCACGCAGACCACGCCAACGCCGGGCATAAGCGCCCTTTCCGGTCTGCGCCGCGGGTCTTGCTACGCCCCTTCCGGCGCACATAAAAAAACCCGCCGTGGTTTCCGGCGGGTTAAACAGCCTTATCGAAAAACGACAGGCACCCGCTCAGGGAGGAGAAGCGGGGAGCTCGGCGCCAGGCGCCTCGCTCGATCGGTATGATATACCATTGTCCCGAAAAGTTTCCTGCGCCCCGGGACCCATCCCGTTTCAAGATATCCGCCGACATGAGCTTCTATCCGCATCATCGTCCGCGCCGCATGCGACGTGACGATTTCTCGCGCCGTCTGATGCGCGAAAACCTCCTCACCACGAACGACCTGATCTACCCCGTATTCGTCATTGCGGGCAACAACGTGCGCGAAGCCGTGCCGTCGATGCCTGGCGTCGAACGCGTGTCGATCGATCTGCTGATGGGCGTCGCCGAACAGTGCGTCGAACTCGGCATTCCGGTGCTGTCGCTCTTCCCCGTCGTCGATCCGGCGCTCAAGACGCCCGATGGCATCGAGGCGACGAACCCCGACGGCGTGATTCCGCGCGCCGTGCGCGAACTGAAGAAGCGCTTCCCCGACCTCGGCGTGCTGTGCGACGTCGCGCTCGACCCGTACACGAGCCACGGCCAGGACGGCGTGCTCGACGAGAACGGCTACGTCATCAACGACGAGACCATCGAGATCCTCGTCGCGCAGGCCCGTGCACAGGCGGAAGCCGGCGTCGATATCGTCGCGCCTTCGGACATGATGGACGGGCGCATCGGTGCGATCCGCGAGATGCTCGAAAGCGAGAACCACATCCACACGCGCATCATGGCGTACTCGGCCAAATACGCTTCGGCGTTCTACGGTCCGTTCCGCGACGCCGTGGGCTCGGCGTCGAATCTGGGCAAGGGCAACAAGATGACCTACCAGATGGACCCGTCGAACTCCGACGAGGCGCTGCGTGAAGTGCGCCTCGACATCGAGGAAGGCGCCGACATGGTGATGGTGAAGCCCGGCATGCCGTATCTCGACATCGTGCGCCGCGTGAAGGACGAATTCCGCTTCCCGACCTACGTGTACCAGGTGAGCGGCGAGTACGCCATGCTCAAGGCCGCCGCGCAGAACGGCTGGCTCGATCACGACAAGGTGATGATGGAATCGCTGCTCGCGTTCAAGCGCGCGGGAGCCGACGGCATCCTCACGTATTTCGCGCTCGACGCCGCGCGTTTGCTGCGCGCGCAGAAGTAAGCGCTGAGCGCATCGCATGAAAAAAGGCACGTCCACGGACGTGCCTTTTTGCTTTTGGGCCGATGCGCGTTCTCACACACGCGCAATGCCGCCGATCCGGCCAATCAGGTCGATGGCGCTGCCGGCGTCTGCGGCGCCGGCGCCGTCACGCGATCGAGGCGCGCGAGGAAGCGGTCGGCATTCTCGTAGCCGACCACGCGCAGCACTTCGCGCCCTTGCGTATCGAAGAAGATGATGCCCGGCGGTCCGAAGAGGCCGAAGCGCTTGAGCAGTGCCTGGTCGTCCGAATTGTTGGCGGTCACATCGGCGCGCAGCAGCCCCAGCTCCGCGAGGCGCGCCTGCACGCGCGGGTCGCTGAACGTGAACTTCTCCATTTCCTTGCAGCTCACGCACCAGTCGGCGTAGAAGTCGAGCATCGACGGCTTGCCCGCAGTCTTGAGCGCCGCGTCGAGCTGCGCGGGCGAGCGCACGGGTGCGAAGACCAATGCGTTCGCTTCGCCGGCGCCGGCGGTCTGCGCCGCGCCGGCGCCGGCAACATCGCTCGCGCCGCCCACGCGCGCGGCCAGCACCGCAAGCGGGCGCAGCGGATCGGTCGAACCCGCCGCCAGACCGACGATCAGCGTCGCGGCCCAGATCGCGAACGCGGCGCCGAGACCACGCCCGAGGCGCCGCCAGACGTTGGCCGCACCCGCGTTCGGCGTGAACAGCCCGAGCGCGGCGGCCGCGAGCAGCAGCCAGAGGGCGGCAAGCAGCATCTGCGCGGTGGCGCCGAGCACCGGCCAGACGATCCACAGCGCGGCCGCGAGCAGCACGACGCCGAAGAACACCTTCACGCCATCCATCCACGTACCCGCACGCGGCAGCAGCGAGCCCGCGCCGAGGCCGAGGATCATCAGCGGAACGCCAAGGCCCAGGCCCATGGCAAAGAGCGCCGCGCCGCCGAGCACGGCGTTGCCCGTGTGTGCGATGAACGCCAGCACCGCGAAGAGCGGCGCGGTCATGCAGGCGCCGACCACGAGCGCGGAAAGCGCGCCCATCACGGCGACGGCGGCGAATTTGCCGCCGGAACGGCCCTGGGTGGCGCGCGAGGCGCCGTCCTGCCAGCGCTGCGGCAGGGCGATGTCGTAGCCCGCGATCAGCATGACGGCGAACGCGGTGAGGAGCACCGCGAACACGCCCAGCACCCACGGGTTCTGCAGCCATGCGCCAAGGCTCTGGCCGACCAGCGCAGCGGCAATGCCCAGCACCGTGTAGACGAGCGCCATGCCGAGCACGTAGACGAACGACAGCGCGAAGCCGCGCGAGCGCGTGGCGCGGGCGCCCTCGCCGACGATGATCGCCGAGAGGATCGGGATCATCGGGTACGAGCAGGGCAAGAGGCTCAGCACCATGCCGGCCACGAAGTACAGGCCGACCACGGCGAAAAAGCCGCCGCCTTGCAGCAGCGATTGGGCGTAGTCGGCGCTCGTCGCGCGCTCGTACCAGGGCTCCCCGGTGTCGCCTGCTGCGGGCGCTGCGCTCGTCTGTGGCTGGGGCGCGGGCGTCGGGCTTGCTGCTCCCGGCACGGGGCTCTGGGCGGGCGTAGCGGCCTGCAAAGCCGCGCCGCTCACGTGGAACACGTGTTCCGCGGGCGGATAACAGATACCCGCGTCGGCGCAGCCCTGCGATGTCACCGCGAGATCGAACGGACCGCTCGCCTTTTGCACCGGCACGCGGATCGTCAGCTCGCCCCGATAGGTTTCGACATTCTTCTGGAAGGTCGGATCGAACTTCACATGGCCGGGCGGGATCTGCGCCTCGCCGAGCTGCGCCGTGCCGTTGCGCGCGGCGAACGCGAAGCGCTCGCGGTACATGTAGTAGCCGTCGGCGATCTTGAAGTGCACGTCGACCATGCCCGGCGCTTCGCTCGCGCTGAACGTGAAGGCCTGGTCGGGCGGCAGGAAGTCGTCGTCGGCCGCACGCGCGAGCGACGCACCGAACAGCATCGGCAGCAGAGCGCAGACGAGCAGGAGAAAGCCGGGCAGCGAAGCGTACGGCGCGGCGCGCGAGCGCCGATCGAAGCGGTTAGACATGAAGGGTGCGCTGAGTCTCGGCATTGACCCATTGCCCGTAGGCATTCGACGCCGTGGCTTGCCACGAGAGAATCTCGGGCGTCTCGTAGGGATGCTGGGTCTGGATGAACTGTTCGAGCTCGGCCGCGCGGGCGAGGCTCGTCTTGAAGAGCAGCTGGATCTCGTTGCCCGACTCGATGTTGCCCTGCCAGTGATACTGCGAGTGGACGGCGCCCAGGCGCGTCACGCATGCGGCGAGGCGCTGCGCGAGCGCCCCGGCGGCGAGCGTTTCGGCGGTGCCCTCGTCGGGCACCGTAGTCAGCATCAGGGTCACATTGAGGGTCACGACGAACTCCGGCGTGGTGCCCGCGTGCGACGGCAAGCGGGCTTCGGGGCAGAACGTAATCGTACCATCGGCGCCGATCGGCTTCTCTCGTGCACCGTGAGGCAAAAGGGGACTGCAACCGGTAAACACGGTTCGACGCGATTTCATCCGCGCCCGAAAACAAAAAAGCCAGGCTAGGCCTTAATGCCGTTCAGTTAAGCAACTGAACGGCATTTTTGTTGGTGGAGCAAAGGGGTTGTAAACACGTCGCGGCGATGTTAACTTTCGTCGCCATGCTGGTTGACACCCTTCCCCTGCTTGTCGAGCGCACCCGCCATTCGAATGGGATAGGCTGGGACAGCATCTGCCATACGAATGGATTGAGCAGGCGGTCCAGGCTAGCGGCAGCGCCAGCATCCGGCGTCGCCGTCTGCCTGCGCAGCAGGTGGTGTGGCTGGTGATCGCCCTGGCGCTATACCGGCATCAGTCAGTCAGCGAGGTCGTTGACGCACTGGGGCTTGCGCTTCCCGCACCCGATGCGTCATTTGTCAGCAAGAGCGCCATCGCCCAGGCTCGACAGCGCACTGGCGCGGCGCCCCTGGCGTGGCTCTTTCACGAATGCGCCAGGAACTGGTCTGTGCAGGATCAGGCGCATTACCTCTTCAAGGGATTCTCGCTGTTCGCAATGGACGGCACCACGCTGCGCACGGCCGACAGTGCCGCCAACCGCGAGCATTTCGGGTCGTCCACAGCCGCGCATGACCGGGTCGGCAGCTACCCCCAGTTGCGCGCAGTCACGCTTACTGCCATTTCCACCCACCTGGTGCGCGACGTCGAATTCGGCCCTTACGACGTGAACGAGATGATCTCGGCGCGCCAGCTTGTTGCGCGGGTGCCGCAGAACTCCATTACGGTGTTCGACAAAGGGTTTCTGTCAGCCCAACTGCTGTGCAACCTGGTCTCGGGCGGCGCAAACCGGCATTTCATCATTCCAGCCAAGTCCAATACGCGCTGGGAGGTGCTCAGCGGCGAGCCCGGCGACCAGTTGGTGCGCATGCGCGTCTCGCCGCAGGCGCGAAAGGCCTGTCCGGAACTGCCTGAGTTCTGGCAAGCCCGCGCCGTGCTTGCCGTCGATGCGCGTGGCCGGCAGCGGGTATTGCTCAGCTCCCTGTGTGATCGAGAGCGGTTCGAGGCAACGGACATCGTGTCCTGCTACGCACGTCGCTGGCAGATCGAGACCAGTTACCGGGAATTGAAGCAGTCGATGCTGGGCATGGAGTTGACCCTGCGCAGCCAGACCGTTGACGGCGTCTACCAGGAGTTCTGGGGCGCCCTGATTGCCTACAACCTGATCCGGCTGGAGGTGGCGAAGGCCGCGCTTGAGGCCGGACGCGCCCCCGGGGACCTGAGCTTCATCCGCGCGTTTCACACGATTCAGTATGAGATGTCATGGGCAGCCGTGACCCGCTCGTACGGCAAACTTCCTGCGCTGCTCGTGCGCCTGCGCCAGCGGCTCAAGCAGCTCGCCAACGAAAAACGGCCCGGGCGCTCTTGCGCACGGGCCGTCAAGTCCAGACCTTTCCGCTACACCGTTCGGTACCTGAAACGGGACCTTAACTGAACGGCATTAAGGCTAGGCCTGGCTTTTTCGCATGCCGCTCAATCCGGGGATCGAGCGACGGAAAGCTTATTCCGCTTCCTGGACGTTCTCTTCCGCGACTTCCGGACGGTCGAGCAGTTCGACCAGTGCCATCGGTGCGTTGTCGCCAACACGGAAACCGAACTTCAGGATACGCAGGTAGCCGCCCGGACGGTTCGCGAAACGCGGACCGAGCACGTCGAACAGCTTCGTGACCGAGTCACGATCGCGCAGGCGGTTGAACGCCAGACGACGGTTTGCGAGCGACGGCTTCTTGCCCAGCGTGATGAGGGGCTCGACAACCTTACGGAGTTCCTTCGCCTTCGGCAGCGTCGTCTTGATGACTTCGTGCTCGATGAGCGAGTTGGACATGTTACGGAGCATTGCCAGACGGTGGCTGCTCGTGCGGTTCAGTTTCCGCAGACCATGACGGTGACGCATTTCAATTTCCTTGAAACAAAGTTTTGGTCCAGCTCTTCTATCGCCTCGCAACTATCGAGGCACGGGCCGGTACGTGAAAAAGGCAAGACGCGGATTTTAAAGGAAAATCCGCGTCCGTGCCAGACTTCTTACTTATCGAGACCAGCCGGCGGCCAGTTTTCGAGCTTCATGCCGAGCGTGAGACCGCGCGAAGCGAGCACTTCCTTGATCTCGTTGAGCGACTTGCGACCCAGGTTCGGGGTCTTGAGCAGCTCGTTCTCGGTGCGCTGGATCAGATCGCCGATGTAGTAGATGTTCTCGGCCTTCAGGCAGTTCGCCGAGCGAACCGTGAGTTCGAGATCGTCCACCGGACGCAGCAGGATCGGGTCGATCTGCGGTGCGCGCGAAGGCGCTTCCGCGGCCGTTTCCGTGCCTTCCAGAGCCGCGAACACCGACAGCTGATCCACGAGGATGCGGGCCGACTGGCGGATCGCTTCCTCAGGCGAGATCACGCCATTGGTTTCGATGTTCATCACGAGCTTGTCGAGGTCGGTACGCTGTTCGACACGCGCGCTTTCCACGGCGTAGCTCACGCGGCGAACCGGCGAGAACGACGCGTCCAGCACGATGCGGCCGATGATCTTGGCCGACTCGTCGCCGTAACGGCGCACGTTGCCCGGCACGTAGCCACGGCCCTTTTCGATCTTGATCTGCACGTCGAGCTTGCCGCCCTTCGTCAGATGCGCAACCACGTGATCCGGGTTGATCACTTCGCAGTCGTGCGAGAGTTCGATGTCGCCAGCGGTGACAACGCCTTCGCCTTCCTTGCGCAGCGTAACCGTCACTTCGTCACGGTTATGCAGCTTGAAAACGACACCCTTCAGGTTCAGCAGCAGGTTGACCACATCCTCTTGCACACCATCGAGCGTCGAGTATTCGTGCACGACGCCTGCGATCGTCACTTCGGTCGGCGCGTAGCCCACCATCGACGACAGCAGCACGCGCCGGAGCGCGTTACCCAAGGTGTGGCCATAACCGCGTTCGAACGGCTCCATGACCACTTTCGCGTGGTTGTCGCCGAGCGATTCCACAGCGATGATCTTGGGTTTCAACAAACTGGTTTGCATAGGTTTTCCTTTTCAATACCCTCGGCTCGTTACACCGATAAGGCTGAGATGGCAACAACCTGAAAAAAACGGCCGAGGCCGCCTCCTGCGCGAAGCACAGAGGTTACCCCGGCCGTCAATCCGATTACCGCGAATACAATTCGACGATCAGGCTTTCGTTGATGTCGCCAGCGATGTCGCTGCGCTCAGGCATGCCCTTGAACGTGCCTTCGAACTTCTTCGCGTCGACCGACACCCAGCTTGCCATGCCGCCTTGCTCTGCGAGCGAGAGGGCTTCGACGATACGCGCCTGCTTCTTCGCCTTTTCGCGAATCGCGACGACGTCGCCAGCCTTCACTTGCATCGACGGGATGTTCGAAACGACGCCGTTCACCGTGAGAGCCTTGTGGCCCACGAGCTGACGCGCTTCAGCGCGGGTCGAAGCGAAGCCCATGCGGTACACGACGTTGTCGAGACGCGATTCGAGCAGTTGCAGCAGGTTTTCGCCGGTGTTGCCCTTGATGCGGTCAGCTTCCGCGAAGTAGCGGCGGAACTGGCGCTCGAGCACGCCGTAGATACGCTTCACTTTTTGCTTCTCGCGAAGCTGCGTGCCGTAGTCGGACGTACGGGCGCCCGAGGTGCGGCCGTGCTGACCCGGCTTGCTGTCGAGCTTGCACTTGTCGGCGAGCGAGCGGCGCGCGCTCTTCAGGAAGAGGTCGGTGCCTTCACGGCGGGACAGCTTGGCCTTCGGGCCGATATAACGTGCCACGTTGCTTTCCTTCGATAATTGATCACGCGAGGGCTAAACGGGAAAACCCGGCCTTCGCGCTAGTCCGGCTCTTTGAACCGAACGGTGGGCTTAGTCAATTCAATAACGCCGAGAGCCTGGGTCGCCGTTTCCGGCGGCTCAGGCGTTCGGCTAAAACGACGCCTTAGATACGGCGGCGCTTCGGCGGACGGCAGCCGTTGTGCGGGACCGGCGTAACGTCGGAGATCGCGGTGATCTTGATGCCAAGACCATGCAGCGCGCGCACCGCCGATTCGCGACCCGGGCCGGGGCCCTTGATACGCACTTCGAGGTTCTTGACGCCGTATTCCATTGCAACACGGCCAGCCGATTCAGCTGCGACCTGAGCTGCGAAGGGCGTCGACTTACGCGAACCCTTGAAGCCCTGACCGCCCGACGTTGCCCAAGCAAGCGCGTTGCCTTGACGGTCGGTGATCGTGATGATCGTGTTGTTGAACGACGCGTGAACGTGAACCACGCCCTCGGCGACGTTCTTCTTAACCTTCTTGCGAACGCGTTGCGCCGCGGAGTTGTTCGAAGCCTTAGCCATTACGTTTTCCTGTAACTTTCAGTTCCGCTTACTTCTTCAGCGACTGTGCTGCGCGGCGCGGACCCTTACGCGTACGTGCGTTGGTACGCGTACGCTGGCCACGCAGGGGCAGGCCCTTGCGATGGCGCACGCCGCGGTAGCAGCCGAGGTCCATCAGGCGCTTGATGTTCATCGTCACTTCACGGCGGAGATCGCCTTCGACGACAAACTTGCCCACTTCCTCACGCAGCTTTTCCAGATCCGCGTCGTTCAGGTCCTTGACCTTCTTGTTGAACGGCACACCGGCGGCCACGCAGATGTTGCGCGAACGCGTGCGGCCAACACCAAAAATTGCCGTCAGGCCGATTTCGGTGTGCTGGTGGTTCGGGATGTTAACCCCTGCAATACGAGCCATTGTTTTTCCTCAAACAAAAAGCGCAAGCGCGCTAATCAGCCTTGGCGCTGCTTGTGGCGCGGGTCCGAGCTGCAGATCACGCGAACGACGCCGTTGCGCTTGATGATTTTGCAGTTGCGGCAAATGCGCTTTACCGATGCCATCACTTTCATGATATTACCCTTTTTCCTAAATCACTTCGCCCGGAACACGATCCGCGCACGCGACAGATCGTAAGGCGTCAACTCAACCGTCACCTTGTCGCCCGGGAGAATGCGGATGTAGTGCATCCGCATTTTTCCGGAAATATGTCCCAGAACGACATGGCCGTTTTCCAGCTTCACCCGGAAGGTCGCGTTGGGGAGGTTTTCGATAACCTCGCCTTGCATCTGGATTACATCGTCTTTGGCCATAGGTCCTTTTAACGCATCGGGACGCCGCCGCCCTTGAAGTTAGCCTTCTTGAGCAGCGATTCATATTGTTGCGACATCACGTACGACTGCACCTGCGCCATGAAGTCCATTGTGACGACGACAATGATCAGCAGCGACGTTCCACCAAAATAAAACGGCACATTCCAGCGCAGCACCAGAAACTCCGGCAGCAGGCAAACGAACACGATATAGATCGCACCGGCCAGCGTCAGACGCGTGAGGATGCGGTCGATATAGCGTGCCGTCTGATCGCCCGGACGGATGCCAGGTACGAACGCGCCACTCTTTTTCAGGTTGTCGGCCGTTTCCCTGCTGTTGAACACCAGTGCGGTGTAGAAGAAGCAGAAGAACACGATCGCCAACGCGTACAGCAACACGTACACGGGCTGGCCAGGCTTGAGGGCTTCGGCCACGTTGTGCAGCGTGTCCGCAAACCAGCCGGTTCGCGAACCCGAACTGAACCAGTTCAGGATGGTTGCCGGGAACAGGATGATCGACGACGCGAAGATCGGCGGAATCACACCCGACATGTTCAGCTTGAGCGGCAGGTGGGACGACTGCCCGCCGTAAATCTTGTTACCGACCTGGCGCTTCGCATAGTTCACGAGGATCTTGCGCTGGCCGCGTTCGATGAACACCACCAGGTACGTCACGGCTGCGATCAGAACGACCACGATGATCGCCGAGATGATGCTCATCGAGCCGGTGCGAACCAGTTCGAAAAGCCCACCGAGCGCATTCGGGAAGCCTGCCGCGATCCCGCCGAAGATGATGATCGAGATACCGTTGCCAAGCCCGCGTTCCGTGATCTGCTCACCAAGCCACATCAGGAACATCGTGCCCGTTACGAGCGTCACGACCGTCGTCAAGCGGAACACCATGCCCGGATCGATCACGAGGCCAGGCTGGTTTTCCAGCGCGACCGCGATGCCGAACGCCTGAAACGTCGCCAGCACCACCGTGAAGATCCGCGTGTACTGCGTGATCTTGCGTTGTCCAGCCTGCCCTTCCTTCTTCAGCGCTTCCAGCTGCGGCGAGACGATCGCCATCAGCTGCAGGATGATCGACGCCGAAATATACGGCATCACACCCAGCGCGAAGATCGTGAACCGAGACAGTGCGCCACCCGAGAACATGTTGAACATGCCAAGGATGCCGCCCGACTGGCTCTGAAAGAGCTTCGCCAGTTGGTCCGGATCGATACCCGGAACCGGAATATGCGCGCCGATACGATAAACGACCAGCGCCAGCAGCAGGAACACTGCACGCCGACGCAGGTCGCCGAACTTCGGAGCGCTGCGACCGGTTTTTGCGAGACTCGGGCTGTTAGCCAAGTAGCTTCTCCGATGCAGATGCTAGTGACGGCGGGCAAGCCCGCACGCACCACTCACAATCACTCGGCAAAAGAACCGCCTGCCGCTTCAATCGCAGCACGCGCATTCTTCGTCGCACCCAGACCCTTCACGACGACCTTGCGCTTGATCTCGCCGGTGGCGATGATCTTCGCGCTGCGGGTCAGTTCGCCCACGAGGCCTGCCTGCTTGAGAGCCAGCAGATCGATTTCGTCGACCGGCAGCTTCTCGATGTCGGCGAGGCGCACTTCACCGACGAATTCCTTCGTCAGCGAGGTGAAGCCACGCTTCGGCAGACGACGCTGCAGAGGCATCTGACCGCCTTCGAAGCCGACCTTGTGGAAGCCGCCCGAACGCGATTTCTGACCCTTGTGACCACGGCCAGCGGTCTTGCCGAGGCCGGAGCCGATGCCGCGGCCGACGCGACGCTTTGCGTGCTTCGCACCTTCTGCCGGCTTCAGGTTATTCAATTCCATTTTCAACTCCTGGAGTCTTTGGTCGACCGCTTAGCCGATGACCTTAACGAGGTACGAGACCTTGTTGATCATGCCGCGCACAGCCGGCGTGTCCTGCAGCTCGGAGACCGAGTTCAGGCGGCGCAGGCCGAGACCGCGCACAGTGGCACGGTGCGTTTCGCGGGTCCCAATCAGGCTCTTGACGAGCTGAACCTTGACAGTTTTTTCAGACATGGTGCCCACCCTTAGCCCAGAATGTCTTCGACGGACTTGCCGCGCTTCGCCGCGATGTCAGCCGGGGTCGACTGCTTGCGCAGACCGTCCAGCGTGGCACGAACGAGGTTGTACGGGTTCGTCGAACCGTGGCTCTTGGCCACGACGTTCTGCACGCCCATCACGTCGAACACTGCGCGCATCGGGCCGCCGGCGATCACGCCCGTACCTGCCTTCGCCGGAGCGAGGAGGACGACCGATGCGCCGTGCTTGCCGTGCACTTCGTGTTGCAGGGTGCCGTTCTTCAGGGGCACCTTGAACATGTTGCGGCGAGCTTGTTCCATCGCCTTCTGGACAGCAACGGGCACTTCCTTCGACTTGCCCTTGCCCATACCGACGCGGCCATCACCGTCGCCAACCACGGTCAGTGCGGCGAAGCCGAGAATACGGCCACCCTTCACGACCTTGGTCACGCGATTGACCGAAATCATTTTTTCGCGGAGGCCGTCGTCGCGTTCGTCAGCCTGAACTTTCGCTTGCATCTTTGCCATGACGAATTCCTTCCTTAGAACTTGAGCCCGGCTTCGCGCGCAGCATCAGCCAGCGCCTTGACGCGGCCGTGATAGCGGAAACCCGAGCGGTCAAAGGCGACGGATTCGATGCCGGCGGCCTTAGCCTTTTCTGCGATACGCTTGCCGATCAGCGAGGCCGCGGCGACATTGCCGCCCTTGCCCGACTGGTCAGCCAGTTGCGCACGCACTTCAGCTTCGAGCGTCGACGCGCTGGCCAGCACCTTGGTGCCGCAGGGCGAGAACACTTGTGCATAGATGTGCGTGTTCGTGCGATGCACGGCCAGACGCGCGACCTGCAGCTCAGCGATCTTGAGACGCGTCTGACGAGCGCGGCGCAGGCGAGATTGAGTCTTATCCATGATTGCGCACCCTTACTTCTTCTTCGTTTCTTTGAGGATCACAACCTCGTTGGCGTAGCGCACACCCTTGCCCTTATAGGGCTCCGGCGGGCGGTAGCCGCGGACTTCCGCAGCGACCTGGCCAACTTGTTGCTTGTCGATCCCCTTGATCACGATTTCCGTTTGCGACGGGGTTTCGGCCTTCACGCCTTCCGGCATCTGGTGCACCACGGGGTGCGAGAAACCCAGCGACAGGTTCAGCTTGTCGCCTTGCGCTTGAGCACGATAACCAACGCCAACCAGCGTCAGCTTGCGCTCGAAACCCTTCGTCACGCCTTGCACCATGTTCGCGACAATCGCGCGCATCGTGCCCGACATCGCATTGGCTTCGCGGCTTTCGTCGGTCGGCTCGAACTTCAGCGTGCCGTTGTCGTTCACCACCTTCACGAGGCGGTTCGCAGCTTGCGAAATCGTACCCAGCGGGCCCTTGACGGTAATCTTCTCGTCGCTGAGCGTCGCTTCTGCGCCTTGCAGCGCGATCGGGCTCTTACCTACTCGAGACATGTTTCTTCTCCTTAGGCCTTAAGCGACGTAGCAGATAACTTCGCCGCCGACGCCAGTAGCGCGCGCCTTGCGGTCCGTCATCACACCCTTCGGCGTCGACACGATCGCAACGCCCAGGCCGTTCATGACCTGCGGAATGTCGTTGCGGCCGCGGTACACGCGCAGACCCGGCTTCGAGACGCGTTCGATGCGCTCGATAACGGGACGGCCAGCGTAGTACTTCAACGCGATGTTCAATTCCGACTTCGCACCTTCGGTTTTCACCGCGAAGTCGTCGATATAGCCTTCGTCCTTCAGAACCTGCGCAATCGCAATCTTCACTTTCGACGAGGGCATAGCAACCGAAACCTTCTCGACCATCTGCGCATTGCGGATGCGAGTCAGCATATCGGCGATAGGATCACTCATGCTCATTTATGTTTCTCCTATTACCAGCTCGCCTTGGTGATGCCAGGGATCTCACCACGGAACGCGATTTCACGAATCTTGTTACGTGCGAGACCGAATTTGCGGAACGTGCCACGCGGACGACCCGTGAGCGCGCAGCGGTTACGCTTGCGAGTCGGGTTCGAGTTGCGGGGCAGTTGTTGCAGTTCCAGGCGAGCCGAATAGCGCTCTTCTTCCGACTTGCTTTGGTCGTCGATGATCGCCTTCAGCGCTGCGCGCTTCGGCGCGAATTTCGCTGCCAGACGAGCGCGCTTCTTTTCACGTTCGATCAGTGCCAGTTTAGCCACGGTAACCTCAGTTTCTGAACGGGAACTTGAAGCCGGCGAGCAGTGCCTTTGCTTCTTCGTCGGTCTTCGCGGTCGTCGTGATGCTGATGTTCAGCCCACGCAGCGCGTCGATCTTGTCGTAGTCGATTTCGGGGAAAATGATCTGCTCTTTCACACCGATGTTGTAGTTACCACGGCCGTCGAATGCCTTGCCCGACACGCCACGGAAGTCGCGCACGCGGGGCAGCGCAACCGTCACGAAACGGTCCAGGAATTCGTACATGGCATTGCCACGCAGCGTAACCATCGTGCCGATCGGGTAGCCTTCGCGAATCTTGAAGCCGGCGATTGCCTTGCGCGACTTCGTGATGACGGGCTTCTGGCCGGCGATCTTCGTGAGGTCGCCAACGGCGTGCTCGAGGACCTTCTTGTCAGCGACGGCTTCACCAACACCCATGTTCAGGGTGATCTTGGTGAGGCGCGGCACTTCCATGACCGACTTGTAACCGAACTTCTCGATCAGGCCAGGAACGACCTTCTCTTTATAAAATTCTTGCAAACGTGCCATTTTTTACTCCGCAGCGTCAGGCGCTCAGAACAGCACCGGTCGTCTTCAGGAAACGAACCTTCTTGTCCCCTTCGACCTTGATGCCCACGCGCGACGGCTTACCGTTCGCGTCGACCAGTGCGACGTTCGAGATAGCCAGCGGCATTGCCTTGGCTTCCACGCCACCCGTCGTACCCTTCATGGGGTTCGGCTTCACATGCTTCTTCGCGATGTTGATGCCTTCGACAGTGACGCGCTCTTCGCCGATGGCCAGCACGACGCCGCGCTTGCCCTTATCTTTGCCGGTAACGACGATAACTTCGTCACCCTTGCGAATCTTGTTCATCGCGGCTCCTTACAGCACTTCCGGCGCCAGCGAAACGATCTTCATGAATCGTTCGCTACGCAGCTCACGCGTAACCGGCCCGAAGATACGGGTGCCGATCGGCTCAAGCTTGGTATTCAAAAGCACGGCGGCGTTGCCATCGAACTTGATCAGCGAGCCGTCTTGACGGCGCACGCCCTTCGCAGTGCGAACCACAACAGCGTTGTAGATTTCGCCCTTCTTTACGCGCCCGCGCGGCGTTGCTTCCTTGACGCTCACCTTGATGATGTCGCCAATGCTGGCATAACGACGCTTCGAGCCGCCGAGCACCTTGATGCACAGGACTTCACGTGCACCCGTGTTGTCGGCTACTTCAAGCCGAGTTTCGGTCTGGATCATGGTTTATCTTTCCCAACTTAATCCGGTCGCGCCACCATGGCACATCCGGTCAGTCTTGGTCCCGTCAGCCGCGCCGCCACTAGAACGACCGCTCAGCTGCTTGGGTAAGAACAGCAGCGACGGCAAACGAAACCGGCCATCGCATTCCGGTGAATCTTGCTAACCCGGACTGGCGTCCGGATCTGCTTCCCCACCTATTTCCGCCTGCCGCTTTGCCAACAGCAAACCCATAAAGAGGGAAGACCAAGACTATAACTCGATAATCTTGGTCTAGCAAGCGAAATCTTCAGCGATTTCAATTACTTCTACACCCCGGGAAGTTGCTCCCCGGGGTGTTGCGCCACTTTTAGATGACGCGTGCTGCTTCGATCAGCTTCGACACGGTCCAGGCCTTCGTCTTCGAGAGAGGACGGGTTTCCTGGATTTCAACGAGGTCACCCTCGTTGTACGTGTTCGCTTCGTCGTGAGCGTGGTACTTCTTCGACTGCACAACGTACTTGCCGTAGATCGGGTGCTTGACGCGGCGCTCGACCAGGACGGTGACCGTCTTGTCCATCTTGTTGCTGACGACCTTGCCGACCAGCGTCCGCTTAAGCGAGGTTTTCACGCTTTCGTTCATTTCTGGTTCGCCTTCTGAGTCAGGACGGTCCGCACACGTGCGATGTCGCGACGAACCTTCTTCAGCTGGCTCGTGTTCGTGAGCTGCTGGGTCGCGAGTTGCATGCGCAGGCCGAATTGCGCCTTCAAGAGGTCCGACAGCTCTTTGTCGAGCGCGGCCTTGTCTTTCTGAAGAAGTTCAGATGCCTTCATCAATCACTCCTTAGGCGCCGAGCTGGCGAACCATGAAGACCGTCTTCAGCGGCAGCTTGGCTGCAGCCAGACGGAAGGCTTCACGGGCCAGTTCTTCGGACACACCATCCATTTCATACAGCATCTTGCCCGGCTGAATCTCGGCGACGTAGTACTCAGGGTTACCCTTACCGTTACCCATACGCACTTCCGCCGGCTTTTGCGAGATCGGCTTGTCCGGGAAGATACGGATCCAGATGCGGCCGCCACGCTTGATGTGACGCGTCATTGCACGACGCGCAGCTTCAATCTGACGCGCGGTCAGGCGACCACGACCGATAGCCTTCAGACCGTATTCACCGAACGAAACGGCGTTGCCGCGCGTTGCGATACCGGTGTTACGACCCTTCTGCTCTTTGCGATACTTCCTGCGTTTCGGTTGCAGCATCGTTATTCTCCACTCTTGCCGTCACCGCCGGCGCCACGGCGCGGTGCGCCACGACGGGCACCCGGTGCGCCTTCGCCATCACGGCGCGGACGACGATCGCCCGGACGCGCATTGCGGCGCGGACGCTTTTCTTCGGCGACTTCTTCCACCACCGGTGCGTCGTTGCGGCCGAGCGTGTCGCCCTTGTAGACCCAAACCTTCACGCCGATGATGCCGTACGTCGTCTTCGCTTCCGAGGTTGCGTAGTCGATGTCGGCACGCAGCGTGTGAAGCGGCACTCGACCTTCGCGGTACCACTCGGTACGTGCGATTTCGATACCGTTCAGACGGCCGGCGCTCATGATCTTGATGCCCTGGGCACCCAGACGCATTGCGTTCTGCATCGCGCGCTTCATTGCGCGACGGAACATGATGCGGCGCTCGAGCTGCTGCGTGATCGAATCGGCGATCAGTTGAGCATCGGTTTCCGGCTTGCGGATTTCCTCGATGTTCACGTGAACCGGAACGCCCATGCGCTTCTGGAGTTCGGCCTTGAGGAGTTCGATGTCCTCGCCCTTCTTGCCGATCACCACACCCGGGCGCGAGCTGTAAATCGTGATGCGAGCGTTCTTAGCCGGACGCTCGATCACAACACGGCCCACCGAAGCGTTCTTCAGCTTCTTCTTCAGGTATTCACGAACACCGATGTCTTCCTTCAACATCGCCGCGAAATTGTTGTTGTTCGCGTACCAACGCGAAGCCCAATTGCGGCTGACGGCCAAACGGAAGCCAGTCGGATGAATTTTCTGTCCCATCGTATGGCTCCTTAATTCCCGACCGTCACAGTGATGTGACAGGATTGCTTCTCGATGCGGTTGCCGCGGCCCTTGGCGCGCGCGGTGAAACGCTTCAGCGAAGCTGCCTTGTCGACGTAGATGCTCTTGATCTTGAGCTCGTCGATATCAGCACCTTCGTTGTGTTCCGCGTTTGCGATCGCCGAGAGCACAACCTTTTTCACGATGCCAGCCGCTTTCTTCGGCGAGAACGTCAGAACGTTCAGTGCCTTGTCGACCGGCAGACCGCGGATCTGGTCAGCCACAAGGCGCGTCTTCTGCGCCGAGATGCGGGCACCGCGATGAATTGCCTTCACTTCCATCTTGATTGCCCCTTATTTCTTGGCCTTCTTGTCGGCCGCGTGACCCTTGAACGTACGGGTCAGTGCGAACTCGCCAAGCTTGTGGCCGACCATGTTTTCCGTGACATACACGGGAACGTGTTGACGGCCGTTGTGCACGGCGATCGTCAGGCCGATGAAATCCGGCAGGATCGTCGAGCGACGCGACCAGGTCTTGATCGGTTTCTTGTCACGCGATGCTGCAGCCGCCTCAACCTTCTTCAGCAAATGGGCGTCGCAGAACGGACCTTTCTTAATAGAACGTGCCATTGCCTACTCCTTAACGCTTGTGACGGCGCTGGACGATCATGCTCGTCGTGCGCTTGTTGCTGCGGGTGCGATAGCCCTTCGTCGGCGTGCCCCACGGGCTCACCGGGTCGCGACCAGCCGCAGTCTTGCCTTCGCCACCACCGTGCGGGTGGTCGACCGGGTTCATTGCAACGCCACGGACCGTCGGGCGGATACCGCGCCAGCGGTTCGCGCCAGCCTTACCGATTTGACGGAGGCTGTGCTCTTCGTTGCCGACTTCACCGATCGTTGCGCGGCATTCGACGTGCACGCGGCGGATTTCGCCCGAACGCAGACGAACCTGCGCGTAGACGCCTTCACGTGCCAGCAGCATTGCCGACGTGCCAGCCGAACGCGCCATTTGCGCGCCCTTGCCCGGCAGCATTTCGATGCAGTGGATCGTCGTACCGACCGGAATGTTGCGGATCGGCAGCGTGTTGCCTGCACGGATCGGCGCTTCCGAACCCGACATCAGCTGCGTGCCAACCGTCACGCCCTTCGGCGCGATGATGTAGCGGCGCTCGCCGTCTGCGTAAAGAACCAGCGCAATGTTCGCGCTACGGTTCGGGTCATACTCGAGACGCTCCACCTTCGCGGGGATGCCATCCTTCGTACGACGGAAATCGATCACACGGTAGTGCTGCTTGTGACCGCCACCCTGGTGACGCGTCGTGATGCGACCGTTGTTGTTACGGCCAGCCGTCGAGGACTTCTTTTCGAGCAGCGCCGCGAACGGTGCGCCCTTATGGAGGTCCTTGTTGACGATCTTGACCATCGCGCGGCGACCCGGCGAGGTCGGCTTAACTTTCACGATTGCCATGATTACTTGGCCTCCGCTTCAAAGTTGATTTCCTGGCCGGGCTTCAGGCAGACATACGCCTTCTTCACGTCCTTGCGCTTGCCGTTGAAGCGGCCAAAGCGCTTGGCTTTGCCCTTCTGGACCAGCACGTTGACGGACTCGACTTCCACCTTGAACAGCAGCTCGACAGCAGCTTTGACTTCCTGCTTGTTCGCGTCCGGCGCGACTTCGAAGACGACTTGTTCGTTCTTCTCCGCAACCAGCGTCGCCTTTTCGGAGATCACCGGTGCGAGCAGGACCTGCATCAAACGATGATCGTTCTTGCGAATCTCGCTCATGACAGCAACTCCTCGATCTGGGCGACCGCTGCCTTCGTGATCAGGATCTTCTTGAAGTAGATCAGCGAGAGCGGGTCGGCAAAACGCGGCTCAACGACTGCCACGTGGGGCAGGTTGCGCGACGCGAGATACAGGTTCTCGTCGACCGTGTCGGTGATGACCAGCACGGATTCGAGACCCATGGCCTTGAACTTTTCGGCCAGCAGCTTCGTCTTCGGCGCTTCGAGCGAGAGCTCTTCGACGACCGAGATGCGGCCTTCGCGGGCCAGCTGCGAGAAGATCGAGCAGAGGCCTGCGCGATGCATCTTCTTGTTGACCTTGTGCGAGAAGTTTTCTTCCGGCGAATTCGGGAAGATGCGACCACCGCCGCGCCACAGCGGGCTCGACGACATACCGGCACGAGCGCGGCCCGTACCCTTCTGACGCCACGGCTTCTTGGTGGTGTGCTTGACCTGTTCGCGGTCCTTCTGCGCGCGGTTACCGCTGCGCGCGTTCGCCTGGTAGGCGACAACGATCTGGTGGATCAGCGCTTCGTTGTAGTCACGGCCGAACACGACGTCCGACGCGTTAACCGCTGCGCCTTCCTGACCATTAGCGTTCAGGAGCTTCAGTTCCATTATTGCGCTCCTTTCTTGGCGCGCGCCTTGACGGCGGGCGTCACGAAAACCTTGCCGCCCTTTGCACCCGGCACGGCACCCTTGACCAGCAGCAGCTTGCGCTCTGCGTCGATACGGGCGATTTCGAGGTTTTGCACCGTCACGGTTTCGTCACCCATGTGACCGGTCATGCGCTTGCCCGGGAACACGCGACCCGGATCCTGCGCCATACCGATCGAGCCCGGCACATTGTGCGAGCGCGAGTTACCGTGCGAAGCACGACCCGAAGCGAAGTTGTAACGCTTGATGGTACCGGCGTAGCCCTTACCGATCGAGGTGCCTTGCACGTCGATCTTCTGGCCTTCTTCGAAGAGTTCCACACCGATCACGGCGCCAGCGGACAGTTCGGCGGCCTTAGCGGCGTCGATCTGGAATTCCTTGAGGATTTCACCGGCTTGAACGCCAGCTTTGGCGAGATGACCTGCGAGCGGCTTCGTCACGCGCGATGCACGGCGCGTACCGAAAGTAACCTGCACGGCCGTGTAGCCGTCGGTTTCTACAGTCTTGATCTGCGTCACGCGGTTGTCGGACACGTCCAGCACGGTCACGGGAATCGAATCCCCTTCGGCCGTGAAGATACGGGTCATGCCAACCTTGCGACCTACGAGTCCAAGGCTCATCGTTTTCTCCATTCCCGACTGCGATTGGTCGGGGCTAATTTACAAAGTACCGGCATGTTTTCGAGGTAAAGGCTCGAAAGGGACACACCGATTTTTTGCGCAAACGCGCGAAAAGACGTCAAGTATAACGACCTTTCTCGTTTTCCGCAAGCAATCAAAGACTTAGCGCCACCCGAAGTTTCTGGCGGCGCTGGAGGCTCTTACTGCAGCTTGATTTCGACGTCCACGCCAGCCGGGAGGTCCAGCTTCATCAGCGCGTCAACGGTCTTGTCCGTCGGGTCGACGATGTCCATCAGGCGCAGGTGCGTGCGGATTTCGAGCTGATCGCGCGACGTCTTGTTGACGTGCGGCGAACGCAGGATGTCGAAACGCTGGATACGCGTCGGCAGCGGCACCGGACCGCGCACGATGGCGCCCGTGCGCTTCGCCGTATCGACGATTTCAGCAGCCGACTGGTCGATCAGACGGTAGTCGAAAGCCTTCAGACGGATACGGATTTTTTGGTTCTGCATGATGATTCCTTGAAAAGAGCGAGGCGGACTTGCGCCGCCAGACGAGATAAAGAGCGCAGGACCACCCTGCGGCAAGGCGCCGCGAGGTGGTCCCTGGGTACATCAACTTCTACAGCGAGCCGAGTATTCTACTCGATTTACTCGATGATCTTTGCAACCACGCCGGCGCCGACGGTACGGCCACCTTCGCGGATTGCGAAGCGCAGACCTTCTTCCATCGCGATCGGAGCGATCAGCTTCACCGTGATCGACACGTTGTCGCCCGGCATGACCATTTCCTTGTCCTTCGGCAGCTCGATCGAGCCCGTCACGTCCGTCGTACGGAAGTAGAACTGCGGACGGTAGTTGTTGAAGAACGGCGTGTGACGGCCGCCTTCGTCCTTGCTCAGCACGTACACTTCAGCCGTGAAGTGCGTGTGCGGCGTGATCGAACCCGGCTTGGCCAGCACCTGGCCACGCTCCACGTCTTCACGCTTCGTGCCGCGCAGCAGGATACCCACGTTGTCGCCTGCCTGACCCTGGTCGAGCAGCTTGCGGAACATTTCCACGCCCGTGCAGGTCGTCTTCACCGTCGGCTTGATACCGACGATTTCGATTTCCTCGCCGACCTTGACGATGCCGCGCTCGACGCGACCCGTCACCACCGTGCCGCGACCCGAGATCGAGAACACGTCTTCCACCGGCATCAGGAAGGCGCCGTCAACTGCGCGCTCCGGCGTCGGGATGTACGTGTCCAGTGCGTCGGCCAGGTTCATGATCGCCACTTCACCCAGTTCGCCCTTGTCGCCTTCCAGCGCCAGCTTGGCCGAACCCTTGATGATCGGCGTGTCGTCGCCCGGGAAGTCGTACTTCGACAGGAGCTCGCGCACTTCCATTTCGACCAGCTCGAGCAGCTCGGCGTCGTCGACCATGTCGCACTTGTTCAGGAACACGATGATGTAAGGCACGCCGACCTGACGGGCGAGCAGGATGTGCTCACGCGTTTGCGGCATCGGGCCGTCAGCGGCCGAGCACACCAGGATCGCGCCGTCCATCTGCGCCGCGCCCGTGATCATGTTCTTCACGTAGTCAGCGTGGCCCGGGCAGTCGACGTGTGCGTAGTGGCGGTTAGCCGTTTCGTACTCGACGTGCGCGGTGTTGATGGTAATACCACGTGCCTTTTCTTCCGGCGCTGCGTCGATCTGGTCGTACGCCTTCGCTTCGCCGCCGAACTTCGCGGTCAGAACCGTCGTGATCGCTGCCGTCAGCGTGGTCTTGCCGTGGTCAACGTGACCGATCGTGCCCACGTTCACGTGCGGCTTGGTCCGTTCGAATTTACCTTTTGCCATGTTTCTCTTCTTTCAAAAAAGTGATGAATCGGTGACTGTGCTACGCGGGCCCAGCCCATGCCGGGCCCGCTGCGTGCTCAAATGAGCGCCGATGCTTACTTCGCCTTCGCGCTGATGATCGCGTCGGCCACGTTACGCGGTGCTTCTGCGTAGTGCTTGAATTCCATCGTGTACGTTGCACGACCTTGCGTCAGCGAGCGCAGCGACGTCGAGTAGCCGAACATTTCCGACAGCGGCACTTCAGCGCGAACGATCTTGCCGCCGCCAACCATGTCTTCCATGCCCTGGACGATACCGCGACGGCCCGACAGGTCGCCCATCACGTTGCCCATGTAGTCTTCCGGCGTTTCGACTTCCACAGCCATCATCGGTTCGAGGATGACCGGCTGCGCCTTGCGCATTGCTTCCTTGAACGCCATCGAACCAGCCATGCGGAACGCATTTTCGTTCGAGTCAACGTCGTGGTACGAACCGAACGTCAGGTGAACCTTCACGTCGACGACCGGGAAGCCCGCCAGCACGCCAGCCTTCAGCGTTTCCTGGATACCCTTGTCCACCGCCGGGATGAATTCGCGCGGAATCACACCGCCCTTGATCTCGTCCAGGAACTCGTAGCCCTTGCCCTGCTCGTTCGGCTCAAGCGTGATGACAGCGTGACCGAACTGGCCGCGACCGCCCGACTGCTTGACGAACTTGCCTTCGACATCCTTCGCCGTGGCGCGGATCGTTTCGCGGTACGCAACCTGCGGCTTGCCGACGGTCGCTTCCACGTTGAATTCGCGCTTCATGCGGTCGACCAGAATTTCGAGGTGGAGCTCGCCCATACCCGAAATGATGGTCTGGCCCGATTCCTCGTCCGTCTGGACGCGGAACGACGGGTCTTCCTGTGCCAGGCGGTTCAGGGCGAGGCCCATCTTTTCCTGGTCAGCCTTGGTCTTCGGCTCGACGGCCTGCGAAATCACCGGCTCCGGGAACACCATGCGTTCCAGGATGATCGGGTTTTGCGGGTCGCACAGCGTGTCGCCCGTGGTTGCTTCCTTCAGGCCAACGGCTGCGGCGATGTCGCCTGCACGAACTTCCTTGATTTCTTCGCGGTTGTTCGCGTGCATCTGCAGAATACGGCCGAGGCGTTCCTTCTTGCCCTTGGTCGAGTTCAGCACGGTGTCACCCGAGTTGACGACGCCCGAGTACGCGCGGAAGAAGATCAGCTGGCCGACGAACGGGTCGGTCATGATCTTGAACGCGAGTGCCGAGAACTTCTCGTCGTCGGATGCGCGGCGCTCTGCCTTCTCGCCGTTTTCGAGTTCGCCCGTGACCGGGGGAATGTCCACCGGCGACGGCAGGAAGTCGATCACGGCGTCGAGCATACGCTGCACGCCCTTGTTCTTGAACGCGGTGCCGCACAGCATCGGCTGGATTTCGCAAGCGATGGTCCGGTCGCGGATCGCCTTGACGATTTCCGCTTCGGACAGCTCTTCGCCGCCGAGGTACTTTTCCATCAGCTCTTCGCTGGCTTCAGCAGCCGACTCGATCATCTTTTCGCGCCACTCGTTGCACGTGTCAACGAGTTCAGCCGGGATGTCGACGTAGTCGAACTTCGTGCCTTGCGAGGCCTCGTCCCAAATGATCGCTTTCATCTTCAGGAGGTCGACGACGCCCTTGAAGTTTTCTTCCGCGCCGATCGGCACCACGACCGGAACCGGGTTCGCCTTCAGGCGGTTCTTCAGCTGGTCGTAGACCTTGAAGAAGTTCGCGCCGGTACGGTCCATCTTGTTGACGAACGCGAGACGGGGAACCTTGTACTTGTTCGCCTGACGCCACACCGTTTCCGACTGCGGCTGCACGCCGCCCACAGCGCAGTAGACCATGCACGCGCCGTCGAGCACGCGCATCGAGCGCTCGACTTCAATCGTGAAGTCGACGTGGCCCGGGGTGTCGATGATGTTGATGCGGTGCTCGGGGTAGTTGCCGCCCATGCCCTTCCAGAACGCGGTCGTAGCAGCGGACGTGATCGTGATACCACGCTCCTGTTCCTGCTCCATCCAGTCCATGGTCGCGGCGCCGTCGTGAACTTCACCAATCTTGTGGTTCACGCCGGTGTAAAACAGAATGCGCTCGGTCGTCGTCGTCTTGCCGGCGTCGATGTGAGCGCTAATACCGATGTTGCGGTAGCGCTCGATAGGAGTCTTGCGTGCCACTTTGATCCTCTATCGGGAGGTGCGCGCCGGATCGATCCCGACCGGGTTGATCCCAACGCGCCTGAACACAAACGGGCGAGGCGCTCGATAAGCGCACCCGCCCGGAATTTTTTCCGTTTTTTGAGCAGGCCCCGGTAAGGGCTTTCTCTTAGAAGCGGAAGTGCGAGAACGCCTTGTTCGCTTCTGCCATCCGGTGAACTTCGTCGCGCTTCTTCATCGCGCCGCCACGGCCTTCGGCCGCTTCGGAGAGCTCACCTGCCAGACGCAGGGCCATCGACTTCTCGCTGCGCTTCTTCGCGGCTTCACGCAGCCAACGCATCGCCAATGCCATACGACGCGAGGGGCGCACTTCGACCGGAACCTGATAGTTCGCACCACCAACGCGGCGGCTCTTCACTTCCACCACCGGCTTCACGTTGTTGAGCGCGACAGTGAACACTTCCAGCGGGTCCTTGCCACCCTTGGTCTGGATCTGTTCGAAAGCGCCGTACACGATACGCTCGGCAACCGACTTCTTGCCGGAGAGCATCAGCACGTTCATGAACTTGGCTACATCAACGTTGCCGAACTTCGGATCCGGCAACACTTCCCGCTTGGGGACTTCGCGACGACGCGGCATGTTTCTTCCTTTAACTTTTCAGTTGAAGCGTGGATTGAACCCTACGCTCCGCGGCCACCAACTAACCCGATTCATCCATTACGACTTACCAGCCTGGTCGGGTGACCACTTACTCGACAGCACCGGCCAATCCGGCACCTGTCGCTTTTATCGCCGGCACTCGAAAGCGCAGACGACGCTTGACTCTTACTTCGCAGCCTTCGCGCGCTTCGCGCCGTACTTCGAACGAGCCTGCTTACGATCCTTGACGCCCTGGGTATCCAGCGAGCCACGAACCATGTGGTAACGCACACCCGGCAAGTCCTTCACACGGCCGCCGCGGATCAGCACGACCGAGTGTTCCTGCAGGTTGTGGCCTTCACCACCGATGTACGAAATGACTTCGAAGCCGTTCGTCAGGCGCACCTTGGCGACCTTACGGAGTGCCGAGTTCGGCTTCTTCGGCGTCGTCGTGTACACACGGGTGCACACGCCGCGACGCTGCGGGCAGTCCTGCAGGGCCGGCGACTTGCTCTTCGTAGCTTCCGAAGCGCGGCCTTTGCGAACCAGTTGATTGATGGTTGGCATTGTTTATTCCTGAAATTGAACAAAATCGACGCATTTATTTCCGGGCAAAGCGGAAAACCATACGTATCGAACTCCGGAACTGGTTATTTGACGTTAGTTTTCGTCAAATCAATTGACGAGCACAGACATCCCAAAGACCGGAACCCAGCATGATATTCCGAAAAGACCAAGCGAGTCAATGGCTTGCGACATTTCGGACGACAGAGGAAGTGACAGCGCCGTGACAATCCGGCGGCGTCCGGAATACCCGGTGGGGAACAGCGCGCCTTATTCGTCGCCGACGACCTCGACGAGCTCCTCGCCAAAGCGCTCGAGCTTGCGCGCCCCGATACCCGGGATGTCGCGCAGTTCGTCCACCGACTCCGGGCCGTTGCGCGCGATTTCCGCCAGCGTAGCGTCGTGGAAGATGACGTAGGCCGGCACGCCCTCGCTCTTCGCAGTCTCGGTGCGCCACAGGCGCAGGCGCTCCCAGCGCGAGCGCTGACGCGGGCTCATACCAAGGGTCGGATCGGCGCGCTCGCTCGTGCGGCTCGACGACGTACGCGTACGCGTGGGCTTCACGTAGCGGCGCATCGTGACATTCTGCTCGCCCTTGAGGACCGCCTTGCTCGCCTCGGTGAGCACGAGCGAGCCGTAGCCGTCATGGTCGACGGTGAGATACCCGAACGCCACCAGTTGCCGGAAGATTGCGCGCCATTCCGGCTCCGATAGCGCGGAGCCGATGCCGAAGGTGGAGATCTTTTCGTGCCCGCGCTGCAGGATCTTTTCGTTGCGGTTGCCGCGCAGGATGTCGATCAGGTGGCCGGCGCCGAAATTGAAGCCACTCGCGCGCTGCGCGCGGAACACGCACGAGAGCGCCATTTGCGCCTCACGCGTGGCGTCCCACGTGGCGGGCGGCTCGAGGCAGGTATCGCAGTTGCCGCACGGCTTGCTCTCTTCGCCAAAGTACGCGAGCAGGCGCACGCGCCGGCACGTGGCCGCTTCGCACAGGCCCAGCAGCGCGTCGAGCTTGCCCGTCTGCACGCGCTTGTGCTGCTCGTCGGCCTCGGACTCGTCGATCATCTTGCGCTGCTGCACCACGTCGCCAAGGCCGTAGGCCATCCACGCGTTGGCCGCCAGCCCGTCGCGCCCCGCCCGGCCGGTTTCCTGGTAGTAGCCTTCCACGCTCTTGGGCAAATCCAGATGCGCGACGAACCGCACGTCTGGCTTGTCGATGCCCATGCCGAACGCGATGGTGGCGCACATCACCACGCCCTCCTCGCGCTGGAACATCTCCTGGTGCTTCTGGCGCACCTCGAATTCCATGCCGGCATGGTACGGCAGCGCGCGCAACCCCTGCCCCTTCAACCACTCGGCCGTTTCTTCGACCTTGCGGCGCGAGAGGCAGTAGACGACGCCCGCATCCGAGGTGCCGTCGGCGCGCGTGTGCTCCGCGCGGATGAAGTCGAGCAACTGAGAACGCGCGTTGTCCTTCTCGACGATGCGGTAGCGGATGTTCGGCCGGTCGAAGCTCGAGACGAACACACGGGCGTCGTCGAGCGCGAGACGGTGCGCGATCTCGTCGCGTGTGATGGCGTCGGCGGTTGCCGTGAGCGCGATGCGCGGCACGTTCGGAAAGCGCTCGTGCAGCACCGAGAGCTGGATATATTCGGGCCGGAAGTCGTGGCCCCATTGCGAGACGCAGTGTGCTTCGTCGATGGCGAAGAGGCCGATGCGAGTGCGCTCGAGCAGGTCGAGAAAGCGCGACGTCATGAGGCGCTCGGGCGCGACGTAAAGCAGGTCGAGATCGCCTTCGCGCAGCGCCCGCTCGGTCGCCGCCGCTTCGGCGCCGCTCAGCGTCGAGTTGAGATAGGCGGCGCGCACGCCCACTTCCGTGAGCGCGGCCACCTGGTCCTGCATAAGCGCGATGAGCGGCGACACGACGATGCCGGCACCAAGCCCGGCTTCGTGCCGCACGAGCGCGGGAATCTGGTAGCAGAGCGATTTTCCGCCGCCGGTCGGCATGAGCACCAGCGAATCGCCGCCCCCTGCAACGTGCTCGACGATTTCGGCTTGCTGCCCTCTAAACGCGGGATAGCCGAAGACTTCGTTGAGGATTTCGAGGGAACGGGACATGAAAGCGGTGAGCGTGCGGAGCTGAGGCGGTGGGCAGGATTTTACCAACCCGGACGCGCCTTAACCGCCGCTACCGTGAAGATTGGCCATTCGGCCAGGAGAAACCGCGGAAGTCGCGCGCGCAGATCGCGAACGCGAACCACCAGGGTGAAGCGGGTTCGTCAGGCAGCGAGGCGTCGGCGCACGATCCGAAACGCGCCGACGATCGTTACGACGGCCACGATGGCCGCTGCGATCGTGAATGCGCTGGCCCCGAAGAGCACGACGTTGGCGCCGACGAACATCAGCGAGCCGATCGTCAGCAGCGCAGCGCCGCCCTTGACCCTGCCCGCCAGCAGCATGATGAAACCGATGATCAGGAAGGCCCACATCACGAGGAAGGTCGCGAAGAAGTTCGCCGCGGACTGATTGCTGACGTGATGCAGCAGCTGCGAAAAGCTGGCGACACATGCCACCAGATTCAGGATGAGACCGACCCCGACCACCCACATGATTACCGCCTCCAGATTCAGATAAACGCCGCCAGTGTCGTACGAAAAGACCCACACAGGCGGACTTGGCGCGCTACGTTAGCACGCCTCACCGATGTGCGCAGCGAGCGGGCCGGCACTGCGGCACGAGGCCGCAGGCGTAAGCGAGAAACGCGCGCGCCAATAAAAAAGCCGCCCGGTGAAAACCAGGCGGCTTTTGCGAGGGCATGTGAGCCCGCAGCGAAAGGCGGCTTGCGCCGCCCCGCGCTTACTCGTCCGTCGTATGCGGCTGTTGCGGCTGCGGCTCGGCGGCCGGGGTTTCCGGCGTACCGAACTCGAACGCTTCTTCCGCTGCGATCTGGTCGAAACGCTCGCGATCCGACGATTCCTTCGCACGGCGCGCCTTGTGGAAGGCGAGACCCGTACCAGCCGGAATCAGACGACCGACGATTACGTTTTCCTTCAGGCCACGCAGATCGTCGCGCTTGCCCATGATCGCCGCTTCGGTCAGCACGCGGGTCGTTTCCTGGAACGATGCCGCCGAGATGAACGAATCGGTCGAGAGCGATGCCTTCGTAATACCCAGCAGCACGTTCTCGTACGTTGCCGGGCGCTTGTCCTCGGCGTTCATCTTGTCGTTTTCGTCCAGCATGTCCGAACGCTCGACCTGCTCGCCCGGGATGAAGCGCGTATCACCGTTGTCGGTGATCTGCACACGACGCAGCATCTGACGCACGATCACTTCGATGTGCTTGTCGTTGATCTTCACGCCCTGCAGACGGTACACGTCCTGCACTTCGTCCACGATGTAACGCGACAGCGCCTCGATCCCCTGCAGACGCAGGATGTCGTGCGGATCGGCCGGGCCGTCCACGATCATTTCGCCCTTGTTGACGACCTGACCGTCGTGGACCAGCACCTGCTTTTCCTTCGCGATCAGGAACTCGTGCTGATTGCCTTCGAGGTCCGTGATAACGAGACGCTGCTTGCCCTTCGTGTCCTTACCGAACGACGTCGTACCCGTGACTTCCGCCAGAATACCTGCGTCCTTCGGCGAACGTGCTTCGAACAGTTCCGCCACACGCGGCAGACCACCGGTAATGTCACGCGTCTTCTGGGCTTCGGTCGGGATACGTGCGAGCACTTCACCGACCTGCACCTGCTGACCGTCCTTCACGGTGATCAGTGCGCCGACCTGGAAGCCGATCTGCACCGAATGCTCCGTGCCCGGGATCTTCACTTCGTCGCCGTTCGCGTCGAGCAGCTTGACCTGCGGACGCACGCTCTTCGCCGCCTGCGAACCGCGGCGCTTCACGTCGATCACGACGAGGGTCGACAGACCCGTGACGTCGTCGATCTGCTTGGCCACGGTCACGCCTTCCTCGACGTTCTCGAACTTCACCGTACCGCCGTACTCGGTGATGATCGGACGCGTGAGCGGATCCCACGTTGCGAGCTGCGTACCGGCCTTGATCGCTGCGCCATCGAGCTGCAGCAGCGTCGCGCCGTACGGCACCTTGTGACGCTCGCGCTCGCGGCCGTGATCGTCGGCGATGATGGCTTCGCCCGAACGCGAGATGACGACCTGCTCGCCCTTCGCATTCGTAACGTAACGCATCGTCGCCGTGAAGCGCACGGTACCGTTCGACTTGGCTTCCACCGACGAGGCCACTGCCGCACGCGACGCCGCACCACCGATGTGGAACGTACGCATCGTGAGCTGCGTGCCCGGTTCGCCGATCGACTGTGCTGCGATCACGCCGACGGCTTCGCCGACGTTCACGCGCGAACCACGGCCCAGGTCGCGGCCATAGCACGATGCGCACAGACCGTAACGCGTTTCGCAGGTCAGCGGCGTGCGCACGCGCACTTCGTCGATGCCGAGGCTTTCGATCGTTTCGACCGCGTCTTCGTCGAGCAGGTCGCCCGAAGCGTAGATCGTTTCCTGCGTTTCCGGATTGACGACGTCCGCCACCGCCACACGGCCGAGAATACGGTCGCGCAGCGCTTCGACGACTTCACCGCCTTCCACGAGGGCCTTCATCGCCACGCCGTTCGACGTGCCGCAATCTTCCTCGACGACCACGAGATCCTGCGTGACGTCGACGAGACGACGCGTCAGGTAACCCGAGTTCGCGGTCTTCAGTGCCGTATCAGCCAGACCCTTACGTGCACCGTGGGTCGAGATGAAGTACTGCAACACGTTCAGACCTTCGCGGAAGTTCGCGGTAATCGGCGTTTCGATAATCGAGCCGTCCGGCTTCGCCATCAGGCCGCGCATACCCGCCAGCTGGCGAATCTGGGTTGCGGAACCCCGCGCGCCCGAGTCGGCCATCATGTAGATCGAGTTGAACGATTCCTGACGCGTTTCCTTGCCGTCGCGGTCGATCACCGGTTCCGTCGCGAGCTGCTCCATCATCGCCTTGCCGACCGCTTCCGACGTGTTCGACCAGATGTCGACCACGTTGTTGTAGCGTTCCTGCGCGGTGACGAGACCCGACATGTACTGACGGTCGTACTCCTTCACCTTCTTCGCGGCTTCGCCGACGATGGTTTCCTTCTGCGGCGGCACGAGCATGTCGTCCACGCAGATCGAAATACCGGCGCGCGTTGCGAGGCGGAAGCCCGACTGCATCAGCTGGTCAGCGAAGATCACCGTTTCGCGCAGACCGCACTTGCGGAACGCGGTGTTGATCAGACGCGAAATTTCCTTCTTCTTCAGCGGCTTGTTCAGCACCGAGAACGGCAGACCCGGCGGCAGGATTTCCGACAGGATCGAACGGCCGACCGTGGTCGCGTACAGCGAGATCTTCGGCACGAATGCCGGTGCGCCTTCCGACTTGTCCTCGTTGTGGACCATTTCGGTAATACGCACGTTCACGCGCGAGGCCAGCTCGACTTCCTTGTTCTCGTACGCGCGCAGCACTTCCGACACGCCCGTGAACGTCATGCCTTCGCCCTTGCCGTTGATCGCTTCACGCGTGGCGTAGTACAGACCCAGCACGATATCCTGCGACGGCACGATCGACGGATCGCCGTTGGCCGGGAACAGGACGTTGTTCGACGCGAGCATGAGCGTACGCGCTTCCATCTGCGCTTCGAGCGACAGCGGAACGTGAACGGCCATCTGGTCACCGTCGAAGTCGGCGTTGAACGCCGCGCAAACGAGCGGGTGCAGCTGGATTGCCTTACCTTCGATCAGCACCGGCTCGAAAGCCTGGATGCCAAGACGGTGCAGCGTCGGCGCACGGTTGAGCATGACCGGGTGCTCGCGGATCACCTCTTCGAGGATGTCCCACACCACCGGCGTCTGGTTCTCGACTTCCTTCTTCGCAGCCTTGATGGTCGTGGCAACGCCCATCGTTTCCAGCTTGTTGAAGATGAACGGCTTGAACAGTTCGAGCGCCATCAGCTTCGGCAGACCGCACTGGTGCAGCTTGAGCGTCGGACCCACCACGATGACCGAACGGCCCGAGTAGTCCACGCGCTTGCCCAGCAGGTTCTGACGGAAGCGGCCGCCCTTACCCTTGATCATGTCGGCGAGCGACTTCAGCGGACGCTTGTTCGCGCCCGTCATCGCCTTGCCGCGACGACCGTTGTCGAGCAGCGAGTCCACGGCTTCCTGGAGCATCCGCTTTTCGTTGCGGACGATGATCTCCGGCGCCTTGAGCTCGAGCAGACGCTTCAGACGGTTGTTACGGTTGATGACGCGGCGATACAGATCGTTCAGGTCCGAAGTCGCGAAACGGCCACCGTCCAGCGGCACCAGCGGACGCAGTTCGGGCGGCAGCACCGGCAGCACTTCGAGCACCATCCATTCGGGCTTGATGCCCGAACGCTGGAAAGCCTCGAGCACCTTCAGGCGCTTCGCGTACTTCTTGATCTTCGCTTCCGAGCCGGTGTTCTTCAGCTCGGTGCGCAGCGTCTCGACCTGTTCGTCGATGTTGATCGCGCGCAGCAGTTCGCGCACGCCTTCCGCGCCCATTTCGGCACGGAATTCGTCACCGTACTCTTCGACCTTGTTGTAGTAATCCTCTTCGGTCATGATCTGCCGCGCCTTCAGCGGCGTCATGCCCGGTTCGATCACCACGTATGCTTCGAAGTACAGCACGCGCTCGATGTCGCGCAGCGTCATGTCGAGCACCATGCCCAGACGCGACGGCAGCGACTTCAGGAACCAGATGTGCGCGACCGGCGAGGCCAGCTCGATGTGGCCCATGCGTTCGCGACGCACCTTCGCCAGCGTGACTTCAACGCCGCACTTCTCGCAGATCACGCCACGGTGCTTCAGGCGCTTGTACTTGCCGCACAGGCACTCGTAGTCCTTGATCGGCCCGAAGATCTTCGCGCAGAACAGACCATCCCGTTCCGGCTTGAAGGTACGGTAGTTGATGGTCTCCGGCTTCTTCACTTCGCCGAACGACCACGAGCGGATCTTGTCCGGCGAGGCCAGACCGATCTTGATCGCGTCAAAAACTTCTTCTTGTTGGACTTGCTTGAATAGATCGAGCAGAGCTTTCATTGCCTTCTCTCCGTAGTCCGATTAGTTGCGGTCGAGGTCGATGTCGATGCCGAGCGAGCGGATTTCCTTCACCAGCACATTGAAGGATTCCGGCATGCCCGCGTCGATCACGTGGTCGCCCTTGACGAGGTTCTCGTACACCTTCGTCCGGCCCGTCACGTCATCGGACTTCACCGTCAACATTTCCTGCAGCACATACGAAGCGCCATACGCTTCGAGCGCCCACACTTCCATTTCACCGAAGCGCTGACCACCGAATTGCGCCTTACCACCCAGCGGCTGCTGCGTGACGAGCGAGTACGGACCCGTCGAACGCGCGTGCATCTTGTCGTCGACAAGGTGGTGCAGCTTCAGGTAGTGCATGTAGCCCACGGTCACCGTACGCTCGAACATCTCGCCCGTGCGGCCGTCGTACAGACGCACCTGGTTCTTCGAGGGCGTCATGCCGAGGTTCTGGGCGACGTCGTCCGGGAATGCCAGATCGAGCATCTTGCCCATTTCCTCTTCGGTCGCACCGTCGAACACCGGCGTTGCGAACGGCACGCCTTCGCGCAGGTTCTTCGCGAGTTCGAGGATCTCGTCGTCGCTGAAGCTGTCGAGGTCTTCCTTGTGGCCCGATTCGTTGTAGATCTTCGTGAGGAACTCACGCAGCTCTGCAACCTTCGTCTGACGCGCAAGCATCTCGCCAATACGCCAGCCCAGACCCTTCGCGGCCCAACCGAGGTGCACTTCGAGAACCTGACCCACGTTCATCCGTGACGGCACGCCCAGCGGGTTCAGCACGACGTCTGCCGGACGGCCATCGGCCATGTACGGCATGTCTTCGATCGGAACGATCTTCGACACCACACCCTTGTTACCGTGACGGCCTGCCATCTTGTCGCCAGGCTGCAGACGGCGCTTCACCGCGAGGTACACCTTGACCATCTTCAGCACGCCCGGCGGCAGTTCGTCGCCTTGCGTGAGCTTCTTGCGCTTCTCTTCGAAGGCCAGATCGAACTGGTGACGCTTCTCTTCGATCGAGTTCTTGATCGCTTCGAGCTGCGCCGCTGCTTCTTCGTCCGCGAGGCGGATGTCGAACCAGTGGTAGTGATCCAGATCTTCGAGGTACGCGCGCTCGATCTTCGTGCCCTTCGCGAGCTTCTTCGGACCGCCGTTGGCGACCTTGCCTTCGAGCATGCGGGCGAGACGCTGGAACGCGTCGCCTTCCACGATGCGCAGCTGGTCGTTCAGGTCGAGGCGATAGCGCTTCAGTTCATCGTCGATGATCTGTTGAGCACGCTTGTCGCGCTGGATGCCTTCACGCGTGAACACCTGCACGTCGATGACCGTGCCGCTCATGCCCGAGGGCACGCGCAGCGACGTATCCTTCACGTCCGAAGCCTTCTCGCCGAAGATCGCGCGCAGCAGCTTTTCTTCCGGCGTGAGCTGGGTTTCGCCCTTCGGCGTGACCTTGCCCACGAGCACGTCGCCCGCTTCGACTTCCGCGCCGATGTACACGATGCCCGACTCGTCGAGACGGCCAAGCTGCACTTCCGCGAGGTTCGAAATGTCGCGCGTGATTTCTTCCGGTCCGAGCTTCGTGTCGCGTGCAACGACATTCAGTTCTTCGATGTGGATCGACGTGTAACGGTCGTCCGCAACCACCTTCTCCGAGATCAGGATCGAGTCTTCGAAGTTGTAGCCGTTCCACGGCATGAACGCGATCAGCATGTTCTGGCCGAGCGCGAGCTCGCCCAGATCGGTCGATGCGCCGTCAGCCAGCACGTCGCCGCGCGCAACCTTGTCGCCCATCTTCACGATCGGACGCTGGTTGATGTTCGTGTTCTGGTTCGAACGCGTGTACTTGATGAGGTTGTAGATGTCCACACCCACTTCACCAGCAACCGCTTCGTCGTCGTTCACACGAATCACGATACGGCCTGCATCGACGTAGTCGACCACGCCGCCACGCAGCGCCTGAACCGTCGTACCCGAGTCGACCGCAACGGTGCGCTCGATACCCGTACCGACGACCGGCTTTTCCGGACGCAGGCAAGGCACGGCCTGACGCTGCATGTTCGAGCCCATCAGTGCACGGTTCGCGTCGTCGTGCTCGAGGAACGGAATCAGCGAGGCTGCAACCGAGACGATCTGCGACGGCGCCACGTCCATGTACTGGATGCGGTCCGGCGTGACCATCAGCGTTTCGCCCGCTTCACGCGACGAAACCAGTTCGTCGGTCAGCGTGCCGTCTTCAGCCACCGCCGCGTTCGCCTGAGCGATCACGTAACGGCCTTCTTCGATCGCCGACAGGTAGTCGATCTGGTCGGTCACCTTGCCGTCTGCCACCTTGCGATACGGCGTTTCGAGGAAGCCGTATTCGTTCAGGTGCGCGTACAGTGCGAGCGAGTTGATCAGACCGATGTTCGGACCTTCCGGCGTCTCAATCGGACACACGCGGCCGTAGTGGGTCGGGTGCACGTCGCGGACTTCGAAGCCTGCGCGCTCGCGCGTCAGACCGCCCGGGCCCAGTGCGGAAACACGACGCTTGTGCGTGATTTCCGAGAGCGGGTTGGTCTGGTCCATGAACTGCGACAGCTGCGACGAACCGAAGAACTCGCGAATCGCCGACGAAATCGGCTTCGAGTTGATCAGGTCGTGCGGCATCAGGTTTTCGCTTTCGGCCTGGCCGAGGCGTTCCTTCACGGCACGTTCGACGCGCACGAGACCCGCGCGGAACTGGTTTTCCGCGAGTTCGCCCACGCAACGCACGCGACGGTTGCCGAGGTGGTCGATGTCGTCCACTTCGCCCTTGCCGTTACGCAGCTCGACGAGGATCTTGATGGTCGCGAGGATGTCGTCGTCCTGCAGCGTCATCGGGCCGACGATTTCGTCACGGCCCACGCGGCGGTTGAACTTCATACGACCCACCTTCGAGAGGTCGTACGCTTCTTCGCTGTAGAACAGGCGGTTGAACAGCGCCTCGACCGCTTCTTCGGTCGGCGGCTCGCCCGGACGCATCATGCGGTAGATCGCGATGCGCGCGGCCATCTTGTCGGCGGTTTCGTCGATACGCAGCGTCGACGAGATGTACGGACCCTGGTCCAGATCGTTCGTGTAGAGCGTCTGGATGTCCTTGATCTTCGCTTCGCGCAGCTTCTCGAGCACGCTTTCGGTGATCTCGTCGTTCGCGTTCGCGATCACTTCGCCCGTGTCGCCGTCGACGACGTTCTTCGCGAGAACGCGACCGAGCAGATAATCTTCGGGGACCGAAATGTACGTCGTCTTCGCGCTTTCGAGGTCGCGAATGTGCTTCGCGTTGATGCGCTTGTCCTTCTGGACAATGACCTTGCCTTCGCGATCGCTGATGTCGAAGCGCGCGACTTCACCGCGCAGACGCTCCGGTACGAACTCCATCTGCGCGCCTTCCGGCATCAGCGTGAAGTTGTCGAACACGAAGAAGTTCGCGAGGATCTGTTCCGGCGTGAGGCCGATGGCCTTCAGCAGGATCGTGACCGGCATCTTGCGGCGACGGTCGACGCGGAAGTACAGCACGTCCTTCGGGTCGAACTCGAAGTCGAGCCACGAACCGCGGTAAGGAATGATACGGGCCGAGAAGAGCAGCTTGCCCGAGCTGTGCGTCTTGCCCTTGTCGTGTTCGAAGAACACGCCAGGCGAGCGATGCAGCTGCGAGACGATGACACGCTCGGTGCCGTTGATGACGAACGAACCAGTCGGCGTCATGAGCGGAATTTCGCCCATGTACACTTCCTGTTCCTTCACTTCCTTGACGACCGGCTTGCTCGGCGATTCCTTGTCGAGCAGGACGAGACGGACCTTGGCGCGCAGCGCCGAGCAGTACGTCAAACCGCGTTGCTGGCATTCCTTGATGTTGAATGCCGGCGACGACAGCATGTAGCTGACGAACTCTAGACGAGCAAAGCCGTTATGGGAAACAATAGGAAAAACGGACGAAAACGCTGCCTGCAGACCTTCCGGTTTGCGTTGTGCGGTCGCCGTTTCTGCTTGCAGGAATGTGCTGAATGATTCAAGCTGGGTAGCCAGCAGGAAAGGAACCTGGTGAACGATGGGGCGTTTCGCGAAACTCTTGCGAATACGCTTCTTCTCGGTGAAGGAATAGTGCATACGATCTCCGAATCACGGCGGGTAGGACGACCCGAGTGTTCACCGACTGAGACCCGATGGCTTCGCGAGCCCTGGAAGCTTGGTGGTTGGCCTCTACCAACCGCTGGCTGACGGCAACGGATTTCGGCTTGTCATAACGTGCCCGCTGCCCGACCAAACTTGCCTTCTGCAGTCGCTTCAGAAGACAAAGAGAAGCGTCGTGCGCACAGATCATGCCCTTGAGGCACTCACCCGGCGAAAGACGTTTTTCTTTGGCTTCTGGATCCCGCATCCCGCCTCCGACTTCTAAAAAATCGAACACAAAAACGCAGAATCCACAAAGCACAAAAAGGCCGGCGGTGTAAAAACCGCCAGCCTTCGCACAGCGCGCTGAAACTTACTTGATTTCAGCCTTCGCGCCGGCTTCTTCCAGCTTCTTCTTGGCTTCTTCAGCAGCAGCCTTGGGCACCGCTTCCTTCACGGGCTTCGGTGCGCCGTCGACCAGGTCCTTCGCTTCCTTCAGGCCGAGACCCGTCAGTTCACGAACGGCCTTAATGACCGAAACCTTGTTTGCGCCGGCTTCGAGCAGGTTGACCGTGAATTCGGTCTGCTCTTCAGCAGCAGCAGCAGCGCCGCCGCCTGCCGGGCCAGCGACTGCCACAGCAGCTGCCGACACGCCAAACTTCTCTTCGAACGCCTTGACCAGTTCGTTCAGTTCAAGAACCGACATCGAGCCAACGGCTTCGAGGATGTCTTCTTTTGCGATTGCCATTTGAAATTACTCCAGATTTGAATTCGGAAACAGCTAGCGATCTTTCTCGCTCTTGCTCGTTCGTCTGCCTGAAATCAGGCAGCTTCTGCTTGCTTCTTCTCCGCCAGCGCGGCCAGAGCACGCGCGAAGCCGGAAACAGGAGCTTGCATAACGAACAGCAGCTTCGAGAGCAGTTCTTCGCGGCTCGGGATGTTGGCCAGCGCTTGCACGCCTGCCACGTCCATCACCTTGCCTTCGTAGGAACCAGCCTTGATGACCAACTTGTCATTGCCCTTCGCGAAGTCATTGACGACCTTCGCAGCAGCAATTGCATCTTCCGAGATGCCGTAGATCAGGGGGCCAGTCATCTGCTCTGCCAGCGGAGCAAACGGGGTACCTTCGACAGCGCGACGCGCCAGCGTGTTCTTCAACACGCGGAGGTACACCTGCTGCTCACGCGCTTTCGCGCGCAGCTTGGTCAGATCGCCAACCGCGATTCCACGATACTCGGCCAGCACCATGGTCTGAGCCTTCGCGACTTGCGCGGAGACTTCAGCCACGACGGCCTGCTTACCTTCTTTGTTCAGTGGCACGGTTAACCTCCAGATTCGACACACTTTGCTTTCGCTACATGTGCCGCGTTCAACAACGGCGACCGACCAGTCCGGAGTAAATCAGTTTGCATCGTCAGGCGTTACCGCCTGCATCCGCTCACATCAGCACTTCAAAACCTTTTCGGGTTCGCCATCTGCGTTGGCTTTGCATTAAGGAAGCACCCAACTGCTGCACTTCCGCCAACGGTCTTTGACAACCGGTTGCACCGCGCTTACCGCCGCTGCACAACCGCCCAAAGCCCTTTAAATCCGCGCTGCAGCCCTTTCGAGCTTCAACGCGGCAAAACTATTACGCTGCGAGCGACGTCTGGTCGACGCGAACGCCAACGCCCATCGTGCTCGAGACAGCGATCTTGCGCAGGTACACGCCCTTGCTCGTTGCCGGCTTCGCCTTGGTCAGCGCGTCGAGGAGCGCGTCCAGGTTGCTGCGCAGCGCGGTCGGCTCGAACGATGCACGGCCGATGGTGGCGTGGATGATACCGGCCTTGTCGACACGGAATTGCACCTGACCCGCCTTCGCGTTCTTGACCGCGGTCGCCACGTCCGGCGTCACGGTGCCGACCTTCGGGTTCGGCATGAGGCCGCGCGGGCCGAGGATCTGACCGAGCGTACCGACGACGCGCATCGTGTCCGGCGAAGCGATCACGATGTCGAAGTTCAGGTTGCCGCCCTTGATCTGCTCGGCGAGGTCTTCCATACCGACGATCTCTGCGCCTGCTGCCTTGGCTTGTTCAGCCTTTTCACCTTGCGCGAACACTGCAACGCGGACCGACTTGCCGGTACCTGCGGGCAGAACGACCGAGCCGCGAACGACCTGGTCCGACTTCTTCGCATCGATGCCGAGCTGCACTGCGACGTCGATCGACTCGTCGAACTTCGCCGTGGCGCATTCCTTCACGAGCGACAGTGCGTCGCCGATCGGGTACTGTTTTTGGCGGTCGATCTTGGCAGCCAGTGCCTTTTGACGCTTGGAAACCTTAGCCATTTACACACCCTCCACGATGATGCCCATCGAGCGGGCGCTACCAGCGATCGTGCGAACCGCTGCATCCATATCGGCTGCCGTAAGGTCCGGCATCTTGGTCTTGGCGATTTCCTCGGCTTGCGCGCGGGTGATCGTAGCGACCTTGTCCGTATGCGGCTTGGCCGAACCCTTGTCGACCTTCGCTGCCTTCTTGATCAGAATCGTGGCCGGCGGCGTCTTCAGGATGAACGTGAAGCTCTTGTCCGCGAATGCCGTGATCACGACCGGCGTCGGCAGACCCGGTTCCATCGCTTGAGTCTGCGCGTTGAACGCCTTGCAGAACTCCATGATGTTCAGGCCGCGCTGACCCAGTGCCGGACCGACCGGCGGCGACGGGTTGGCTTTACCTGCAGGAATCTGCAGCTTGATAAAGCCGATGATTTTCTTTGCCATGTTGAAACCTCTTTGGAACGCGTGAGCGTTCTGGTGAGTGGTAGCGCGCGTTCGCCACAATCTTCGCTGTGCCAACTGCTTTGGCGGCATCTACAGCCGATTAGACTACTGGCGCTCCTCTACGGCCATAACGCGGACCGTAAGCGCGGAAAAACGGATCGCACCCGAGGCGCGATCCGTAGTATTCGATTTACAGCTTTTCGACCTGGCCGAATTCGAGTTCGACCGGTGTGGCGCGACCGAAAATGGTGACGGAGACCCGGACGCGCGACTTTTCGTAGTTGACTTCTTCGACGCTGCCGTTGAAGTCCGTGAACGGACCTTCCTTCACGCGGACCATCTCGCCGACTTCGAACAGGGTCTTGGGGCGCGGCTTCTCAACGCCTTCCTGCATCTGCGACATGATCTTTTCGACTTCGCGCGGCGAAATCGGGCTCGGGCGATTACGCGCCCCGCCGACGAAACCGGTCACCTTTGCCGTGTTCTTCACGAGGTGCCACGTTTCGTCCGTCATTTCCATCTCGACCAGGACGTAGCCCGGAAAGAAACGACGCTCGGTCACCGATTTGTGACCACCCTTCACCTCGACCACTTCTTCAGTCGGCACGAGGATCTGGCCAAACTTGTCCTGCATGCCAGCACGTTCGATGCGCTCCTGAAGCGCACGTTGCACGCTCTTCTCCATGCCGGAGTAGGCGTGCACCACATACCAACGTTTTCCGCTCGGGGATGCCGGTGTATCGCTCATATCATTTCCAACCCAGAATCGCCGAGAAAATCACCCACTCGATGGATTTGTCGCAAACCCACAGAATGATGGCCATGGCCAGCACAAAACCGAAGACCACCAGGGTCGTTTGCGTGGCCTCTTTGCGAGTCGGCCAGACGACCTTGCGAACTTCCTTGTACGAGTCTTTGGCAAACGCGATGAAGCTCTTGCCGGGCGCCGAGAGAAGACCGACCACCACCCCCGCGATCACGCCCACTGCGAGCGCTGCACCGCGGACATACCACTCCTGGCTACCGAGCCAGTAGAACCCTACGAACCCGGCCACAACCAACAATACGCCCGCCGCAAGCATCAGCTTGTCGCTGGAAGTATTAACAGTTTCGACGGAAGGATTCGCCATAACACCTTAAAGAACAACGCGCCTGAGCGCGAGAAGTTGGCAGGGGCAGAGGGAATCGAACCCCCAACCTTCGGTTTTGGAGACCGACGCTCTGCCAGTTGAGCTATACCCCTAAACCATTTTGGGGTTGGCGGCATCGCCAACCCCGAAACCACTTAGTCGATCAACGAGACTGGCAAAAAACTTACTCGATGATCTTTGCAACCACGCCGGCGCCGACGGTACGGCCACCTTCGCGGATTGCGAAGCGCAGACCTTCTTCCATCGCGATCGGAGCGATCAGCTTCACCGTGATCGACACGTTGTCGCCCGGCATGACCATTTCCTTGTCCTTCGGCAGCTCGATCGAGCCCGTCACGTCCGTCGTACGGAAGTAGAACTGCGGACGGTAGTTGTTGAAGAACGGCGTGTGACGGCCGCCTTCGTCCTTGCTCAGCACGTACACTTCAGCCGTGAAGTGCGTGTGCGGCGTGATCGAACCCGGCTTGGCCAGCACCTGGCCACGCTCCACGTCTTCACGCTTCGTGCCGCGCAGCAGGATACCCACGTTGTCGCCTGCCTGACCCTGGTCGAGCAGCTTGCGGAACATTTCCACGCCCGTGCAGGTCGTCTTCACCGTCGGCTTGATACCGACGATTTCGATTTCCTCGCCGACCTTGACGATGCCGCGCTCGACGCGACCCGTCACCACCGTGCCGCGACCCGAGATCGAGAACACGTCTTCCACCGGCATCAGGAAGGCGCCGTCAACTGCGCGCTCCGGCGTCGGGATGTACGTGTCCAGTGCGTCGGCCAGGTTCATGATCGCCACCTCACCCAGTTCGCCCTTGTCGCCTTCCAGCGCCAGCTTGGCCGAACCCTTGATGATCGGCGTGTCGTCGCCCGGGAAGTCGTACTTCGACAGGAGCTCGCGCACTTCCATTTCGACCAGCTCGAGCAGCTCGGCGTCGTCGACCATGTCGCACTTGTTCAGGAACACGATGATGTAAGGCACGCCGACCTGACGGGCGAGCAGGATGTGCTCACGCGTTTGCGGCATCGGGCCGTCAGCGGCCGAGCACACCAGGATCGCGCCGTCCATCTGCGCCGCGCCCGTGATCATGTTCTTCACGTAGTCAGCGTGGCCCGGGCAGTCGACGTGTGCGTAGTGGCGGTTAGCCGTTTCGTACTCGACGTGCGCGGTGTTGATGGTAATACCACGTGCCTTTTCTTCCGGCGCTGCGTCGATCTGGTCGTACGCCTTCGCTTCGCCGCCGAACTTCGCGGTCAGAACCGTCGTGATCGCTGCCGTCAGCGTGGTCTTGCCGTGGTCAACGTGACCGATCGTGCCCACGTTCACGTGCGGCTTGGTCCGCTCAAACTTACCCTTGGCCATTTTCGACTCCTAAGAGGATTTTTCCGTACGTTGCGCGGGGCGCGCAAACAATCACTGGCTTGCTGCTGCCTGCTCGATGCGGGGCTTTAGACGCCCGCTAGATCCGGCTGGTGCCCATGGGCAGGATCGAACTGCCGACCTCTCCCTTACCAAGGGAGTGCTCTACCACTGAGCCACATGGGCGAAAACTGCTCTGAACCGCTTTAATGCTTCGCTGGAGCGGGTGAAGGGAATCGAACCCTCGTCGTAAGCTTGGAAGGCTTCTGCTCTACCATTGAGCTACACCCGCGAGGTTCGCCGGCCATTTCGATCGCGCAGCTGCTAGCGCAATCTTTACCGGCCCGTCACTGCTACAGCTGAATTCTGGTGGAGGAGGTTGGATTCGAACCAACGTAGGCGTAAGCCAACAGATTTACAGTCTGCCCCCTTTAGCCACTCGGGCACCCCTCCGCAGAGAACTGATGATTATGGGGGAACATCCGAATCGTGTCAAGCACTTTGTTCGGCGTCGATCCCACAACGCTCTCACTTATAGGGAGAGCGGAAAAGCAAAAACCCCGGCTTTTTAGGGCCGGGGTCTCGCTTGTAGAGGAGCCTGACGATTACCTACTTTCACACGGGCAATCCGCACTATCATCGGCGTGGAGCTGTTTCACGGTCCTGTTCGGGATGGGAAGGGGTGGGACCAGCTCGCTATGGTCATCAGGCATGACGGG